>DASVPL010000279.1:0-9372 GCA_036382905.1 Thermoleophilaceae bacterium | reverse complement strand
CTCCGACGCCGTCGCCGAGCGCCTCGCCGCGCGCCTCGGCGAGGCCTCTCGTCAGGAGCCGGAAGCGGCGCTGTCGACCTGCCGCGAGCTCGTGGCCCTCCATCCGGCCTACGACCAGGCGCACCTGCTGGCGGCGCGCTGCCTGGAGCGCCTCGATCGGCACGAGGAGGCGCTCGCGTACGCCGAGCGCGTCGATCCGTCGCCCGCCTACTCCGACCTGTTCGCGGAGCTGAGGGCGCGCGCCGCGGCGCGCCTCGGGCGTCCCGACCGAGCACGTCACGCCGACGCGATCCGATCGCCCTTCAGGAGGGCCCGGCTCGGCGCGTTCGCGTCCCCGGCCGAGCAGAGTCACGCCGTGCTCGAGCACAACCCGTACGACCACTTCGCGCTGGCGAGCACGATCAGGCGCATCGAGCGCAACGATGCGGACGCGCCGGAGCTCGGCCCGCTCTACGAGCGCCTGTGCATGGTCGCCCCGGAGGACGTCCCCCCTGCCCGACGGCCCGCTCGACTCGCGCCGTTCCTCCCGGCATGACCCACCGTTACGAGGCATTCGGGCTCTCGATCCGGTCGAACCACCCGCTCCAGGGCCTGCACGCGAGCGAGACACGCCAGATCGACGTCGACATCGCGTTCGACGCGTCGGGCGCGCCTGAGGTGGACCGGCGAGCCGCGGACACGACGTCGCACACGGGGTCGGGATCGGTACACGAGTGCGAGGACGGCGGCCGGATGCTCCTGTACGCATCGCATGGTGGCGAACGCGCGTGGAGCCTGCGCGTGAGTGGAGACGGCCGCGCGATCGAGGTGCGCTGGCGCGGGCCGATCGAGCTCGCGGACGTCGCCGCCTTCGTGGAGACCACGGGCCTGCCCACGGCCCTTCTGCTGCGCGCCGTCCCGCTGCTCCACGGGTGCGCGGTGGACACGGGTCGCGCCGCGTTCCTCGTGCTCGGACCCGGAGGCGCCGGCAAGTCGACGGTCGCGGCCGCGGCCGTCGCCGGGGGACACGCTCTGCTGACGGACGACATCGCGGCGCTCGACACGACGGGCGACCACGTGCGCGTGCACCCGGGTGGCAGCCAGCTGCGGATGAACGCGGACACGGCCGAGGCGCTGGGATGGGCGCCGGCCGAGCTACGCCGGGTGTTCGCGACCCCCACCATGCCGCCGAAGCTCTACGCGCGGCTCTCCCGCGCGGACGGGAGCCTCTGTGACGGCGCGCGGCGCGTCGCGGCGATCTTCGTCCTCGGCGCGCGGCGCTCGCGATCGGTGAGGATCGAGCGGATCGCGCCGTCCGCGGCGCTCCCCGTGATCCTTCGCAACACCTTCGGCGAGCGCGCGGTCGGCGCGCGGACGCGTGCGCACCTGCTGCCGGTGTGGGCGCGGCTGGCGCGAGAGGTGCCCGTCCACACGGTGGACCCGCCGGATGGCCTCGCCCTGGCTCCGTCGCTCGTCGAAGCGCTTGTCGCCGAGACGGCGGCGGCCGGCGGTCGGCTGGACGGCCTCAGGGCCTAGAGGCGGCGCGGGACCCCCGGACGGCGCGGATCGCCGCGGGCAGCTGGAGGGTCCGCAGCCCCGCCCGCGCGAGGTAGGCGAGCACGAGGCCCACCCGGCCGCGAGCGGCCAGCGACGACGTCGCCCGCATGTAGATGGGCGGGGGGATCAGCGCGTAGCGCAGCGCCCGCAGCCGCTCACGCAACGGCGCGGGTTGCACGATCCTCAACAGGCCGTGCGAGCCGGCGGGCGAGCCGCCGTCGAGCAGCACGCGCTGCGGCGACCGCACCCCTGGAAGGTTCAGCTCGTTCGCCAGCGAGTCGCCGGTGGGCACGACTCGCAGTCCGGAGGCGAACGCCTCGGTCGCGTCGAGCTCGGCGGCCAGACGCGCGGCGGCGGTCCATGTCTCGAGGTCCAGCCTCTCGACGGCACGCTCGAGGTCTCGAACCACCTTCTCGACCGTCGGGCCGTGGCTGGCCGCGTGGAGCGCGACCAGGAGGGCGACGCCTTCCGCACGGAGAGACTCGGCCGGCTCGCCGGCGACCGGCATCAGCTCGGTGCACGCCGAGAGGACCTCCCACGAGCGCTCCGCGGGCGCCCCGACTCCGGCGATCCGCCAGTGCAGGTCCACCACGCGCGGGCCGCCCGGCCGCCCCCACTCCTGCGCGTGCGGCTCGACCAGACCCGGATGGTGGCTGTGATCGAGCCCCTTCGCGAAGCCGAGCGACGCCAGCACCTCTCCGGCCCGTGCGAGGTCGGTCGGGGCGACGAGTAGGTCGACGTCCCCGTAGCTGCGCGGTGCTCCGTCGGCGTACAGGTGGCGTCTGAACGACTGCCCCTTGAGAAGGACGCTGCGGCACCCCGCGGTGCGGAAGGCACGCAGCACCTCGACGGTGAGCGCGTCGAGCCCGAGGGTCCGGGCGGTCGCGACGACCGCCGTCGGGGATGGGCGGGGCGGCGGGTCGCCGGTCACGGGCGGCTCACTCTACGCGGCGCTCGCCGGCGCGCGCGGCGGTGATGGGGCTCAGTGGCTCGCCTCGCCGCCGTTGATGAGGCCGAGGCGAATCGGACCCTTGGCGGACCGCGCGTCGACCCTCTCCCCCTTCTGAGTCACGGCGATCTCCCCTCGCTCCGCGAGCTGCGCCGCCGCCTCGCGCACGTGCGGCATCAGCGGACGGACCTCGTCATCGCCGGACAGGGACCGAGCGACCTCCGAGGGGCAGATGGTCCTGCCCGGCCCGCGCGCGGCGACCATCTCGAGCACCTCGCGCTCGATGCGCTCCCACCACTTCGGACCTCGCTCGCCGAGCGCCACCTTCGCGGCGTGCACGCGAGCCCGGGCGGCTCGCTCCGCCCCGGCGTCGTCGGCGCGCTTCGCCTCGGCCACGGCCCGCCGCGCAGCCATCAGCTCGTCGACCAACTCCTGGCGACGATCTTCTGGGATCGTCGGGTCGGTCGCGCGCCAGCGGCGGCCGCCGACGAGGATGTACCGGCCGTCAGCCGTCCGCTCGTCACTCACCCGTCTGACCGTAGTGAACGGCCGTGGTGGCTCTAGCACTCCACCAGGTCGCGCGAGCTCAGCGCGACGCTGCACTCGCTATCGCCGCGAGTAGAACGCGCCTCACGGCGGCGTCCCGGGCGTGTCGCCACACCCTCTGCCACACTCGCCCCATGGCCGAGCTGTGCGTCCACATCGACGAGTTCACCGACCCTCTCTGCCCGTGGGCGTGGAGCGCGGAGCCATTCCGGCGTCGCCTGCGCTGGCTCTACGGCGAGGCGATCAGCTGGGCTCCGCGGATGGTGGTCCTGGCGGACGAGGCGTCCGAGCAGGTGGAGCGCGGCTTCACGCCGGAGCGGCTCTCCGAGGCGTCGAAGCGGATCGCCCGCGAGCACCGCATGCCGATAGACACGGCGGTACGCGACTACGTGCCGGGCAGCGGGCCGGCGTGCCGCGCGATCGTGGCCGCCCGCGAGCACGGCGAGCCGCACGAGGGCCGCGCACTGCTGCGCGAGCTGCGGGTGCATTACTTCCGTGGTGAGCAGATCGACCGCCCCGAGGTGATCGAGTCAGCAGCGCGAGCGGCGCGGATCGACCCCGGCGAGCTCGACCGCTGGATTGCCGACCCGGCGACCAAGGCCGCACTCGCGGCCGACAGGGCCGCCGCCCGCGAGCCGAAGCCCGCCGCACGCGTGCTCGACGAGAAGCTCGCCAACTGGTCGGGCGGCCGCCGCTACACGTGCCCCAGCTACGAGATCACGAGGATCGAGGACGGCGTGACCATCTCGGTCCCGGGCTTCCAGCCGTTCGCCGTCTACAACACGATCCTCGCGAACCTCGTTCCCGGCCTAGAGCGCCGTGAGCTGCCCGGCGACGTCAGCGAGGTGCTCGACTGGTCGGCCATCCCGATCTCCACGCAGGAGGTGGCGGTGATGTGCGACATCGACTTCGACGAGGCTCGCGAGCGGCTCGGCCGCGTCGCCAGGCACGAGCCCGTCGGGGCCGACGGGTTCTGGACCCGCGCCTAGGCGCTCCCCCGAGGGCTTGGTCCCAGGTGCAACAGTGGGTCGTGGTCGTGCAGCCGGGCAGCGAGCCAGGCTCGTCTCGGAGGTTGCGGTGTGTGCGTCGCATGAGCCGTCCGCTTCGATGGCGATCAGCGCGACTGGGGCCCGACGCTGACGCGCATCCTTGATGCTTTCGAATTGGGGTTCTCCACCGGCATCGTCTTCGCTCGTAATGACCGTCCCGTCCGCGTAGACCACCACCTTGCCGGTACTGCCCTCTCTCCACGGACGAAGGACAACCTGGTCCTCGGCCTCACGTCTGAGGCGCTCCTCCTCTTCGTGCTCGGACAACAGCCTGCACGCGAGCCGGGCCCGCCTCGTCAAAAGTTCTCGTGTTGACGAAGCGCTGCTCGTTGAAAGTGTTCCTGGGGTCGGGGTCGAATAGGCCGACGAAGTCGCTGAGACCCCGGGGATTTCCGGCACCGACCAGACCCGCGGCTGCGCGCACCTCGCGCGACCAGGAAAGGCGACTGATGGCGTGGTCATCGTCGGCGATGTCGTCGGCTAGTCGGTAGAGCAACTGCTCGAGCCGCTGCCTGTCCGACAATCCCTCGGGCCGCGCCTGATCGTCGGCCCACAGCCGGCGCCACAAGCTCATCGCCGGTCCAGCTCAGAGCGTTCGCATGCCAGCCAGCATCCCATGATGACCAGTACGCGGGGGCCGAATCGCGTACATGCAAAGCAGGAGTCGTGGCCCGCGCCGGGGGGTAATGCAGGCGGGTGGGGACGGGCGAAAGCCGGCGCTGCCGGCCATCCGGTTTGAAAGAGCGAGTTCCCTTGAAAGCGGAAAGCCGCCCCTGGGAGGCTTTCCGCGTCAATCGGGGCGACTGGATTTGAACCAGCGACCTTTCGGCCCCCAGCCGAATGCGCTACCAGACTGCGCCACGCCCCGTGGCTGCGCCGGATCTTAGCCGCGGATCCGTCCGGGTGATATGCGAACATGTGTTCGTGCACGCGGACGACCCGCTACGGAAGTGCTCCATGTGCGGCGAACTGAAGCCGCCTGAACACTTCGCTTGGCGCTTGAAGGCGAAGGGCCGCCGTGACTCGTTCTGCCGTCCCTGCCGGGTCGCCTACAGCCGCAAGTACTACTTGGCCAACAGGCAGCGGTATGCCGAGCGCGTCGCGAACGCGAAGCGGCGGATCGCGTTGGAACGCACGCGTTACCTACTCGAGTTCTTCAAGTCGCATCCCTGTGCCGATTGCGGGGAGAGCGACCCGATCGTTCTCGAGTTCGATCACGTGGATCCGAGCACGAAGGCGTTCAACATCGGGACCAAGCTCGCGACGCATGCGTGGGCGTCCGTGTTGGCCGAGATCGAGAAGTGCGACGTCGTCTGCGCGAACTGCCACCGGCGCCGACATCGCGGGGATGGGCTGCGCGCAAGGGCGATGAGGCTGGAATCAGAAGAGCGGGCGACGGGATTCGAACCCGTGACCTCGAGCTTGGAAGGCTCGCGTGCAAACCAACTACACCACGCCCGCGTGGCTACGCCGCCAGTCTAGTTCCGGCCCCGCCGCGGCGCCCCGGCGAGAGTACGCTCGCGCCATGCTCCTCGCGTTCCTCGTGGGACTCGCCATGGTCATCGCCGCCGGCGCCGGACTGGCGATGCTGATCGACCCCGAGACCTTCCTCGCCTGGAGCGGGTCGAACTGCGGCGACACGGGCCGGTGCAGCAACACCGACCTGCGGATCCTCGGCGGCATCCTCGCCTTCGTCGTCGGCCCGGCCGGCATCGCGCTGTTCCTGCGCGCCGCGCCCTGGCGGCGCTGACCCCGTCCGCTGACGCACGTCACCTTCTCCCCAAGCCTTGGTACAACCAACCCGTGGAGGCGGGGACCGGAGGCACCGGCGCGGGGACCGAAGGCGTGGAGGCGGAGACCGAGCGGGCGCGACAGTGACCCAGCCCGAGCGCGGCGTCAAGGCCAGCCGCGAGCCCAACTTCCTCCTCGCGAAGGTCGAGAAGCGCGCCCTTCAGACCATTGCCCGCCGCCTCCCCCGCCGCGTCCTCCCCGACGACCTCACCGCGCTCGGCGTCGCCGCCGCGCTCGGCATCTGCGCCGCCTACCAGCTCACGAACGAGTCGAAGGCCTGGCTCTGGGTGGCGAGCGCCCTGCTGGTCGTCCACTGGTTCGGCGACAGCCTCGACGGCACCCTCGCCCGCGTCCGCAAGATCGAGCGCCCGCGCTACGGCTACTACCTCGACCACCTGGTCGACGCGATCTCGACCGCCCTGATCGGCATCGGCCTCGGCCTCTCCCCCTACCTGCTGCTGGCCGTCGGGACGCTGATCGTCGTCGCCTACCTCACGCTGTCGATCAACGTCTACCTCGAGAGCCAGGCGTTCGGTCGCTTCAGCATCGGCTACGGATTCGTAGGCCCCACCGAGGTCCGCCTCATCCTGATCGCTCTGAACACGCTGCTCGCGCTGGGCATCGGGCTCGACTTCACGCTCGTGGACCTCCACATGACGGTCTTCGACATCGTCGGCCTCGCCATCGCGGGCACGATGATCGCGCTCCTGCTCGGCCGCGGCGTCCGCAACCTGCGCGAGCTCGCGCGCGAGGAGCCAGCCGGCTCGCGCCGAAACCCCTGAGGCGAGTGCCGCCCGCCCACGAGACCGCAGAGATCCTCTTCGAGGGCTACCCGGCCCGCGCCCTGATCTCGCACGCCGCGGGCGTCGAGGCGGTCTTCACGCCAAAGATCGGGATGCTCGGCTGCTCGCTCACCCTCGACGGCGAGGAGCTGCTCGGGCAGCGCGGCGGCCTCGCCCGCTACGAGGCCACCGGCTCGACCATGGGGATCCCGCTCCTGCACCCGTGGGCGAACCGCCTCGCTGGCGTCTCCTACACGGCCGCCGGCCGCACCGTCGAGCTGCCCGCGGGCTCGCCGCTGATCCGCACCGACCCGAACGGGCTGCCGATCCACGGCGTGGTGAACGCCTCGCCGTACTGGGAGGTGATGGCCGCCGGTGCCGACGACACGACCGCCGGTCTCTCCGCGCGGCTCGACTTCGGCGCCCATCCCGAGCTGCTCGAGGCGTTTCCCTTCCCGCACGAGCTGCGCATCGACGTGACCCTGCGCGACGCCACCCTGGCCGTCCGCACGGTGCTCACCGCCACGGGCGAGGACCCGGTCCCGATCGCGTTCGGGTACCACCCATACCTCGCGCTGCCGGGCGTCCCGCGCGCCGACTGGCACGTAGAGGTGCCCGCGAGCCGGCGGCTCATCCTCGACGAGCGCATGATCCCGACGGGCGCGACGGAGGAGGTGGAGCCCTACGACGGCCCGCTCGGGGACCGCGCCTTCGACGACGGCTACGCCGGGATCGAGGACGGCACCCGCTTCGCCCTGGCCGGCGGCGGCAGGCGCATCGAGCTCGAGCTCGCCGACGGCTACCCGTTCGCCCAGGTCTACGCGCCGGCGGGCGAGGAGCTGATCGCGTTCGAGCCGATGACCGCTCCAACGAACGCGCTCGCGAGCGGCCAGGACCTCCGGCTCGCCGAGCCGGGAACCCCGCGCTCGGCCACGTTCGCGATCAGCGTCGCGCGCGCTTAGCCGCGTCGAGCAGGTTGCGGACGAGCATCAGGTTCGTGAGCGGCCCCACCCCGCCCGGCACCGGCGAGGCCGCCGACGCCACCTCGGCCACCTCGTCGTAGCGCACGTCGCCCACGAGCTTGCCGTCGACGAAGTTGGTGCCCACGTCCACCACCACCGCTCCGGGCGCGATCATCTCGCCGCCGATCAGGCCGGCCCGCCCCGCGCACGCCACCACGATCTCGCCCTCGCGCACGGCGGCGCCGAGGTCCGGCGTACGCGAATGGCACACGCTGACCGTTGCGTTCGCGTGCAGCAGCAGCATCGCCACCGGCTTGCCCGTGATGTTGCTGCGCCCGACCACGACGGCGCGCCTGCCGGCCACCTCGACGTCGTGGCGTCGCAGCAGCTCCATCACCGCCAGCGGAGTGGCGGGAGCCAGCGCCGGCAACCCGAGGAAGAGCCGGCCCGCGTTTAGCGGGTGCACGCCGTCCACGTCCTTGGCCGGGTCCACCGCCGCGACCACCGCGTCCTGGTCCACCCCGTCCGGCAGCGGGAGCTGCACGAGAATCCCGGCGATCGACGGATCGCGCCCGAGCTCCTCCACGGTCGCGACCGCGCCGGCCGTATCGCCCTCCAGCTCCGCCGAGCGCGACGGCACCCCGAGCTCCGCGCACAGCTTCTCGAGCCGCCCGGCGTAGACGGCGGCGGCGTCGTCGGCGCTGCGCACGATCGCCAGCCCGGCGTCGCCGCCGGCCTCTGCCGCGGCCGCGCGGAGCTCCTCCTTCAGCTCCGCGGCGACCGTCCTGCCGTCGAGCACGCGCGCGCTCATCCGGCGTTGCGCTCCTCGACCACCCGCGTCGCGCGTTCCGCCAGCTCGCGCCCGGGCGCCCGCCGCTCGATCGCACCCAACCGCTCCTCGCTCGCGCGCGCGAAGTCACGGTCCTCGAGCCCGCCCGCGTTAAGCCGCACGTTGAGCTCCGCCGACGCCCGCGCGGCGGCGGCCATCTCGGCCCCCACGGCGGCGTCGCTGATCAGGTACACGTTGCCCTTCTCCGCCGCTTCCACCGCCAGCTCGAGCAGCTCCGCGCAGCGCTCCGCCACGCCCAGCGGCACCTCGGTGCTCTCGCGCAGCGCCGCCTGCAGGGCCGCCGCCCGCTCGCGCTTCTCGTCGTCGGTCTCGCGCGGCATCCCCGACGCGGTCGAGTAGCTCCCGTAGGCGGCCACATCCGCGTCGACCGCCCGCTGGAGCTCCGCCCGCAGCGCCTCCGAGCGCTCCAGCACGCGCCGCATGTCCGCGTCCACCTCGGCGTACTTCTCGCGACCGACCGTGAACTGGCAGACCATGCTGACGAGCCCCGCCCCGAGCGCCGCGCCCAGCGCCGCCGCGCTGCCGCCGCCGGGCGTGGGGGCCTTCGACGCGAGCTCGTCGAGGAACTCGCGGACGGGGGAATCGATGACGCTCTGATCGGGGCTCACGGGGCCGGGACGTATAACACGGCCGTCGGCCGAAGCCGGCCTCTTATCGTCCGGACGGTGAGCGCGCGCAGGTCAGCGATCGTCGAGCGAGACGGTGCCGAGTGCGTCTGGTGCGGGCGAGCGCCGTGGCCGCGCGACCTCACCCTCGAGCACCTCCTCCCCCGCTCGCGCGGCGGCCGCGCGACACCGGCGAACCTGACCCCCGCCTGTCGCTCGTGCAACCGAGCCCGCCGCTCCCGGCCGGTCGCCGCGTACGTCCGCGAGCTCATGGCGGCGGGGCGCGCGCCGCGTCTGCGCGA
>DASVPL010000278.1:0-4377 GCA_036382905.1 Thermoleophilaceae bacterium | reverse complement strand
GTGGGCTGCGCGGTCGCGGCGCTGGAGAATTAGGAGGGCCACCGAGAGCGCCGCGACGGCGGCCAGGAGGACGTACCAGCCGGTGGCCGAGGGCTCGTCCACGGAGTCGGCCAGCGGCGCCAGCACCGAGCGCTGCTCGTCGCCGTCACCGGCTCCGCCGGCACCCTCCGCCGACTCGGACGACGCGGTCGCGGCCTTCACGCCCTGGCGGTCGCGCTCCTCGCCGCCGCCCGCCATCTCGACCGCGCTGCGCAGTGCCGGTGCGGGCGCCATCAGCACGGCCGGCTGGAGCTGGGGCCCGGTCGCGCCCGTCAGGGCCACGCTGGCGCCGGCGGAGCCGGCACCGCACCCGCCGGCGCGCGCGGCGCGGCGCAGGCGCCTCAGGCCGCGGCGCTCGGTCGTCGCCGCACGGCCTGCGGGGATCCCGGCCTGCCGCGCGGCCGCGCGGCGCGACTGCGGCCGCTCCGAGCCGACGCCCGCGCGCAGCGCGAGGTAGCGGCCCTCGGACTCCGGCAGGAAGTCGAGGCAGCCGGTGAGCCGCGTGACCAGGGCGCGCAGCCGCCGCTCGCGCCGGACGCGCCGCTCGCGCGCCGCGGCCTCGCGCGCCCGCGCACGCGCAGCGCGCACGCGCGGGGATGCGGAGGAACCGGAGCGTTCGCCGGAGCCGGATCCGCCGGCCGAACCGGAGCCGTCCGTGGAGCCAGACCCGGAACCGGGCCCCTCCCCTCCCCCGCCGCCGTCAGCGGACCCGGACCCCGCGGCGGAACCGGAGCCGGCACCCGAGGCGGAGCCAGAGCCAGCACCCGAGCCCGAGCCCGAGCCCGAGCCCGAGCCCGATCCAGAACCGCTGCCCGAGCCAGCACCCGGCACGGTCACGCCAGGCACGGAGGGTGCGCTCGGAGCCGAGGGCGCGCTCGGCACGGAGGGCGCAGACGGAACGCTCGGCGCGCTCGGCACGCTCGGAGCCGGCACACTGGGCACGCTCGGCGCCGAGGGCAACGAAGCCGGCGCCTGGAGCTCCGGCACGGCGCTGCTGACCACCTCGACACTCCCCGCCCGCGCGACACCGAACGCGAGCAGCGCTACGGCCGCGATCACGAACACCACGGATCGAGTGACCCTGCCGGGCATCCCTGCCATATCCAGCCCTTTCCCGGTGCGGCCGGGCGCTGAACGCGCCGCGGCGGGCGCCAGCCGTGACCCGGCGCCCTAGCGCGCCCGCGAGAAGCGCCGCGTGCTCTCGTCCTGGTCCGCGCGGATCACGTGCATCACCGCGTTGATCAGGGCCAGGTGCGTGAACGCCTGCGGGAAGTTGCCGAGGTGGCGCCCGGTGACGGCGTCTATCTCCTCGGCGTAGAGCTGTAGCGAACTGGCGTACGAGAGCATCCGCTCGCATAGCTGCCGGGCGCTCTTGTGGTCGCCGATCTCGGCGAGGGCGGACACGAGCCAGAACGAGCAGATCGCGAACGTGCCCTCCTCGCCGGCGAGCCCATCGTCGGTCTCGTCGACCCGGTAGCGCAGCACGAGCCCGTTCTCGGTCAGCTCCTCGGCGACCGCCCTCACCGTGTCCACGATGCGCTCGTCGTCCGGCGGCAGGAAGCGCACGAGCGGCATCAGCAGCACGGAGGCGTCGAGCGCGTCGGTCTCGTAGTGCTGGGTGAACACGCCGCGCTTGTCCACCCCGTTCTCGCAGATGTCGTCCTTGATCTCCTCGGCGGCAGCGGCCCAGCGCTCGGCCGCCTCGTCGTCCTCGCGGATCGCGGCCAGGCGCGCCCCACGGTCGGCCGCCACCCAGCACATGAGCTTCGAGGAGACGAAGTGCTTGGGATCCCCGCGCACCTCCCAGATGCCGCGGTCGGGCTTGCGCCAGTTCTCGAGCGCCGCCTCGACCTGGTGCACGAGCATCGGCCAGATCCGCTCCGGCAGCAGGTCGCGCGAGCGGGTGTGCAGGTAGACCGAGTCGAGCACCGCGCCCCACACGTCGTGCTGGGCCTGCGTGTACGCGCCGTTGCCGACCCGCACCGGCTTGGCGCCGTCGTAGCCCGTCAGGTGGTCGAGCTCCTCCTCCTCCAGCTCGGCCTCGCCCCCGATCCCATACATGATCTGGAGGTCCTTCCCCTCGTCCCCGGCCACGTCCGCGACGAAGTAGAAGAAGTCGTTGGCCTCCCAGTCGAAGCCGAGCGTGTAGAGGCCCCAGAGCATGAACGTGGAGTCGCGGATCCACGAGTAGCGGTAGTCCCAGTTGCGCTCGCCGCCCGGGGTCTCCGGAAGCGACGTCGTGGCGGCCGCGAGCATGGCGCCCGTGGGCGCATAGGTGAGCCCCTTCAGCGTGAGCGCGCTGCGCTGGAGGTAGAGCCGCCACGGGTGATCGGGGAACAGCCCGCGGTTGAGCCACTGGCGCCAGAAGTCCTCGGTCCGCATCATGCGGTCGACCGCCTCCTGGAAGTCCTTCGGCGGCGCGTGCTTGCTCCAGGACAGCGCCGCATACGCCGACTCGCCCTCGCGCAGCGTGTGCCGCGCCCGCGCGCGGCGGCCCTCGAAGCCCACGCGCAGGTCGGTGGTGAGCCGCAGCTCCACGTCCACCCCGTCGGCGCTCGCCACGGCCTCGTTGTAGTTGTCCCCGGCATACCTCCACTCCGCTCCGGCACGTCCGTAGTCGAACGCGGGCTCGCAGTCGAGGTGCAGCTCGACCGTCCCCTGCACGCAGTGCACGGTCCGGATCAGCACGTGCTCGGCGTCGTGGTCGGTCGGCGTGCGCCGGTGCGTGTGGGAGCGCTCGTCCACGTCGTGCCACGGACCCACCGAGAGCGCGTCGCGCACGACGAGCCAGCCCATGCGCGTCATCCAGGTCGTCTCGAGGACGTTCGTGCCGGGGATGTAGCGGCGCCCGGCCGGGACCGTCATGTCCGCCGGACCGAGGCGGAACCCGCCCGCGTCGCGATCGAGCAGCGCGCCGAACACGCTCGGCCCGTCCGGCCGCGGCAGGCAGAACCACTCGATGTTCCCGCTCGGCGCGACCAGCGCCACGGTCTCGCAGTCCGACAGGAACGCGTAGTCGGCGATCGGCGGGAACGCGCTCTGCCCGTCGTAGGCCTCGACCTCCGGCCGCGTGAGCGGTGCGCCCGCGTCCGTGGTCACCGCGTCAGCCGGCTCGCGGCGCCCTCGTCGAGGAGCACGACGTCCGCGTCTACGAGACCGGCCGGTCCCTCGCCGTTGCCGAAGGCGGCCTGCACCGCATCCGACTTGTCCTCGCCGGCGACGAGGAACACGACCTGGCGCGCGGCGTTGATCGCCGGGAGGGTCAGCGTGATGCGGGGGACCTCCGGCGGCATGCCGGCCTCCTCCACGCCGACCACCGCGCGGTCCTTGACCTCGATGGCCGGCTTGCCCGGAACCAGCGACGCGGTGTGCCGGTCGGGGCCGAGGCCGAGCAGGATCAGGTCGAGCCGCGGCAGGGCCTCGCCCAGCGTCTCGCGCAGCTCGCGCTCGTAGTCCTCCGCCCCCGCGTGCGGGCCCTTCTCCCCCGCCATCCGCTTCACCGTCGCTCCCTCGACCCGGTCGAGCAGCGCCTCCCTGGCCATCCCGTAGTTCGACAGCTCGTCGTCCGCCGGCACGCAGCGCTCGTCCCCGAACCAGACGGTGGCGCCGGACCAGTCGAGCTCCATGCCCGCCACGATCCCGTAGGCCGCCTTCGGCGTCGACCCGCCCGCGAGCGCGATGTGGCCCCCGGCCCGCACGGCCGCGGCGATCAGCTCCGCCGCTTCCGCGGCGGGGTCGTCGACCACCCGGATCACGTGCCGAGCATCGAGGCCGCGGCGCCCAGCGCCGGACCGTACGTGGGATCGCGCAGCAGCGCCTGGCGGATCCCCTCGCCGAGGATGCCCTGCTCGCCGCGCGAGGCGCCCATCACCACCCAGCTCGACTCGCTGCCGTCGCGCAGCGTGCGCTTCGCCGACAGCCCGCCGGGCCCGCGGCTGAGCGCGATCCTCATCCCGCGCGAGCACTGGATGCTCAGGCCGTCGAGGCCGGGCACGTTCAGCTTCGGCTCGGACTCGAGCGCCAGCTTCACCTCGTGGCGCTTCGCCCGCGCCCGCGCCATCAGGTCGCCGTTGCGGCGGATCACCGAGCCGGTCTCCCAGCCGAGCCGCGAGGCCAGCCAGCCGATCAGCAGCAGCCCGCTGATCGCCGAGTCCGGATGGTGGCGGATCGTCACCGACTCGATGTCGAAGAGCGCGGGGCGCCACACGTCCGGGTCGAACGTGGAGGCGATCCGCTCGCGCCACGGAGCGCTGCGCAGCCAGGCGAGGTCCACGACGTAGCCGTTGCCGAGGTGCTCGCGCGCGCGCTCGACGGCCCCCTGCGGGTCCGGCTCCTGCA
>DASVPL010000277.1:0-7647 GCA_036382905.1 Thermoleophilaceae bacterium | reverse complement strand
TGTCCTGCCCACGGACGTTGTGAACGCGGCTGATCGGCGCTAGCCCTCCGATCGAGCTGTGCGGCCTGCGCTCGTTGTAGTAGGCGAGCCAGTCTGGCAGGGCGCGGTTGCGGTGGTGGTGGGAGCGGTAGGCGAGCCCGTAGCCCCACTCGCGCGCCATCGTCTGGTGGAAGCGCTCGACCTTGCCGTTGGTGCGCGGCCGGTAGGCCTGCGTGCGCAGGTGCTTGATCTGGCGGAGCTCGAGCAGCTCGCTCAACGAGCGGTTCTTGACGTAGGAGAACGCGTTGTCGCTCATCAGCCGCCGCGTCACGATCCCCTGGCGCTCGAACCACGCCAGCGCACGCTCGACGAACGCCGTCACCGTCGCGGCCCGCTCGTCTGGGTGCAGCTCGACGTAGGCGAGCCGCGAGTGGTCGTCGACGATCGCGTGGGCGAAGTCGTAGCCGACGCGCGTATCGGGGTCCATCCACCTGCGCGAGCGCTGCGAGCGATCGCCGGTGACCGCGTGCCCGGGGCGCTCGAAGCGCGCATAGCGCGAGACGTCCATGTGCAGCAGATCGCCGGGGCACGGCCACTCGTAGCGGTTGGCGGGCTCCTTCGGTGCGCGCTGCGGTCGCGAGATGCCATGGCGGCGGAGCACCTTCCAGACCGTCGAGTGGGCCTGGCCGGTGGCGCCGGCGACGAGCCGCGGTCCCCAGCCGGTGTGGCGGCGGCACTCGCAGATGCGCTCCTGAAGCTCGCCGTCGAGCAGCCTCGGGCTGCGCCGCGGCCGGCTCGGGCGGTCGAACAGCCAACTACCGGAGCGCAGCTCCTGCTCGCTCGCGGCGAGCCGCCGGTGCCACCAGCGGTGGGCGGTGGCTGGCGACACGCAGAAGGCGGCCGCGGCCGCCTTCTGCGATCTCCCGTTCGCGATCGCCTCGGTCAGCGCGAAGCGGCCGGCCGGTCCGAGCTTGGCTCTAGCGTGAGTGTGCATCCGGGCCCTCCTTGGGCGGTGAGTCGTCGCAGACACACAGCCTCTGGAGAGGCCCGGACGTCGTTCAGCCGTTCACAAGGTGTGTGGGCGGCTCAGCTAGTCCGTCGGCGGGCGCGTGCCCGTCTGCTGTTCCTCCACCTCTGTCTTCGCTCCGAACCCGTCGCTCTCGCACGTGCTCGGGTCGGGCTTGCCGGTGAGGCGGAAGATCGCCACCGGGCCGGAGCGGCCGATGCGCTGCGCGGCCGGGTCCGTCTCGGTCCAGCGCGCCTCGCGGGGGTAGGCGCGGGAGGCTCCCCACGGGTAGTTGAACGGCGCGGTGACCACGTAGTCGTAGTCCCCGGTCGCGAGCCGCCCGCGCCACTCGGCACAGCTCGTGACCGAGCGGAACTCGCCGTCGCCTCCGTCGATGCCCACGTACTGCACGTGGTTCGACAGGTCCTTCCCGTAGAGCGGGTACTGGAGGAAGAAGCCGACGATCGCGACTCGCGCGTCGTGCAGGTCGCGGGCCCACGCGTACGCGGGGCCGAGATCGGAGCCGGCCTCGGCGTAGCGGTGGTCGAAGTAGATGTGCTGCGCCTTGTAGCCGGCGCCCAGCACCGCCACCGTCGCAATGGCGGCCGCCACGCCCAGGCGGCGGAGCTCGATCCGCGCGGCCACCGCGACCAGGAGCACCGCACCCGCTCCCCCCAGAAGCGCGACGGCAGTCGGCCTCGCTCCCCACAGCTCGAAGAAGCCGCCCGCGAACTGGGTGGCGGCGAACACGGCGGCATATAGGAGGAGCACCGCCGTTTGCGCTCTGCCGCGCAGCCGCCCGATCAGCGGGAGGCACACCAGTCCCAGGGCCAGGGCCGGGGTGAGGTGGCGCATGTTCCAGAGGACCAGGTGGGGGACGCCGTCCGGGGACCCGCCCGCGCTGCCCGGCGTGACCACGTACGCGATCGCGATCAACACGGCGGCCGCACCCAGCAGGCGGTGCAGAGCTCCGCGTCCTGCCACCAGGGCTGCGAGCCCTCCGCCGACCGCGAGGATCAGGATCGCCCACCACGCCGGTCCGAGCGCAGTCTCGGCCGCGGGCGCGAACCAGTTGCCCCAGAAGCCGTCGATCTCGCCGGCGCGCTCGCTGATCGAGCCCACCACCCAGCGCTCGGTGTACGGGGCGAGCTCCGGCTTGTTCAGGCCCAGCGGGCCGAAGTCGACCCATGGCGCGGGGTTCCCCGTCCGCGCCAGGTTGCGCGCGTACCAGTATCCGCCCACCACGAAGAGCGCGATCGTCCAGGTGCCCGCGGTGCCCGCGGTGCCCGCGGTGGCCGCTCGGCGTGCGCGGGGGGCGCCGACGACTGCGGCAACGGCGAGCAGTAAGGCGGGCACGACCATCGAGAGCTTCACTCCCAGCAGCAGCCCGCCCGCGATCGCGGCTATCGCGTTCGGCGCCCGCGCGCCGCCTCCGTTCACGAGCAGCGCCACCGCGGCGAGCAGCAGCGCGACCCCCATGACGTCGTCCTTGGCCGTCCCCCCGTCCATCGTGGTGAGGATCGGCGAGCCGACGACGATGGCGGTGCCGAGCAGCGTGACGGGGCCGGCGCCGAACGGCCGGCCGACGCACCACCCGGCGACCAGCGCGAGCGCGAGCCAGCCGAGGTTCACGAACGGCGAGAGGACGTCGTTCCCGAACGCGACCATCCCGACCGCGTACACCAGCGACCCGTTCGCGGGGTGGAACGGCGTGAGCGGCTCGTAGCTCGTGAAGTGGAGCGCGGTGGTGGACCCCTCCTGCGCGAACCGCGCCGCGACGGGCAGGTGGTACCAGAGCGTGTCCGGGTCGGTCATGCCCGAGTGCACGGCGAAGTCGGTGCGGTCGAACCAGGCGACGGCGACGGCGGCACACGCCGCCAGCGCGATGGCGGCGGCCGCGCGCCCCCCGGCCTGCTCCGGCCGGGGCGCGAGTCCATTTCTGGGTCCTATAGCACTCCGAAATGGACTCTCACCCCATTTCCAGGCGGCGGCGCCGGCGGCGATGCCGGCCACGGCGAGCGGCGCGCGGGCGAGCAGGCCGGCGGTCCCCAGCGCCTCGGCCACGAGGATCAGCGCGGCGAGAGCCAGCACGGCCTCGGCCACCCGGGCCGGCGCGCCATCCCAGTCCGGCAGGACCCGCGCCCGCACGCAGATCGCGCCGAGCACCAGCGGCCCGGCGATCAGCGCGAGCAGCAGCACGCCGAGCAGGTAGTCGCCGAGCCCCATCGCCGCGCAGGATGCCAAGCCGCGACGACTGGCCCGCCGCGGCCCCGGCGCGCGGAAGCGCCGCGACCAGCCCCCTAAGTGCCGCCGTTAGGCCGCCGCGGGCTCCGCGTCGGCCTCGGTGGAGGCCGCGGACGCCGGGGGGCCGCGCAGCAGCTTCAGCAGCGCGACGAGCCCCACCACCACCATCAACACCCCCGCGGCGAGCTCGAGCCACAGCCCGGCCCCCTTGTGCGCGGTGGCCTCGTACGCCTCCCCGATCAGCCCGGTGCGCCCCGCCTCAGGCAGGTCGCGGAAGAACCCGAGCCCCAGAAGCGCCGCTCCGACCAGCGCGAGGGCGATCGCCGCCGGCCGCGAGCGCCCGACGGTCGCTCCCCACGCCATCAGCATCCCGAACCCGCCCAGGAGCGCGAACGCCCACGAGTGCCGCTCGGCCCCGTCGAGCTGGCAGCGGTCGGCGAGCCGCGGGTCGGCCAGGTCCTCGCAGGTGGCGGTCACGACGGTCACGTACGAGATCGTCGAGAACTCGGACACGATGGCCAGCACTCCGGCACCCACTCCGGCGGCCAGAAGCACCCACGCCAGCAGGCCCGATCGACCCAGCCAGGCCGCATCGGAACGCAGGAAACTCCGTGGGCGGCGCCGAATCCCAGTGCTAGAGTTGCCCCGTCTTGAGGGGGACGGTTCGCGCCGTCCCCTGTTCATGTCCACACCCATGAAAGCCCTCGAATAACCAGACTCCCCTCGGGGAACATCCAAGGTTGTACGAGGGGCCCTGGACGGGCCTTTTTTCTGCTCGAAATAGCCGGCGAAGCGAGAGATTTAGATGCCAAGGGAATTCCCACTAGAGAAGACGCGCAACATCGGGATCATGGCGCACATCGATGCCGGTAAGACGACGACCACCGAGCGCATCCTCTATTACACCGGCCGGACCCACAAGATGGGCGAGGTCCACGAGGGCGCCGCGGTCATGGACTGGATGGAGCAGGAGCAGGAGCGCGGCATCACGATCACCTCGGCCGCGACCACCGCTGAGTGGCGCGACTACCGCGTCAACATCATCGACACGCCGGGCCACGTCGACTTCACCGTCGAGGTAGAGCGCTCCCTGCGCGTGCTCGACGGCGCCATCGCGCTGTTCGACTCGGTGGCCGGCGTCGAGCCGCAGTCCGAGACCGTCTGGCGCCAGGCCGACAAGTACCGCGTCCCGCGCATCGCCTACATCAACAAGATGGACCGCATCGGCGCCGACTTCGAGATGGGCGTCAAGACCATGGTCGACCGCCTCGGCGCGCACCCGGTCCCCGTGCAGCTTCCGATCGGCGCGGAGGGCGACTTCATGGGCGTCATCGACCTCGTCGCCGAGCAGGCCATCTTCTACGACGACGACCTCGGCAAGGACGTCCGCGTCGAGGCGATCCCGGACGAGTACAAGGAGCGCGCGCACGACGCCCGCACCGCGCTGATCGAGGCCATCGCCGAGTACGACGACGATCTCATGGAGGCATACCTCGCCGAGGAGGAGATCGAGGTCGACCGCCTCAAGGCGGACATCCGCAAGGCCACGCTCGACATCTCGATGACGCCGGTCCTCTGCGGGTCGAGCTTCAAGAACAAGGGCGTGCAGCCCCTGCTCGACGCGGTGATCGACTACCTCCCGAGCCCGCTCGACGTCCCGCCCGTCATGGGCGTGGAGCCCGTCAAGGGCGAGGAGGAGGGCGCGCCCGCGGCCCGGCCGCCGGAGGAGGACGCCCCGTTCGCCGCCCTGGCGTTCAAGGTCATGTCCGACCCGTTCGTCGGCAAGCTCACGTACTTCCGCGTCTATTCCGGCAAGCTCAGCGCCGGCGGCCGCGTGCTCAACACGAAGACCGGCCGCACCGAGCGCGCCGGGCGCATCCTGATGATGCACGCGAACGACCGCGAGGAGCAGGACGAGATCTACGCGGGCGACATCGCCGCCGCGGTCGGCCTAAAGCAGACCTCGACCGGCGACACGCTCTGCGCGCCCGACGCTCCGATCGTCCTCGAGACGATCAACTTCCCCGACCCGGTGGTCCACGTCTCGATCGAGCCGAAGACCAAGGTCGACCAGGAGAAGATGGGCGTCGCGCTCGCGCGGCTCGCCGAGGAGGACCCGACGTTCCAGGTCCGCACCGACGAGGAGACCGGCCAGACCGTCATCAGCGGCATGGGCGAGCTCCACCTCGAGGTGATCGTCGACCGCATGCGTCGCGAGTTCAACGTCGAGGCCGGCGTCGGCCGCCCGCAGGTCGCCTACCGCGAGACCGTGCGCGGCGAGGCCACCAAGGTCGAGGGCAAGTTCATCAAGCAGACCGGTGGCTCCGGCCAGTACGGCGTCGTCTACATCAATCTCGAGCCCGCGCCCGGCGAGGGCTTCGACTTCGTCAACAAGATCAAGGGCGGCTCGGTCCCGTCGGAGTTCATCCCGGCGGTCGAGAAGGGCATCGAGGAGGCGCTCGACACGGGCGTCAAGGCCGGGTACCCGATGGTCGACGTCCGCGCGACGCTCACCGACGGCAAGTACCACGACACCGACTCCTCGGAGATGGCGTTCAAGATCGCCGGCTCGATGGCGCTGAAGGCGGCCGCGCAGAAGGCGAAGCCGGTTCTGCTCGAGCCCGTGATGGCCGTCGAGGTCGTCGTGCCGCAGGACTTCCTCGGCGACGTGATCGGCGACCTCTCGAAGCGGCGCGGCCGCGTCGAGGGTCAGGAGCCGCGCGGCAACGCGCTGGCCGTGGCCGCGAAGGTCCCGCTCTCGGAGATGTTCGGGTACGCCACCGACCTGCGTTCGAACACGCAGGGCCGGGCCAACTACACCATGCAGTTCGACCGCTACGAGGAGGTCCCCACGAACATTGCGGAGACCATCGTCGGCGAGCGATCCGGCGAACCGGTCGCAGCGGGCGCCTAGTAGCTACATTTCACCGGTTCGCCCGTCCCCCGGGCGAACGAAGCTTTCCGACCAAGGAGACACGACACAGTGGCGAAGGAGAAGTTCGAGCGCGACAAGCCGCACGTGAACGTCGGCACCATCGGCCATATCGACCATGGCAAGACGACGCTGACTGCCGCCATTACAAAGGTCCTGTCGGACACATACGGCGGCCAGGCTCGCTCCTTCGAGGAGATCGACAACGCTCCGGAGGAGAAGGAGCGCGGGATCACGATCGCCACCTCGCACGTCGAGTACGAGACCGAGAACCGGCACTACGCCCACGTCGACTGCCCGGGCCACGCCGACTACGTCAAGAACATGATCACCGGCGCCGCGCAGATGGACGGCGCGATCCTGGTCGTCTCGGCGGCCGACGGCCCCATGCCGCAGACGCGTGAGCACATCCTGCTCGCCCGCCAGGTCGGCGTGCCGTACATCGTCGTGTTCCTCAACAAGGCCGACATGGTCGACGACGACGAGCTCCTCGAGCTCGTCGAGGTCGAGGTCCGCGACCTGCTGAGCGAGTACGACTTCCCGGGCGAGGACGTCCCGTTCGTCACCGGCTCGGCGCTCAAGGCGCTCGAGGGCGACGAGGCCTACACGGCCAAGATCATCGAGCTCGCCGGCCACCTGGACACCTACATCCCGGAGCCGGAGCGCCCGCTCGACCTGCCGTTCCTGATGCCCGTCGAGGACGTCTTCTCGATCACCGGCCGCGGCACCGTCGCCACCGGCCGCATCGAGCAGGGCATCGTGAAGACCGGCGAGGAGGTCGAGATCGTCGGCATCACCGAGCAGGTCGACAAGACGATCGTCACCGGCGTCGAGATGTTCCGCAAGATCCTCGACGAGGGCCAGGCGGGCGACAACGTCGGCTGCCTGCTGCGAGGCACCAAGCGCGAGGAGATCCAGCGCGGCCAGGTGCTCTGCAAGCCCGGCTCGATCACGCCGCACACGAAGTTCAAGGCCGAGGTCTACTGCCTCAAGAAGGAGGAGGGTGGCCGTCACACCCCGTTCTTCAACGGCTACCGGCCGCAGTTCTACTTCCGTACGACCGACGTAACCGGCGTCGCGAACCTCCCCGAGGGGACCGAGATGGTCATGCCGGGCGACAACGTCCAGATGCAGATCGAGCTGATCCAGCCGATCGCGATGGATCAGGGCCTGCGCTTCGCCATCCGCGAGGGCGGCCGCACGGTGGGCTCGGGGGTGGTCACCGAGATCGTCGAGTAGTCCTCAGCAGCCAATAGCGCTGCAGGACCGAGGGGGCGGGCTCCGGCGGAGTCCGCCCTCGGCACGTCCGTCGAGAATTCACCATGGCTTCCCTAACCCAAAACAAGATCCGGATCCGCCTCAAGGCGTACGACCACTCGGCCATCGAGACGGCGGCCAAGGAGATCGTCGAGACCGCGACGCGCACCGGCGCGACGGTGTCGGGGCCGGTCCCGCTGCCGACCGAGAAGAACGTGTACTGCGTGAT
>DASVPL010000276.1:0-9273 GCA_036382905.1 Thermoleophilaceae bacterium | reverse complement strand
GAACGCGTCCGGCGTGTGGGCCGACACGATCCGCTCCGAGGAGGTGCGCGACGCGGCGGAGGTCCCGCGCATCCGCCCGAGCCGCGGCACCCACGTCACGCTCGCGCACGAGACGCTGCCGCTGAACGCGGGCGCGATCGTCCCGGCCGGCGGCGGCCGCTCGATCTTCGCGCTGCCGTGGCTCGGCCGCACGCTCATCGGCACGACCGACAACGACTACGAGGGCGGGCTCGAGCACATCCCGGCCGACGACGACGACGTGGCCTACCTCCTGAACGCCTGCAACGAGTTCTTCGGGCTCTCGCTCGATCGCGGCGACCTGACCGGCGCCTATGCCGGCGTCCGCCCGCTGATCGCGACCGGCGACTCCAAGAAGTCGGTGGACATCTCGCGGCGCGCCGAGTTGTTCGAGACGCGCTCGGGCCTCGTGACGATCACCGGCGGCAAGCTCACCACCTGGCGGCGGATGGCGAAGCTCGTGGTGGACCGCGTGGTCGAGCGCGAGGGTCGCGAGGCGCCGTGCCGCACGCACGAGATCCCGCTGGGCGAGGCGGCCGACGAGCTCGAGGGGCCCGAGGGGGTCGACGAGGGATCGCTCGCGCTGCTGGCCGGCCGCTACGGGTACGCCGCCCACGACGTGCTCGCGCTCGTGGCCGAGCGGCCGGAGCTCGGCCGCCGGGTCGTGCCGGACCTGCCGGACCTGCTGGCCGAGGCGCCGTTCGCCGCCCGCTACGAGCAGGCCGCGAGCGTGGCCGACGTGCTGCTGCGCCGCACGCGCCTCGGGATCCTCGCCGCGCCCGACCTGACCGCCGAGGACAGCCCGGCGGCGCGCGCGGTGGCCGAGGCGCTCGGCGAGGAGCTGGGCTGGGACGCCGGCCGGGTCGACCACGAGCTGGACGAGTGGCGCGCGGTGGCGCGCGCCGAACGAGTGAACGTGAACGCCGAGGCCGCGCCGGTGGCATGACGACCCTCATGGGGATCGTGAACGCGAGCCCCGAGTCGTTCTCGGACGGCGCGCGCGTGGGCGATCTGGAGGGGCAGGTGCGGCGCGCGCTCGAGCTGCGCGACGACGGCGCTGGGATCATCGACGTCGGCGGCGAGTCCGGCGTGACCGATCGCGCGCCGGTGAGCGTCGAGGAGGAGATCGCGCGCGTCGTGCCGCTGGTGGAGCGCCTCGTGGGGGAGGGGGTCACGGTCTCGGTGGACACGTGGAAGCCCGCGGTCGCGCGCGCGGCGCTCGGCGCCGGGGCCACGATGGTCAACGACGTGAGCGGTCTCCGCGACCCCGAGCTGGCGGACGCGTGCGCCGAGGCCGGCGCGGCGCTCGTGATCACCCACACCGGCGCGCCGCCGAAGCAGAAGCTGTTCCCGGTCTACGAGGACGTGGCCGCCACGGTGGTCGAGTTCCTGCGCGAGCGGATCGCGCTCGCGCGCTCGCGCGGGGTCGAGCGGCTCGTACTCGACCCCGGTCCGGACCTCGGGAAGACGCCGGCGGACACTGTCGCGGCGCTGCGGGCGCTCCCCCGCGTGGCCGAGCTCGGGCACCCGGTGCTGCTCGCGGTATCGCGCAAGGACTTCGTCGGCGCGATCACCGGCCGCCCTCCCGCGGAGCGCGCCGCCGGGACGCTGGCCGCGATCGGAGCGGGACTCGACGCGGGGGCGTCTATCCTGCGGGTCCACGACGTTCGCGCCACCGCCGACTACGTGGCGGTGCGCGCGGCCCTCAGGGGTGAGCGGGAGGTTTCGCCGGAACTGAGGCTCGATCCGAGCCTTCGACGCGCGATTTGAGCCCTCTCCGGCCCCGTAACCCAAGGAGACTGAAACGTGGCGATCCTCGACCGAGCCGAGCTGGAGCGAAGCCCGCTCGCCGACCTGCACGCGATCGCCTCAGAGCTGAGCATCGAGGGCTACCGCCTCTTGCGACGCGATGAGCTGATCGACGCGCTTCTCAAGCAGACCGGCGGCGACACGAGCAAGCCGAGTCGCTCCCGTGCCTCGTCCGAAAACGGCGACGCCGACGAGCGCCCGCGCTCAGGGCGCGGGCGCGGTGGGCGCCCGCGCACCCGCAAGCCGCGCTCCGACGAGGACGACGCGACCGCCTCCGATCGCGCCGACGAGGCCGAGGCCGAGGCCGACGCCCGCGGCGAGACCCAGCCGCTCGGCGAGGACGCTCGCGCCGACGACATCGGCGACGACGGCCCCGAGGAGTCGCGCACCGGCGTGCTCGACGTGCTGCCGAACGGCAGCGGCTTCATGCGCCCGGACCCGTTCACCCACTCGCGCGAGGACGTGTACGTCTCGCCGGCGCAGATTCGCCGCTGCGAGCTGCGCGCCGGCGACGAGATCGCCGGCCCGGTGCGCGCGCCCCGGCGCTCGGAGCGCTACCCGTCGCTCGTGCGCGTCGAGACGATCAACGGCGCGGAGGCCGACCCGCCGCCCGCGCGCCCGCGCTTCGACGAGCTGACGCCGGTGTTCGCGACGGAGCGGCTGCCCGCCCCCGACGAGCTGTCCTCGGCGCCGTTCGGCCGCGGCTCGCGCGTCGCCGTCGGCGGACCCCCCGGCTCGGGCATCACGACGCTGCTACGCCGGATCGCGCTCGCGCTGGCGGAGGTGGACGACCTCGAGCTGACGGTGGTCCTCGCCGGCGTCCGCCCGGAGGAGGTCACCGAGTGGCGTCGCGAGGAGAAGCTGACGGTCGTCGGCGGCGCGTTCGACCGCCCCGTGGAGGAGCAGGCGCAGGCCGCCGAGATCGCGGTCGAGCGCGGCAAGCGGGCTGTGGAGTCCGGCCGCCACGCGGCGATCGTGCTCGACTCGCTCGACGCGCTGCCCCCCGCGGCCGCGCGGCGGGTGTTCGGCGCGGCGCGGTGCCTGGAGGAGGGCGGATCGCTGACGGTGATCGCCTCGACCGGCCTGGCCGGTGAGCCGCAGCGGCTCGCCACCACGCAGGTCATCCTCGAGGCCGGCGCCGACGGGCCCAAGCTCGCGACCGGCTCGGGCACGCTGCACGCGGACCGGCTCAGCTAGCCGGCGGCGCCTCGCGCTACTAGCGGCGGTACGCGACGCCCGACCACGAGGGCTCGGGCGAGAGCTCGATCACCTCGAAGTCGCGGTCCGGCTGCGCGTACCCGAAGGTGTGGGTGCGCTCGTCGAAGACGACCTCGAGCTCGCCCTCCTTCACGCGCTGGTCGAGCCAGGCCCCGCGGAAGACGAGCCGCCGCAGCCAGTGCACCAGTGACCGCTCGGACGGGCCGGCGAGCTGGCCCCAGCACTCCACGATGTGCTCGCCGAGCGCCGATGCGGGCTCGCTCACCTCGCCGTTCACGGCCAGGTTGACGAGATCCTCGCGCTCGGCGCCGTCGAGGCGGTTGTCCACGAAGCCGAGCTTGATCGCCGCCTGCTCCACGCGCTCGGTGAAGTCACGTTCGTTGAACGTGAAGCGCAGCTCCCCGTACTCGAGTACGTAGTCAGAGCCGGACTCGTAATTTCCGCGTCGCGTGGTATCCATGCCGAGGGCCGCGTCGCTCACGGGCCCCCGCTGCGACGCGTCGGCATCGTAACCTCGATTCCTCCCGCGGAAGGGTCCGTGCAACCGAGATTGCACGACGTCCGCGGGGACGGCGCGTCGGCGCTACGGGCTAGGCGGAGGACTTAGCGCGGCGGCGCTTGTGCCTGCGGATGCCGGCGTCCTCGGGGAGGCCGGCCGCCTGCGACGGGCCCTCGAAGAGCATCATCGTGGTGGTGGCGCGGAACGTCTCCGTCGACGGATCCTTCTCCAGCCGCTTCTTCGCCTCGGCGCCGATCCGCTCGATTCGCTCTTGCGTCTTGCCGAGCTCCTTGGCGATCGCGTTCCATGCCTTCTCGTCGAGGTCGAACGGGCTGCGCGTCATGTGGGCGTTCTCGCGATCGAAGCCGCCCTCCTTGACGGCGTCCGATACGTGCGCGCCGGTCTGCTGGACCCAGCCCGCGACGAGGTTCTTCTTCACGACGTCCGGGATCTGGCCCCAGGCGTCGTCGTTGACCTTCGGGCGGATGTTCGCCGTGTAGTGGTGCTCAACGGCGCCGCGGCGCGGGGTGGTCCGCACGAGCCTGATCAGGCCGAGACCGGCGAGCTGGCGGACGTGGTAGCTCACGTGCGTCAGCGGCGCGCCCAGTTCGTTGGCGATCTCGCTGGGGCTCGCGGTCCTTTCGTCGAGCAGCCCGAGGATGTGGATCCGGAGCGGGTGCGCGTACGCCTTGGCGATACGTGGGTCAGTTATGTCTGCGGGAACGGTCAATGTGGGTTACCTCAAAGCGGATCGTACTAATGGGGGGGGTCGTGGCGCATCGCCGAACGCGCCAATGCACGACCGTTCTACGGAATGAGGGGACTTCTTAGCGCTCGAATGGGGTGGCGAAGGGCGCGTTCACGCTAGGTGGGAAGCGGGATTGCGGGCCTGCGGGGCTGCGGTGGGCTGGTGAGAAGCGCTGCGGAGGGGCTCGGAGTTGGTCCGGCGGCGGAAGCACGACCGCTAGCCCGCGCTGGGCCCGCGAGGTCATCACCTCGTCAGGACGCGGTTCTTCGGCTCCGTGCCCTTGCAAGGGATTCGGGTGTCACGAATGCGAAAGCAACGTCGAAAGAGCGCTTCGAGCTCGCGTAGTTCGGGCGCGTCTAGCGGCGCTAGGCAGTCGACGCGCCATGGTCCCCCGTTCCCTCCACCTAGCCTTTACCTGCGATGCCTTGGTCGTTCGTTGCGCCCGGCGCCAAGCGCGTGCTAGGCGTCGACAGGGGTATACGCGCTCGACCGGGGCGGGGTAAGCGCCGACCTGAGGGCGGACATTCACCCAACGAGCGTGATCTTCCCGACGTCGTCCTTCGCTCGGCCCGGGCCGTGGTATAAGCTGCCCCTCAACCAAGCGCTCCCTGGGCTCTCGTCGCGCAATGACCCTGAGCCACTCGGGGCTAAGGAGAGTGATGCGACGTGAATACCGTCGCCTCGGCGCACACCGCCGACGAGATCGCCGCCCGATACACCGCAGCGGACGCAGAGTTCAAGCAGGCGGTCGAAGACCGCGTGTACAAGTACGCGGCCGACTCGGACCTGCTCGATGAGAACGGGGACATCGATCCCGAGAGGATCGTAGAGCGTGCCTACGAGGAACTCGTTACGAAGGAGGTCGTGAACATCGACCCCGGCAACGACGACCGGTACAACCCGGCAACGAGCTCAACAAAGGAGGAGCTCGCCGCCTCGGTTTTCACCGGAGGGCCGACCGCCGCGGACGCCGAGCGCAACCCGGTCGAGAGGGTGGCGTACGACAAGTGCCTCTCGCTCGTCTGGAACCACACGGTGCCGACGCAGAGGGGCCGCATCCAGAAGCGTCTAGAGGCGGACAAGCTCCTTCTGGTACGCGGGAAGGTCTACCGCAACGGCAACACGATCGGCACGGGTGTGTTCGTCACGAAGAACCCGGAGCTCGTCGTGCGCGAGTACCTCGGCCCGCGGCTCGAGAAGCTGCGCAAGCTCACCGAGGCGCTGGAGGCCGATTTCGACCTGGCACTCGAGCGTGACAAGTCGCTCGAGGGGGCCATGAGCGCCGCCATAGAGTCGGCTGTGGCGCAGGCTGCGGGGAGGCTGCCCGTAACCGCGCTCGGCGCGGGCGGAGACAACGGCCAGAAGGCTCTCGGCAAGTAGGAGATCGCGGCTGGCTGGCGCGCGTTCGGGCGCGTCAGCTCTTCGCTCTCGTAATGAGCTATGGCTACCACCAGCAATAGAGCAACTCGCGACGTGCTCCTCGATGCGATCCGGGCAGAGCCGGGGATCACGCGAGCAGGGATGCTCGCGGTCACCGGCCTTCCGTCAGGCGCAATCGACCCCGCTCGTCTTAGGCTGTGGAAGGCCGGGCTAATCGAGCCGAAGGACGACAAGGGATGGGACGACGCCCTGAACCATCGAGTCAAGGAGGTCGGGTGGCGTTTCGTTGACGACCCGGATCGTCAAGCCCTAGTCCGGGAGCGGGCTGGCGCGCGAACCGAACGGAACGCCGAGCCCTCCGCGGAGGAGCACGCGATCGTGATCGTCGAGGCACTTAAGGACCCTGTTGTCAACAGGCTCGTCCTTGAGATGACTAAGGAAGGGACCGGCTCACGGCGCGCGCAAAAGCGTGCCGAGCAAGCGCTGCGGGCCCAGGCGGCAGCGCGGAAGCGCCAGGCGGACGAGGCGAAGCGAGAAGGAGCGGCGAATTCCGACTTCAAGCGAAACCTCCTTCGTTTGTGGGAGGCGCGAGGGGCTGTCGGCGCCATCGACCAGCACCTAATCGAAGAGCGCGCACGGGTCGCACGTGGGGCGCCGCGGCGGATTGCCGATCTCGACTGGGTCCTGGCGCTCAACGACGTGCGGTCGATCATCACGAGCTTCGGCTCGATGTGGCAAAACCTACGTGACATAGGCGGGAGGAATGAGCCGTGCCCCGCATGCGGCACCATCCCCGCAGAGCCGAACCGCGCCCTGGGGACTTTTGTTGTCGAGGGCACGGCAACCGAGTTGACCGACGTCGATGAGGACGTGATCGACGCCGGAGAGGCTGAGACCTAGGCCTGGCGGCGCCGAAGGGCGCCGCGTGGGGTGAGTTCCCGCAACCGGCTATGCGCTGCGGCCGCGTCTCCGAGAGACCTGGCCCCTCCGCCGCCGATGGGACCCGCCGGCGAGGTCAAGACTTCGCCGGCGGGCGCCTCACCTGCCAGTCGGGCGCTCATGCACAACAGCGTTCCGAGAAGTGGTGCCGTATGTAGGCGTCGAACACGCGGTCTTCGTCCGACCGGGATCTTGTGCGCGTAAGAGCGCATCGGCGTGCGGCTGTCGAGTGGTGTGCCGAGATCGCGTGGGTAGAGGTCGACCCCCGCCGCATCGCGCGTGCGTCCTAGTTGGGGGAGCCGCTTGCTCCGCAGGGCCGCAACGGGGACGGTCGTGTCCCGCAGCTCTCCACGTTCGGCCTTCTCTGTCGGCCGGGCGCGGGGGGCGAGAACGGAGCCGGCGCCACTGAGGGATGCGTGGACACCACCCTTCAGAGGTCGGTTCTGGTCGTCGAGGACGACGAGCGCACCCAGGCATTCCTATGCGACCAGCTCGCCGCCGACGGGTTCCGCGTCGCGGCTGCGGCTGGCGTGGGGGAGGGGCTGCGCGCGATGGAGGTGCGCCGGCCGGACGTGGTGCTGCTCGACCTGATGCTCTCCGACGGTCACGGGCTCGAGCTGCTCGATCGCGTACGGGCCGCCGACGGGGTGGCCTCGCGCGTCGACCCGGACACCCCCGTGGTCGTGCTGAGCGGCCGGGCGGGGGAGGCCGATCGCATCCGCGGCCTCACCCGCGGCGCCGACGACTACGTCTGCAAGCCGTTCTCCTACGCCGAGCTGCTGGCGCGCCTGCGCGGCGTCCTCCGGCGCGCGTCGGGGCGGCACCTGCGCGGCTTGCTGCGGGTGGGCGACCTCACCGTCGACCCAGCCACGCGCGCCGTGCGTCTCGGCGGGCGGCCGGTCGTGCTGTCGGCCAAGGAGTTCGCGCTGCTGCATGCACTTGCCGCCGATCCGGCGCGCGTGCACCCGAAGGCGGAGCTGCTGCGCGACGTGTGGGGCTACAGGACCGCAGGGACCACGCGAACTGTCGACACGCACGCCTGCCGGCTGCGGCGCAAGCTCGCGGACGGCGAGGGGAACTTCGTGGTGAACGTGCGGGGCGTCGGCTACCGGCTCACGGAGGCGGCGTGATCGCGGCGGCCGGGTGGGGTGTCGCCGCGGCCGCCGCCGCGCGGGTCGCGGTTCTCCGCCGCCAGCTTCGCGACGCCGAGCGGCGGCTCGACGCCGGTGCCGACGCCGAGCACGAGCTGCGCGGTGCGGTGACCGCCTTCGGGCTTGCGCTCGACCGGCTGGCGCGCGATCCGCGCGGTCGCAGGCTGGCGATGTCGCTCGGCAGCGAGCTCGAGCGCGCTCGGACGGCCCTCGGCGACCTCGGCGCCGCGCGGCAGGGCGAGCCAGCGGCGCCGCGGAGCGAGCGGTTCGCGCTCGACCGCCTCGCGCGTTCCGCGGCGGCGGCTTGGCAGCCCGCGGCGCTGGCCGCCGGGCGGCGGGTGGAGCTCGACTGGCGGGCAGGCCCGGCGTCGGTGCGCGGCGACCGCGGCCGGCTCGCGCAGGCACTCGGCAACCTGCTGGCGAACGCCGTGGAGCACGGGACCGGGCCGATTCGCCTCGAGGCCCGCCGCACCGGAGGCCGGGTGCGGCTGGAGGTCGTGAACGGGCTCCGCGAGGCGCGCGACGAAGCCGCCGCGGGCGGTCCCGCCGCGGGGCGCCGGCTCGGCGAAGCTGCCCTCGACGTATCCGCGTGCGCCGAGCCGTCCGGGCGCCGGCTCGGCGAAGCCGCCCCCCGCGGCCGCGGGCTCCGCATCGCCTCCCGCGCCGTGGCCGCCTCCGGCGGATCGCTCTCGATCGCGCGCGGCGGCGGACGCGCTTCGGCCGCCATCGAGCTTCCGCTGGGCGGATGACGCGGTCCGCTCGCCGAAGGCGCGGGGCTCTGCTGCTCGCACTCGCGCTGGCCTCGGGCGGGCTTGCCTCGTCGCGCGTGGAGCGGCGCGAGCGGGGCATCGAGGCGCGGGTGGGCGAGCCGGTTCCGGTGGTGGTCGCCGCGGCCGACCTGCGGCAGGGCGCGAGGATCGGCGAGCGCCAGGCCGCGGAGGTGCTCGCGGTGCGCCAGGTGCCCGCCCAGTTCGCCCCGCCCGACGCGCTCGGCGACCCTCAGCAGGCGGTCGGGGCCACGCTCGCGGCCCCGGTGGCGGCCGGGGGCTACCTCACCGCGGGCGCCATTGCCGCGCCCTCAAGCGAGGGCGACGAGAGCCAAGCAGCCCTCGCGCCGGGCCAGCGCGCGGTTCAGATCACGGCCGCCGGAGGCGAGGAGCTGGCGAACGCGGGCCCCGGCGCGCTCGTGGACGTGGTCGTCACCACCGAGCGCGCGGAGGGCCGCGGGCGCACCTACCTGGCCCTCGAACGCGTCGAGCTCCTCGACGCCCGCCCCGCCCCCGAGGGCGCCGCCCGCGAGGATGGCGCGCCCGCCACCCTGGCCACCCTCCGCGTCACGCTCCGCCAGGCCGTCTTCCTCGCCGCCGCCCAGACCTTCGCCCGCGAGATCCGCCTTCTGCTGCGCGCACCCGCCGAGCGCCGCCGCAGCGGTCCACTCGTCGTGGACAGCGGCGCCCTCTGATCCCGCGCTCGCGCGTGCGCGCGCGAAACCCCGCCACCGGACCGTCACC
>DASVPL010000275.1:0-5572 GCA_036382905.1 Thermoleophilaceae bacterium | reverse complement strand
AGTACGAGTTCGAGATGAACCAGCTCAACCGCAAGATGGCGCCTGACATCGAGAGCATCTACATGTTCTCCTCGCCGCAGTTCACGTTCCTGAGCTCGAGCGGGGTCAAGGAGCTCGCGATGTTCGGCGGCGACCTGTCCGGGCTGGTCCCGGACAGCGTGCTGCCGCGCCTGGAAGAGGCGCTGAGGCGTTGAGCGCATGTCGCTGCACCAGCTCGTCGACCAGCTCGAGGCCATGATCCGCGACGCGAAGGAGACGCCGATCCTCGGCGGGGCGCGCATCGACCGCGAGAGCGTGTACGACCTCGTCGACCAGATGCGCGCGAGCATCGAGTTCGTTCTCCTGGACGAGGACCATGGGACGTACCGGGGAGCGGGCGCGCTCGTCCCCCTCGACGAGCTCGACACCTTCATGTATGACGCGAAGTCCGTCCCGCTGACGGGCTCGGTCCGCGTGGACCGCGACCGGCTGCTCGCGATCGTCGGCCGGGTCCGGCAGGGAGCCGCGCAGGACCGCTACGTCACGCGCGAGGAGTTCGAGCGGACCGCCGTCGACCCCCGCCGGGCCCGCACAGCGTTCGACCGCCTCGACACGCTGGTCCGCAAGGCCCGCCCGGTCCCGCTGACCACGCAGGTCCGGCTCGACAAGGGCGCCGTAGCCAAGGTCGTCGAGGAGCTGCGCGGGTGGGGCCCGGTGGCCCTCCTCCCGGCGATCGACGCCCTCGACGACCTCCTCCACAATGCTCATCCGGTGCCCCTTACGAACGAGGTACGCGTCGAACGCGCCACGCTCTCGGAGATCTACCAACAGATGCGCGCGGGTTTTTCGCAAGGAACACCGCCCGCGCTGACGAACTGAGGCTCTCATGGATGTCCTAGTCCTCATAGACAAGCTCGACGACACGGTGCACAACGCCAAGCCCGTCCCGCTGACGGATCAGGTGCGTGTCGACAAGGAGGAGATCTACGACATCCTCGACCAGATGCGCGCGACGATCCCCGAGGAGATCAAGCAGGCGCGCTGGATCGTGAAGGAGCGTCAGGAGATGCTGGCCGAGGCCAAGCGCGAGGCCGAGCGGATCCTCAAGGAGTCGCGCGAGGAGCAGGCCCGCCTGATCGCCTCCGAGGAGGTCGTGCGTCAGGCCGAGCGCCAGGCCGAGGAGATAATCGAGGAGGCGCGCACGCGCGAGCGCGAGATCCGGCTCGGCGCCGAGGACTACGCCGACGACATCCTCAACACGCTCGAGGTCAACCTCCAGAAGTTCACCGCGGCAGTGCAGCGCGGCCGCGACCGGCTCGCCGGGCGCGAAGAAGCCGAAGTCGGCTAGCCGGTTCCCGCGATCAGGTCGCGGGTCTTGCGCTCGATCGCGGCGGCGTCCGTCGCAGCCTGCTGGACCGCATCCGCGAGGCCCGGCGGGGGCTCTTTGGCGTCGAGGATCGGGTCGATCCGCGCGATCGCCCCGCGGTCTATCTCCAGGATCTCAACCGAGACCCGCTCCGCCCGCCCCGGCGCGAACTCGATCCGCCTGAGCGCCTGGTCGAACTTGTAGATCACGTTGCGGAGGTCCCAGAGGTCGTCCACAAGCGTCTGCGTGTCGTTCTGGCGCAGGTCGGTCTGGAGCGAGGCGAGCATGTCGGCGCGGCCCTTGGTGAACGCGTCGGAGGCATCGCGCAGGACGCGCTCGGCCGCGGGGTCCTTGGTGATCGCGCCGGTCCGCTCGGCCGGCTGCTCGCTCTTCGTGGAGCCGCCGCCGTCCCCGCCGCCGCCGCACCCCGCGAGCGCCGCCACGGCCACAAGGCACGCGAGCGCGCGCCTCACGCGCGCGGCCTCGCGTCGACGCGCTCGATCCACGCCTCCAGCCGGGGCCGGCCGTCGACCGACTGGTAGTCGTCGAGGACGCGATGGAAGAGCTCGTCGTCCTCGGGGTCGCGCCGCAGCGCGAACTTGACGAACGGGAAGACCACGCAGTCGGCCACGGAGAACTCGTCGCCCATCAGGTGGTCGCGTCCGGCGAGCAGCCGCTCGAACTGGTCGAGCGCGTCGGCCATCGACGCGACATGCGCGTCGATCAGCTCCTGATCGGGCAGGACCTTGCCCAGCTCGGCCTCGATCCCGTTCGGCCACGGCTTCCAGACGGCGTTGAACCAGTCCACGAACACCTCGAGCTCGGCGCGGCGCGGGTCGCTCGCCGGGAACAGCGGCGGGTCGGGCCGGCGCTCCTCGAGCCACGCGAGGATCCGCGGCGAGTCGAAGACCACCTCGCCGCCGTCCTCGACCACCGGCACGAGCCCCTGGCCGCTCACGGCCTCGACCGCCCCGCGGTCGCCGTAGTCGATCCAGACCGACTCGACCTCGATGCCCTTGTGCGCGAGCGCGAGCGCCACCCGCTCGGAGTTGGTGGAGAACGGCGCGCGGTAGAGCCTCATCCGCGCGCAACCTACAGGAGGAGCCGCCGGGGCTACCCTCGCCTGAGTGTCCGCGCAGACCGACGTCTTCGAGCTCGGCAGGCTCCAGCTCAGCTCGGGCTCGGCCCGCTCGATCGACCTCCAGGTGAAGCTCGACACGTTCGAGTTCGGCGCCCAGCAGTACCAGGTGGCCGATGACCTGGTGGACGTGCGCCTGGACGCTGCGCGGACCGTCTCGGGCTACTCCCTGCGGCTGCGCTTCGAGGCCGAGCTCGACGGCCCGTGCATGCGCTGCCTCGACGCCGCGGCACCGCTGGTGGACGTCGACGCGCGCGAGATCGACCAGCCCGGCGAGGACGACGAGGAGCTGAGCTCGCCCTACGTCACCGGCGACGAGCTCGATCTCCAGGCATGGGCGCGTGACGCGCTGGCGCTCGCGCTGCCGACTCAGATCGTGTGCGGCCCCGACTGCCGCGGGCTCTGCCCGGTCTGCGGCGAGAACCTGAATCGCGCCGATCCCGGCCACGCGCACGAGGCCGAGCCGAACCCGCGCTGGGCGAAGCTGTCCGAGCTGCGCTTCGAGTAGACCCACTGGCGCCGCGCCCCCTCCCCGGTTAGGGTGGCCGCGTGTCCCTGGCCCGGCGCACCCTCCTGCCGCTCGCGATCGTGCTCGCCGCGTTCGCGGTCAGCGCCGCGACCGCCGCTGCCGCGGGCAACCTCGCGCAGCTCCCGGGGCAGCTCGGCTGCATCAGCGAGAGCGGGACCGGCGGCAGCTGCTTCGACGGCGCCGGCCTCGTGGCCGCGAAGGCGGTGGCGACGTCGCCCGACGGGCGGCACGTGTACGTCTTCTCGAACGCGAGCGCAACCATCCAGACGTTCACGCGCGACGAGGCGACCGGCGCGCTGACGCGGGTGCCCGGCGCGGACGGCTGCGTGAGCGACCCCGGCACGGAGGGCTGCCGCGCCGTGCGCGGCCTGACCGCGGGCTTCGACATCGCCGTGAGCCCGGACGGTCGCAGCGTCTACACGGCGGCGTTCAGCGACAGCGCGATCGCGGTGTTCGCGCGTGACCCGGGCACCGGCCGGCTCACCCAGCCCGACGGCGCTGCCGGCTGCGTGGCCTCGACGGTCGCGGACGGCTGCACGGACGCTCGCGCCGTCAACGGCATCCGGTCCGTCGCGGTCAGCCCCGACGGCCGCACGGTCTACGGCGCGGCGAGCGTCGACGACGGTGTGGCCGTCTTTACGCGCAACCCGGACACCGGCGTGCTCACCCAGCCAGCCGGCGCGGCCGGGTGCCTGGTCGAGAACCCGGCCACCGGCGACAACGCCGGCTGCACCGACGGCCGCGCCCTCGACACCACCCACGGGGTGGACGTGAGCCCGGACGGTCACCAGGTGTACGCGTCGGCGAACGGGATCGAGGCGGTCTCGACGCTCGACCGCAACACCGACAACGGCACGATCTCCCAGTCCATCGAGACCGCCTCGTGCGTCAGCGAGACCGGCGCCGGCCCGTGCCTCGACGGCAGCGCCCTGACCAACCCGCAGACCGTGCTCGCCAGCCCGGACGGGCGCCACGTGTACGCGGCGGGCGCGTCCGCGGACTCGGTCGTCACGCTCGTGCGCGACGCGGGGAGCGGCCGGCTGACCCCGGTTGCGGGCGCCACCGGCTGCGTCAGCGAGACGGGATCGGGGTGCGAGAACGGTGTCGCGCTCCAGAACCCGAACGGCCTTGCGATCAGCCCCAGTGGGCAGACCGTCTACGTGGCGAGCCTCAACAGCGACTCCGTGGTCCGGCTCGACCGGAACGCCGAGACCGGGGAGCTGAACCAGCCCGCGGCGCCCGCCGGGTGCATCAGCGAGGACGGCACCGGCGGGGCGTGTGGAGACGGCGTCGCGCTCGACTCGCCCGACGACGTGGCGGTCGCGCCCGACGGCGCGAACGTCTATGCGGTCTCCTCGACCTCCGACGCGGTGGTCGCCTTCGCTCGCGGGGACCGGCCGGTCTGCAGCGACGTGGCGGCGTCGACCGCGTACGTCACGGCGGTGACGTTCCAGCTCCCGTGTGCCGACCCGAACGGTGAACCCCTCAGCTTCGCGGTTCTCTCCGGTCCGGCGGTGGCCGGGCTCGGGCTGGTCGAGGCCACGGGAGCGGCCACGTACACGGCCCCGGCCGGCTTCTTCGGCACCGTCAGCTTCACCTACCGCGTGACGGCGGAGGACGGCCGCTCCGGCGTCGCGACCGCGACGGTCTCCATCGCCGGCCCGACCGCCCCGTGCACCCTCGTCTTCACCGGCACCGCCGCCGGCGAGACGCTCCTCGGCACCGACTTCGGCGATGTGATCGGCGGCCTGGCCGGCGGCGACTGGATCGAGGGCCTCGGCGGCGACGACTGCCTCGACGGCGGCGACGGCAACGACCGCCTGTTCGGCGACGACGGGGCCGACACGCTCCGCGGCCGCGGCGGGCGCGACGCGCTCGACGGCGGTGCCGGCAACGACGTGCTGAGCGGCGCGGGCGACCGCGACAAGCTCTCCGGCCGGGCCGGCGACGACACGCTCACGGGCTCCTCGGGGAACGACTCGCTGCGCGGCTGGGAGGGCAACGACAAGCTCGGCGGCGGCAGCGGGAAGGACGTGCTGGACGGCGCCGCGGGCAAGGACACGCTGAACGGGGACTCGGGGAACGACGTGCTGACCGGCGGCGACGGCAACGACAAGCTGAACGGCTCCTCGGGCAACGACCGCCTGACCGGCGGCAGGGGGAAGAACGCCTACTCCGCGGGCTCCGGCAACGACGACGTGCGCGCGAACAACAGGCGCAACGAGAAGATCGACTGCGGCCGCGGGCGCGACAGGGTGCGGGCCGACAGGGGCGACAAGCTGAAGGGCTGCGAGATCGTCGTCCGGGTCTAGGGGCCCTCCGGGCGCCGCTAGACTGGCCGCCCGATGGCGGTCCCCAAGCAAAAGCAGTCGCACTCGCGCACGAACAAGCGCCGGTCGACCCACAAGATCACGCCGCCGAGCCTGCGCAGCTGCCCGCAGTGCCACACGCCCCGGCTGCCGCACCGCGTCTGCCCCGTCTGCGGGCACTACAAGGGCGAGCAGGTCTACACGCCGGGCAGCACCGACCTAGCCGAGTAGCGGTGACCGGGCCCGGGGGC
>DASVPL010000274.1:0-28113 GCA_036382905.1 Thermoleophilaceae bacterium | reverse complement strand
CTCGGCGACGGGCACGCTCACGATCAACGTCTCGGGCGGCGGCACGCTCACCGGGCTCGTCGACTCGACGACGCGCATCGAGTGCGAGGACCGCAGCGGCGTCACCAGCGCCAGCTCGGGCCCCGGCCGTGACGGGGACGGCAGCGACGACAACAGCGGGCCGAGCTCCAACAGTGGGCCCGGCAGCACCACGTCCGACCGTGGCGACGACGACCGTGGCGACGACGACGCTCGCGATGACGATCGCAACGACGACGATCGCGACGACGACGACCGCGTGTGCACCACCGCCGACCTGACACCGGGCACGGTGGTCCACGAGGCCGAGGTCGAGCTGCGTGACGGCAAGGCCGTGTTCGAGGAGGTCGAGCTCCTCAAGCCCTAGGCCCTGCGGGAGCGCCCGCCGGCGGCCCCTCGCCGGCCGGGCAATCGAAGGGGGCGGCTTCGGCCGCCCCCTTCTTTCGTGTCAAGCCGGCGAGCGGTGCCCGCCCGGCGACACAGCGGAGGTCAGCCGCCGATCGCGACCATCCGCTCGATCGGCACCCGCGCTCGCTCGGCGAGCTCGGCGTCGACCTTCACGGTGTACCGCGGGCCGCCGTCGCGCAGCGCGTCGCGCAGCTTCGGCAGCGTGATCATCTTCATGAACGGGCAGACGGCACAGCTGTTCGCCGCCACGAACCGCTTGCCCGGGTTCTCCTGCTCGAGCGGGTGCAGCATCCCCGTCTCGGTCGCGACGATGAACGTGTCGGCGTCCGAGCTGCGAGCGTGCTCGAGCATCCCGCCCGTCGAGAGCATGTGCGTGTTCTCGGCGTCGACGTCGCCGGCGGCGACGTACTCCATCACCGACGTCGAGCAGCCGCACTCGGGGTGGATCAGGAACTCCGCACCGGGGTTCTCCGCGCGCACCTTCGCGATGTCCGACGGCCGGATGCCCGCGTGGACGTGGCACTCGCCGGCCCACACCTGCATCGGCCTGCCGGTCACGCGCTCGACGTAGGCGCCGAGGAACATGTCAGGCCCGAACAGGATCTCGACGTCCTCCCCGTGCTCGCGGCGGATGTGCTCGACCACCTGCACCGCGTTCGAGGACGTGCAGCAGTAGTCGGTCTCGGCCTTCACCTCGGCGGTCGTGTTCACGTACATCACGACGATCGCGCCCGGGTGCTGGGCCTTCCAGGTGCGGAGCTGGTCGGCGGTGATCGAGTCGGCGAGCGAGCAGCCGGCACCGAGGTCGGGCAGCAGCACGGTCTTGTCCGGGCTCAGGATCGAGGCCGTCTCGGCCATGAAGTGAACGCCGCAGAACGCGATCGTGTCCGCCCCGGCGGCCGCGGCCTTGCGCGAGAGGGCGAGCGAGTCGCCGACGAAGTCGGCCACGTCCTGCACCTCGGGCACCTGGTAGTTGTGGGCGAGGATCACCGCGTTGCGCTGCTCGGCGAGCGCGCGAACCTCGCGCTGGAGCGCAGGGATGTCCTCGAGCGCCAGCGGTGCGTCGATAGTCGCGCCCGAGGGCGCCGTTGGCAGCTGCATGTTTCGAGCCTCCTTCGAGGTGTCGAAATGAAGCCCGCGGGCCTAGCCGGGCGCAGCCAAGTGTAGTCCCAAACGCGCGTTCTGAACTGTGACGGTCGACGGGTAGTTGTGCGGGCGCAGGAAGGTCGAGTCGTCCTGGAGCAGCTCGAGCTCGAGCTGGTGGCCGGCTTCCACGCGCCAGGCGTTGCCGAACAGCTCGTAGTCGGCCGTCCCGCTCAGCACCGGCCCGCCGCGGTAGGCGCCGCGGTCGATCAGGGTCCTGGTGCCGTCGGGGGCGACGTCCCAGAGGTGGGCGTTCAGCTCGAAGTCGGGTGCGGTGGCGGTGTAGGTCACCGTGACGCGCGGCAGGCCGAGCAGCGTCGCCGGGGCAGTGAGGGGAATGCTGTAGCGGGCCGAACCGGGGCTATCTGCCGCTGTCGTGGTGATGCAGCCCCTCCCCCGCTGCTGTGCGAGCACGATGGGATCGGTGGCCGGGCCCTGCCCCGCCGCGCGCGCCGTGGTCTGCTTCGGCCCGCCGAGGTCGAAGCTGAGCGCCGGGCCGGCCAGCCCGTCCCAGGTCTTCGCCTTCAGCACCGGCCCGAAGCGCTTCTCGTCGCAGTTCGTGACCGCCGCCCGCGCGTCCAGCACCGGCTTGGGCCCGCGTCCGCGCAGGTGGCGGTCGAGCAGCCGGTTGCCGAGCACGTGGAAGTGGCGCAGGTCGGCGACCTTCGAGCGCGCTGTGAGGTGCTCGAAGTCCCCGAGGTAGAGCTGGATCGGGTAACCGGGGCTCGACGCCTTGAGGCGCCGGTACATGCGCAGCACCTCGATCGCGGGAAACAGCGGGTCGGTCCAGCCCTGGGCGGCGAGTACCGGCACGCGGCGCACCTTCCTGCGGCGCAGGGCCTCGAAGTAGCCGTCCTGGTAGAAGCCCGAGCGCGTGACAGTCAGCTCCCGGCGCGCCTCCTCGAGCAGCGGGTCGCCCCCCTCGTACGGCTCGCCGGCGTTCACGCGCGCGAGCCAGCCGTATACCTGCTGCGGCAGCCGCGGGCCGGCGGTGGCGAGAAAGCCGTCGAGCAGCGTGAGCTTGGCGATGCCGATCGGGCTCGCCGCCGTGCGCGGGTCCACGCCGCTCGACAGGTGCCTGCCGTTCGGCACGAGCGCGTAGAGCAGGTCGCTCCACGTGTACATGGGCACGACCGCCGCCAGCTCGACCCGCCGCCCCGCCGGCGAGAGCCAGGTGCCATACGGCAGCGAGGCGGATGGCCGCGTGGTCATCAGCAGCCAGGTCTGGCCGCCGCCGTAGCTCCCTCCGATCACTCCGACCCTGCGCCGGTCGATCCGCGCCAGCGGCCCGGCGCGGTCCACCAGCAGGCCGGTGAGGTATTGCGTGTCGCGCACCTCGACGTCGCGGCTCGCGAGGCCGATCTGCCCGCCCGAATCGCCGTGCCCGCGCGCCGTGTAGTTCAGCACCGCGTATCCCCGCGAGGCGAACCAGACGTTGTTCCAGCGGACGGTCTTGTAGGCGTCCGCGCCGCGATCGGGCCCGGTGCCCTCGCGCGTCTCGCTCAGGTACTCGCCCTTCTGGCTGAGGAAGCCGTGGAGGAAGGCGACGAGCGGGACGCGCCGCTTGCTGCGCTTGGCCGGGAGCGTGAGGGTCACGTCGAGCGGGGTGCCGTCGAAGCTCGCGACCTGGGCCGTGCAGATGCGGTAGCGCGCGCCGTCGGGGGACTTCTTGGCGGCGCAGGACGTGCGCAGCGCGCTCAGGGGATCCGACTGGGCCGAGGCTGGCGGGGCCGACGCGAGAACGGCGGCAATGAGGAGGGCGGCGAGTACCAGCGCTTTCCGTCGGCTTTCCTGGATTAGGCGGACACTGTCCCTCCAGGGCAGGAAGGTTGCGATCAAAGGGGGTCCAGGAGGAGGGAGAGGTCGAGGGCCGGGGCGCTGTGGGTCAGGGCTCCGACGCTTATGAAGTCGACGCCGGTCTCCGCTATCGCACGCACCGTCTCCAGTGTGACGCCCCCCGAGGCCTCCAGCTCCGCCCGGCCCTCCGTCAGCGCCACGGCCTCGCGCAGCTCGTCGAGCGTCATGTTGTCGAGGAGGATCCGGGGCGCGCCGGCCTCGAGCGCCTCGCGCACCTCGGCGAGCGAAGCGCATTCGATCTCCACGGGCACCCCCTCCCCAGCCGCCGTAAGCGCCAAGCGGGTCGCGGCGCCGACGCCCCCCGCCGCCGCGATGTGGTTCTCCTTCACGAGCATCGCGTCGAAGAGCCCGAAGCGGTGGTTCACGCCGCCGCCGTCGGCCACGGCAGCCTTCTCCAGCGCGCGCAGCCCGGGCGTGGTCTTGCGGGTGTCGAGGATCCGGGCGCCGGTCCCCTCGACCGCGTGCACGTAGCGCGCGGTGAGCGTCGCCACGCCCGACAGCCGCCCGAGGAAGTTCAGCGCCACGCGCTCCCCGCGCAGGATCGACGCGGTCGAGCCCGCGATCTCCGCCACGAGCCCGCCGTCGCGCCACTCGCCCTCGGCCGCGTGGCCGTGCCAGCGCAGCTCCGGGTCCACGCGCCGGAACACCGACTCCGCCACCCGCAGGCCCGACACGACGCCGGGCGCCTTCTGCTCGATCCGGGCGGCCGAGCGCGACTCCGGCGCGACGAGCGCCTCCGTGGTCAGGTCGCCGGACCCCACGTCCTCGGCCAGCGCGCGGTCGATCAGCTCCTGCACGTCTACGCCGCCGCTCGCCGCAGCAGCTCCGCGCGCACGAAGCCGTCGAGGTCGCCGTCGAGCACCCGGCTGGCGTCGCCCATCTCGTGGCTCGTCCGGTGGTCCTTGACCATCGTGTACGGGTGCAGGACGTACGAGCGGATCTGCGAGCCCCACGCCACGTCCTGCGACTCGCCCTTCTCCTTCGCCATCTCCTCGCGGCGGCGCTGCTCCTCGCGCTCGAGCAGCTTCGAGCGCAGCATCGCCATCGCCGTCGCCTTGTTCGAGGTCTGCGAGCGCTCGTTCTGGCACTGCACGACGATCCCGGACGGCCGGTGCGTGATCCGCACCGCCGAGTCGGTCTTGTTCACGTGCTGCCCGCCGGCGCCCGAGGCGCGGTAGGTGTCGATCTGGAGGTCGGTGTCGTCGATCTCCACGTCGACGCTGCCCTCCACGAGCGGCGACACCTCCACCAGCGCGAACGCCGTGTGACGCCGCGACGCCGCGTCGAACGGCGAGATCCGCACCAGCCGGTGCACGCCCTTCTCCGCCGAGTAGAGCCCGTACGCGTTCTCCCCCTTCACCACGAAGGTCGCCGACTTGATGCCGGCCTCCTCCCCCGGGCTCACCTCCTTCAGCTCGGCGCCGAACCCGCGCCGCTCGGCCCAGCGCATCTCCATGCGCAGCAGCATCTCGGCCCAGTCCTGCGAGTCGGTGCCGCCCGCGCCCGCGTGGACCGACACCACCGCGTCGCCCGAGTCGTAGCGCCCGGCGAACAGCCGCTCCTCCTCGAGGTCGGCGAGCAGCGCCTCGACCTCGACGCGCTGGCCGGCGAGCTCCTCGGCGATCGAGCTGTCGTCGGCCGCCAGCTCCTCGAGGGTCTCGAGGTCGTCGATCTGCGACTCGAGCGAGCGGTAGCGGTCGAGCTTGCGCTGCGCGCGCGAGTGCTCGGCGGACACGCGGGCGGCGCGCTCCTGGTCGTCCCAGAAGCCCTGCTCGCCCATCTCCTGCTCGAGCGTGCCGAGGCGTTCGGCTAGAGCGGCTGGGTCAAAGGTAGTCCGCGAGCAGCTTGAGCTGGTCGCGGAGGGGCGCGGTGGCGCTCATGGCGCTAGGCCCCGTGACACTTCTTGAACTTCTTGCCGGACCCGCACCAGCACGGGTCGTTGCGGCCGATCTGCTCGTGCTCGCCGAGGCGGCGCGTCTCGACGCTCGCCGCCGCAGCGGCCTCCTCCGGCGCGCCGTTGGAGTCGGGCGAGACCGCGGCGTCGGCCGCGGCGACCGGGAGCGCGCCGGCGGCGGCCGCCTGGAGCGCGCTCGGCTGGTCCTCGGGCCGGCCGCCCTGGTACTGGAGGTTGCCGGTCGAGCTCGAGCTGGCCGAGGGCTGCCAGTTCGACGCCTGCCCCTGGGCCTCCTCGCCCTCGATCTCGACCTCGACGTTGAAGATGTAGCGCCCGAACTCCTCCCAGATCGAGTTCACCAGCGTGGTGAACATCCCGAAGCCCTCGTTCTTGTACGCGACGAGCGGCTCCTCCTGGGCGAACCCGCGCAGGTGGATCCCCTCGCGCAGGTAGTCCATGTCGTGCAGGTGCTCCCGCCAGCGGTCGTCGATGATCTGGAGCAGGATGAAGCGCTCGAGCTGGCGCATCAGGTCGGAGCCCAGCTCCTCCTCGCGCTCGTCGTATGCCTTGACCACGTCCTCGCGCAGCTCGGCGATCAGCGCGCTGCGCTCGATCGTGTTCGGGTCGAGGTCGTCGGGCGCGATCGCGACCGGATAGATCTGCTCGATCTGCGTGAGCAGCGCGTCGACGTCCCAGTCCTCGACGAAGTCGCCGACCAGGTACTCGTCGGTCATGCGCTCGATGGCGTCGGCGATCTGCGTGCGCGCGGTCTCCGACATGTCCTCGCCCTTGAGGATCCGCTGGCGGATCTCGTAGATGATCTCGCGCTGCTGGTTCATAACGTCGTCGTACTCGAGGACGCGCTTGCGGATCAGGAAGTTCTGCTCCTCGACCTTCTTCTGGGCGTTCTCGATCTGCTTCGAGAGCATCCCGGCCTCGATCGGTTGCTCCTCGCCCTCCTCGCCGACCGGTCCGAGGCGGTCGAGGATCCGGTAGATCCGGTCGCCCGCGAACAGGCGCACGAGGTCGTCCTCGGCCGAGAGGTAGAAGCGCGACTCGCCCGGGTCGCCCTGGCGGCCGGCACGGCCGCGGAGCTGGTTGTCGATGCGGCGCGACTCGTGGCGCTCGGTGCCGAGGATGTAGAGGCCGCCGACCTCCTTGACCTTCTCGCGGTCCTCCTCGACCTTCGCCTCGATGCGCGGGTAGAGCGCGTTCCACTCCTCGTCCCAGTCGTTCGAGTCGGGATCGAGGCCGAGCTTCAGCAGCTCCTGGTGGGTCTGGTGCTCGGCGTTGCCGCCGAGCTTGATGTCGACGCCGCGGCCGGCCATGTTCGTCGCGATCGTGACGGCGCCGAGGCGGCCGGCCTCGGCGATGATCTCGCCCTCGCGCTCGGCGTGCTCGGGCTTCGCGTTCAGCACCGCGTGCTCTATCCCGCGATCCTCGAGCTGCTTCGACAGGAGCTCCGAGACCTCGACCGAGATCGTGCCGACCAGCACCGGCTGGTCCTTCTCGTGGCGCGCCTCGATCTCGTTCACGACCGCCGCCCACTTGCCGTCCTTGGTCTTGTAGATCTGGTCGTTCTGGTCCTTGCGGACCATCGGGCGGTTGGTGGGGACCTCGACCACCTGGAGCTCGTAGATCTTCATGAACTCGGTGGCCTCGGTGAGGGCCGTGCCGGTCATGCCGCCGAGCTTGTCGTAGCGGCGGAAGTAGTTCTGGTAGGTGATCGTCGCGACCGTCTGGTTCTCCTCCTGGATCGGGACGCCCTCCTTCGCCTCGACCGCCTGGTGGAGCCCCTCGGACCAGCGCCGCCCCTCGAGGATGCGGCCGGTGAACTCGTCGATGATCTTGACCTCGCCGTCGATCACCGCGTAGTCGACGTCGCGCTTGTAGAGCGCCTCGGCCTTGAGCGACTGGATCAGGTGGTTGACGAGGTTGCCGTGCTCGGCGAGGTAGAGGTTCTCGATCCCCATGAACTTCTCGGCCTTCGCCACGCCGCGCTCGGTGACCGCGACGGTCTTGTGCTTCTCGTCGGGCTCGAAGTCGAAGTCGGCCTCGTACTCCTTCGACTTGGCCTCCATGCCCTCGGGCTTCTTGCCGGGGACCATGCGCTTGGCCAGGGCCGCGAACTTGTAATAGACGTCGGCCGCCTGCTCCGGCTGTCCGGAGATGATGAGCGGGGTGCGGGCCTCGTCGATGAGGATGTTGTCGACCTCGTCGACGATCGCGAAGTTGTGGACGCCGCGCTGGTACTGGTCCTCGAGCGAGGTGGCGAGGTTGTCACGCAGGTAGTCGAAGCCGAACTCGGAGTTCGTGCCGTAGGTGACGTCCGAGGCGTAGGCGGCGTGCTTGGCCGCGTCGCGCTCGTCGGACTGGACCACGCCCACGCTCACGCCGAGCATCTCGTAGACGGGACGCATCCACTCGGCGTCGCGGCGTGCGAGGTAGTCGTTCACCGTGACGAGGTGGACGCCCTTGCCGGGCAGCGAGTTCAGGACCACCGGCAGCGTGGCCGTGAGGGTCTTGCCCTCGCCGGTCCGCATCTCGGCGATCGAGCCGTCGTGCAGGACCATGCCGCCGATCAGCTGCACGTCGAAGTGGCGCTGGCCGAGGGCGCGCTTCGCGGCCTCGCGGGTCAGGGCGAACGACTCGGGGAGCAGCCGGTCGAGGTCCTCGCCGTTGCGGGCGCGCTCGCGCAGGGAGCTGGCGCGTTCGAGCAGCTCGTGGTCGTCGTCGAGCGCGAGCTCGGCCTCGAAGTCGTTGATGCGGGCGACCCTCTGCTGGAAGCCCTTGATCTTCTTGGACTCGCCGATGCGGAGGGCGCGGTCGAGGATCGACATCGCGTCGAGGTTAGCGCTTGGCTACGGAGCGGCCGGAGGTGCTTCGGCGCTTGCGGCATGGCGGCGCCCGCGCCGCTTGTCGCGGTGCTTCTTCACCTGGCGGGCGAGGTCGTCGCAGGTGAGGTGGATCGCGTGGGAGAGGTCCTCGGAGGCGTCGCGCGCGCGGAGCGTCGTGCCCTTCAGCCGCAGCGTCGCCTCGGCCACCTGGCGGTCCTTGATCGAGGGGTTCTTCTCCTCCGACAGCTCGACCTCCAGGACGGCCAGCTCGGAGACCTGCCGTGCGACCTTCTCGAAGCGCTTCTCGATCCTGGCTCGAAGGTCGTCGTCCACCACGACCCCGTTGCGCCCCTTGACCTCGATCCGCATGCGAGCTCCTCTCCGGTCGCTGACCCGGGGGATGCTACGCCGACTACTTGGTGCTGGGCTTCAGGGTGAGCGGGTAGGTGCTGGTGCGCGGGTCGCCGGTCTGCCAGCTGGCCACGATCGTGCCCGTGACCTTCACCGACTTGAACCGCCGCAGGATCGCCGCGGTCTTCTTCGAGACCTTGATCGTGACCGTGCGCGTGGTGTCGGCCGGGATCGATTTGAAGTCCGCGGCGCCGACGCCGACGTAGACGGCCTTCTTGCCCGGCTTCGGGCGGATCTTCTTCGTGCTGACGAGCCGTACCCGGCCGCTGCACAAGCCGATCTCGCTGTGCGGGCAGGTGAGCCCGACCTTCACGCGCCGCTTGCGGTCGAGCTTGACGGTCTTCGACTTGAAGGTCATGACCGGGCCCTGGATCGTGCCGCCGCCACCGCCGCCACCGTCGCCGTGCGGGATGTACTCGACCGGCGGGAGCGCGTAGGGCGCGCCGGAGTACTCGTAGGCGCCCATGTCGCGGATCGGGGTGCCGTCGCCGTCGGCGTCCGCGAGGCGCGGCTTGCGCTCGAGGTCCAGGTCGCCGGCGCCAGCCCCGGCCGACGCGCGCTCGGCGACCGGCGAGCCGCTCGCCAGGCGGTAGTCGCCGACGTCGGCGTTCATGAACTTCGGGTCGGCGTTCACGTTGTGCGCGCCGATCGAGAACAGGCCGGCGACGCCGACCTTCTGGAGCTTGTCCGGGTCGAAGTCCGAGTAGTCGATCGACAGGTGGGCGCTGCCGTCGGTGAAGAGGGCGTAGTTGACGTCGCGGATGATCGAGTCGAGCACGTTGACCTGCCCGGAGCCGTTGGCGCGGGCGCCGGCCGTGTTCGTGCCGGGCACTCCGACGATCGTGTTGTTGCGGGCGTTGATCGTGGTGCCGGGCTGCGCGTAGAGGCCCTGGCCCTCGGCCGCGACGCGAAGGAGGCTGTCGGAGATGTCGACGGTCTTGTCCGGCGCGGCCGGGCGCAGGTACAGGCAGCTCGAGCAGCGGCCGCTGTTGCGGATGCGGCGGATCGTGGCCTGCGTGGCGTACCCGGTCAGGTCGACGAGGTCGGTGCCGTCGAGCAGGGCGTCCTCGATCACGTGGTTGCCGGCATCGGTGATCGAGACGGCGTAGCTGGGCGCGGGCGCGGTGACGAGGCTCACTGTCGAGTTGCGCAGCGACGAGTCCTTGCGCATGTAGACGCCCGTCTTGCCGGTCACGGCGCCGTCGCCCGGCTCCGCGAACACGGTCACGTTCCGGGCGTCGGCCGCCTCGAGGTCGAGCCCGCCCACTCCGGCCGGCGGGATCAGGATGCGCACGTTGTCGATCGTGCTGGCCGTGGTCAGCCTGATCGCGGGCTGGGCCGTGGTGGAGCGCAGGCGGGTGCCGTCGATGTCCTGGCCGCTGCCGACCACGTCGACGGGGTTCTGCGCCGCGTTCGGCTGGGAGATGGGAGGCGCCTCGAACAGGCCCTTGCCGATCCGGATCGTGTCGCGGCCGGGGTGGCCCGCGTCCGACGCGACGTTCATCGCGTCCTGGATCGAGGCGTGGGAGGAGTCGCAGGCGCCGCCGGGCGCGCCGACGCAGAGGTTCTTCGCCTGCCCGGACGCGGGCAGCGCGAGGGCCAGGCCCGCCGCGAGGGCGGTGATCGTGGCGAGCCGCATCGGGATCGAACCTATCGGCGATGCGGGTGGGGCGCAAGCGGCCTACCGGCCCGGCGTGCGCGCATACGCCAGCGCTGCGAGGTCCGCGGTGCCGGCGGCGCGGAGCGCGGCGGCGCAGGAGGCGAGCGTGCCGCCGGTGGTCACGACGTCATCGACCAGAAGCGCGGCGCGCGGGGCTTCCGCGCCGGGGCGGAGCCGGATCTCGCCGGGCGGCCCGCCGAGCCGCTCGGCGCGCCCGCGGCCGACCTGGGCGCCGGCGGCGCCGCTGCGGTCGAGGCACGCGCGGACGGGAAGGCCCGTGCGCTCGGCGAGGGCCCGCGCGAGCAGCGCGGCCTGGTCGTAGCCGCGCCGGCGCCGGCGGCGGGGGTGGAGCGGGACGGGGACGAGCGCCGCGGGCCCCTCCGCGCGCGCCGCGTGCGCCGGGCCCGGCAGTAGCTCCGGCCGGCCCTCCGCCGGGGAACTGGTCGATCCTAGGCCCGTATAGCGGGCATTAGATCGACCAGCTCGGTCACCGAGCAGCTCCGGCGGCGCGTTCGCGGCGATCTGCGCCGCCATCGTCTCCGCCGCGCGCCAGGCTCCGCCGAACTTCAGGGCGCGGACCAGGTCGCGGGCGGGCCCGGCGTAGGAGACCGGCGCCCACACGCGCACCCCCGCGAGCTCGACCGCGGCCGGGCCGAGCCACGCCAGCGCGTGGCGGCAGCGACCGCACAGCGGCTCGGCGTCGCCGGCCACCGCGCCGCAGGAGGCGCACAGTCGCGGTGCCAGCAATCCGATCAGCCGAGCGAGGGCCACGGGCCCAGCTTCGCGGCTGCCGCGTTACAGGAGGGTCACGGCTGCAACGATTGGGTGACAGGTGAGCGCCGCCTCGCACCCACAACTCCACTGGAGCCTCGAGATCGGCCCGCTGGCCGCGCTCGCGGTCGGCATCTTCCTCTATGCCCGCCGCTTCCGCGCGGCGCGGCGCGAGGCCGGCGGACGCGGCGCCGGACCGCTCCAGGCCACCTGCTTCGGCCTCTCCATGCTGATCCTCTTCGCGGCCCTGATCTCACCGCTCGACCGCCTCGGCGAGGACTACCTGTTCGTCGCCCACATGGCCCAGCACATCCTGCTCGGCGACTTGGCGCCCCTGCTCCTGCTGCTCGGCCTCTCGCGCGTGATCATGCGCCCGGCCACGCGGCGCCTGCACGGCGTCGAGCGCCGGCTCGGCGCGCTCGCCAGCCCGCCCGCGTTCATCCTGCTCTGGCTCGCGCTGGTCTACACCTGGCACATACCCGCGCTGTACGTCGGAGCCATCCACCACGCGCCGGTGCACGCCCTCGAGCACATGACGTTCTTCACCGCCGGCACGCTCGTCTGGTGGCCGCTGATCCAGCCGGTCCCGATGCGCCGCCGCCTGACCGGCATCGCGCCGTTCGCCTACATCTTCAGCGCCAAGATCGGCCTGGCCGCGCTCGGCATCTACCTGACCTGGTCGAGCAACCTGCTCTACGACCACTACGGAACGGTGCCGCGCATCTGGGGCCTCACGCCGATCGAGGACCAGAACGTGGGCGGGGCGATGATGATGGTCGAGCAGTCGATCGTCCTCGTGATCGTGCTGGTCTTCCTGTTCGGGCGGATGCTCGTCCAGTCCGAGGAGGAGGAGCGCCGGCGCGAGCGGCTCGAGGACGCGGCGGCGGCGTGAGCGAGCTGCTCGACCGCCTCGGCGTGGAGCGCCCGGTCGTGCAGGCCGGGATGGGCGGGGGCATCTCGCGCGCGCGGCTGGCGGCGGCAGTCTCCGGCGCGGGCGGGCTCGGGACGATCGGGTTCCTGCCGCCGGGCGAGCTGCGCCGCGAGATCGCGGCGGCACGCGAGCAGACGGAGAGGCCGGTCGCGGCAAACCTCCTGCTGCCGTTCGCGGGCCGTGCGCACGCCGAGGCCGCGGCGGAGGCCGACGCGGTGGTCACGTTCTGGGGCGAGCCGCGGCGGCCGGGCTCGGCGCGGGTATGGCTGCATCAGGCCGGGAGCCTCGCGGAGGCCCGGGCGGCCCGGGAGGCGGGCGCCGACGGCGTGATCGTGCAGGGCCGCGAGGCGGGCGGCCACGTGCGCGGCAAGCTGCCCGCGCTCGAGCTGCTCGCGCAGGCGCGCGCGGAGCTGCCGGCGCCCTACCCACTGCTGCTCGCGGGCGGGATCGCGACCGCCGACGACGTGCGCACCGCCCTCGACGCAGGCGCCGACGCCGCCGTGCTCGGCACCCGCTTCGTGATGACGCCCGAGAGCGGCGCCCACCCCGCTTACCGCGAGCGGCTCGTGGAGGCGCGCGAGACGGTGCTCACCGAGCTGTTCGGGATGGGCTGGCCGGACGCTCCCCACCGCGTGGTGGAGAACGAGGCGGTGCGGCGCTGGCGACGGCGCGAGCGGCCGATCGGTGCGCTCAATCGCCTGACCGGGCGGCTCATGCCGGCCGCGCCCACGGGGCTCCAGGAGCGGCTGATAGCGGCACAGCGTCCCGCGATCCCGCTGCTGAGCCCGTATGCGCCCACCGACGACCGCGGGGAGAACCTGCTCGAGTCCGGCCCCCTGTACGCGGGCGAGACCGTGGCGCGCATCGGCGACGTGCGGTCAGCGGCCGAACTCGTGCGCGAGTTGGCGCCGCCAACTGCGCAACCTCGGCCCGCCTAGCTCGTTGTGAAGGGTGGAGGCGCCAAGCGCGCCTAAGCGCAGGACTGCGCGCACGGACGGGTCGCAGGGATGCGGCCGATGGGCCCCGCTAGGGAAGGCGGGGTTTCGTCGTTCTGGGGGCTATTCGAGCTCGTCGAGCGGCCGCATGGCCTCGACGATCCCGCCACGGCCGATGATCGCGCCGATCGCGATCGTGCCGGGCGCCACCTCGGTGCCCGGGAAGACGATCGTGTCGCGCAGCGCGCAGCCGTCGCCGATCCGGCAGCGGTCGCCGATCGCGACCGGGCCCATCAGGCGCACGTCGGAGCCGATGTCCACGTCGTGACCGGTCCAGACCGGTGGGTCCCCGTCGGTCGCGCCGGTGACCTCGATCTTGAGCCGCCCCGCGAGCGCGTCCCAGGTGCCCTCGCGCAGCTCGGCGAGCGAGCCGACGTCGTTCCAGTAGTCCTCGGTCTCGTAGGCGTGGAACGGGACGTCGTTCTCGAGCAGCGCCGGGAAGACGTCCTGCGCCCAGTCGGCGAACGGCTCCTCGGGGAAGTAGTCGAAGATCTCCGGGCTGAAGCAGTAGATCCCGCAGTTGCCGAGGTCCGAGAGCGCCTCGGCGGGCTCCGGCTTCTCCTGGAAGCCCTGGATCCGGCCCTCGGAGTCGTGGATAACCACGCCGTACTCACGCGTGTCCGGCACCTTCTTGACGGTGAGCGTGCCGATCCCGCCGGCCTGGCGGTGGCGCTCGACCAGAGCGTTCAGGTCCACGTCGGTGAGGGCGTCGCCGGAGATGACGACGACCGGGTCGTCGCCGAAGAAGTCGGCCACGTTGCGGACCCCGCCGGCGGTGCCGAGCAGCTCCTCCTCGTAGCGGTACTCGACCCGGTCGCCGAAGTAGCCCTTCACGGCGTCCGGGAAGTAGTGGAGGTTCGCGATCACCTCGTCGAAGCCTTGACGCCGGAGGCCGCCGAGGATGTGAGCCATCACGGGGCGGTCGAGGACCGGCACCATCGGCTTCGGGATCTCGTAGGTGAGCGGGCGCAGGCGAGTGCCGAGCCCGGCGGCGAGGACCATGGCCTTCATAGGGCGCGCGAGGCTACCAGCGGGGCGAGAGTCCATTTCTTACGGCTATAGGCGTAAGAAAAGGACTCGCGCCCTAGCCCCAGCTGTGCAGGTACTCCCGCTGGGCGTCGGTCAGCTCGTCGATGCGCACGCCCAGGGCCGCCAGCTCCAGGCGCGCGACCTCGCGGTCGATCTCGTCGGGCACGCCGTGCACGCCCGGCGCGAGGTCGCCGCGGACGATGCGCTCGACCGCCAGCGCCTGTGTCGCGAAGCCCACGTCCATCACCGCGGCCGGGTGGCCCTCGGCTGACGCGAGGTTGACCACGCGGCCCTCGGCGAGCAGGTAGAGCCGGCGGTCGCCGGCCAGCACGTGCTCGGCCACCAGCGGGCGCACCTCGCGCACCGCGCCGCTCAGCTCGGCCAGCGCCGGCTTGTCGATCTCCACGTCGAAGTGCCCGGCGTTGGCGAGGATCGCGCCGTCCTTCATGGCCTCGAAGTGCTCGCGGGTCAGCGCGTCACGCGTGCCCGTGGCCGTGATGAACACGTCGCCCTCGGCGGCCGCCGCGGCGGCCGGCATCACGCGGTAGCCCTCCATGGCGGCCTCGAGCGCCGCCAGCGGGTCCACCTCGCACACGATCACGTGCGCGCCGAGCCCCTTTGCTCGCAGCGCCACGCCGCGCCCGCAGCCGCCGAAGCCGACCACCACCACGGTGCGGCCGGCGAGCAGCACGTTGGTGGCGCGCAGGATGCCGTCGAGCGTGGACTGGCCGGTGCCGTAGCGGGTGTCGAACAGGCGCGCGGTGCGCCCCTCGTGCACGGCGATGACCGGGAACGCCAGGTCCTTGGCCGCGCGTAGCCGCAGCGCTCCCGTGGAGGTCTCCTCCGTCCCGCCGAGCACGTCGCCCTCGACCCGCAGCGCGAGGTCGGCGCCGTCGTCCATCGTCACGCGCGGCCCGCGCGCGAGGACCGCGTCGATGTTGCGCTCGTACGAGGCCGGATCGGCGTGGACCTCCACGCCGTCGCCCTCCAGCACCGCCGCCACGTCCGGCTGGGTGGAGAGCGGGTTGGCGGCGCACAGCGCCACCTCCGCCCCACCCGCCGTGAGCACCTGCACGAGGTTGGCCGTCTCGGCCGTCACGTGCAGGCAGGCGCCCACGACCAGGCCGTCGAACGGCCGCTCGCGGGCGAAGCGCTCACCGACCCCGCGCAGGACGGGCATGTGAGCGCCCGCCCATTGAACGCGGGTCCGGTCGATCGCCTAGTACCTGTAGTGGTCCGGCTTGTACGGGCCCTCGACCGGCACGCCGATGTAGTCGGCCTGCTCCGGCGAGAGCTGCGTGAGCTTCACGCCGAGCGAGTCGAGGTGCAGCCGGGCCACCTTCTCGTCGAGGTGCTTCGGCAGCACGTAGACCTTCCGCTCGTACTGGTCGTTCTTGGTCCAGAGCTCGATCTGGGCGATCGTCTGGTTCGTGAACGAGTTCGACATCACGAACGACGGGTGGCCGGTCGCGTTGCCGAGGTTCAGGAGCCGGCCCTCGGACAGGAGGATGATCGAGTGCCCGTCGGAGAAGACCCACTCGTCGACCTGCGGCTTGATGTTGATCTTCTGGACGTCGTCGCGGTCGGCGAGCCCCGCCACGTCGATCTCGTTGTCGAAGTGGCCGATGTTCCCGACGATGGCCTGGTGCTTCATCGAGGCCATGTGCTCGGCCGTGATGATGTCCTTGTTGCCGGTGGCGGTCACGAAGATGTCCACGTCGCCGACCACCTCGTTGAGCCGCACCACCTGGTAGCCCTCCATCGCGGCCTGGAGCGCGCAGATCGGGTCCACCTCGCTGACGAGGACGCGGGCGCCCTGGCCGCGGAGCGAGTCCGCGCAGCCCTTGCCGACGTCGCCGTAGCCGCAGATGAGCGCCGTCTTGCCGGCGATCATCACGTCGGTGCCGCGGTTGATGCCGTCCACCAGCGAGTGCCGGCAGCCGTAGAGGTTGTCGAACTTCGACTTCGTGACCGAGTCGTTCACGTTGATCGCGGGGAACAGGAGCTCGCCGGCCTCCTGCATCTGGTAGAGCCGGTGGACGCCGGTGGTGGTCTCCTCGGTCACGCCCTTGATCTGCTCGGCGATGCGCGTCCAGCGCTGACCGTCCTCCGCGATCGTGCGGCGCAGGGTCTCGAGGATGTAGCCGTACTCCTCGGGGTCGGTCTTGGCCGGGTAGGGCACCTCGCCGCCCTTCTCGAACTCCGCACCCTTGTGGACGAGCAGCGTGGCGTCGCCGCCATCGTCGAGGATCATGTTCGGGCCGTCGCCGCCGGGCCAGTCGAGCGCGCGCTCGGTGCACCACCAGTACTCCTCGAGCGTCTCGCCCTTCCAGGCGTAGACCGGCACGCCGCGCGGGTCCTCCGGGGTGCCGTCGGGGCCGACCACGGCCGCGGCGGCGGCGTGGTCCTGGGTCGAGAAGATGTTGCAGGAGACCCAGCGAACCTCGGCGCCGAGGGCGGTGAGCGTCTCGATCAGCACGGCGGTCTGGACCGTCATGTGCAGCGAGCCCATGATCTTCGCGCCCTTGAGGGGCTGCGACGCGGCGAACTCCTCGCGCGTCTTCATCAGGCCCGGCATCTCGTGCTCGGCGAGGCGGATCTCCTTGCGGCCGAACTCGGCGAGGCCGAGGTCGGCGACCTTGAAGTCGATCTTCGAGGCGGTGTCCGGGGTGAGAGTGGTGGTCACTGTGTGTTTCTCCTGACGCGGTCGGGTCGTGTTCGTGCTGCTCAGCTCGCGAGGGCCAGCAGGCGCTGGTGCTTCTCCTGCTCGAATCGCAGCCAGTCGCTCGGCGCGACGCCCTCCGGCTGCCTGGGCTCCGCCTCGAACCAGCTCGCGAGTGCCTCCTCGAGGCCGTCCTCGCCGCGCATGCGCTTGGCGAAGGCGATGTCGGAGAGCGTGCAGTCGAACCGGGCCAGCAGCTCGCGCAGGGTGCGAAGGCGCTGCAGCTCGCCCGGTCCGTACACGCGGTATCCGGAGCCGTTCCTCGACGTCTCGACGAGGCCGACGCGCTCCACGTAACGCAGCATGCGCGGCGACCAGCCCGTGGTCTCCGCCGCCTGGTGGATCGTCAGCCCGTCGATGCGAGCAACGTTAGCACGGCTGTGTCAAGGTTGACGTGCGCCAACGTCTGCATTTGGGGCTGATGTACCCGTAACACGCTCAAGCTTTTGTGTTTCCGGATTCCAGAGCCAACGATCTGCGCTTCGCGCGAACCACTCGCACCAATCTCTGAGGTGCTCTTGAGACTCGAAGTAGAAATATCGACTTCTGCAGAAGGATGCGGATGGGCGGACTAGGCCTTCCTTGACATCGGCAACCCTTGCGTTTCGAGCCGAACTGAGAAAACCCGTAGTGTCGACGTCCGCCCACCTTGACCCTGCCGCCGGCGCTCGCTCCACCACGCTCTCGACGCTGATCACCTGGACGCGACGGATCTTGGAGTCGCGTGCTGCAATCAAGCGGTGGTGACCGTTGATGACGTAGGTTCGTCTCGCCTGGGGCTCGACGAGCGGCGGATAGATCAGCCACACCCCGCTATCCGCCGTATTGCCCAATGCGATCGGGCAGTACGGCGGGACCCCGCGGGCTCGCATGCTCCTTAGAAGGTCCCCGGCACGCTTGAGCCTACGCTGTTCGACCCTGCTCACCAAGGAAAACGTTTCTGCAACCGAAACGACCTTCAAGCGGATCTCGGCCCTCTCGTAGAACGGGCTGATCGCCTGCGTACACCGCACCAGGAAACGGTGCAGGGTGTCTTCATCGATCAAGTCACTTAGGGGCGCCAGGTAGCTAGACGGAGAGACTGTGAGTTCTGGGGGCGGAGGGGACTCGGCGTACCCACTTGAGATGCCGGGGCCGGGTCGAGCCACCGTTAAAACCCGTGTCCTGACAGGGTGGCCATCGCTCCAATGTGCGCCCCGCTTGGCGTCCCGTCAAGAAGGCACTCGGAAGAAGGCGCCTGAGACGTGGCATATCCGTCCAGAGGTGGCATATCCGTCCAGGCCCTAGTTACCCAGAAGGCGCCTGCGGGGACCCAGAACTGTCGCTTGAAGCACCCGCGGGATCCAAGACCTCGTAGAGCTTCGTTGCCGTGGCGATGAGAACCCGATCTTCCTTCCAGGCATAGACCTTGCCTTCATACACATCGCCGGTCGTGCTATGGCCGAAGTCTCTGACGTGCATGTCGCGCCGCGGATTGACGACGAAGAGAAGAGCTTGGTCGGGATTCTCACGGTCAATCAACATCGCGCGAAGTCGGGTGTCTGTGATGACAGGCACGACTCGCGCGCCGACTTCGCCAAGCATCGCGGCGTTGTGGCTGATAGCGGCACCGGTCTTGTCCCGGGGGTAGATGACGGTGACCTGCTTGCCGCGCGCAACCGCATCGGCGATGGGGCCACAGTACTCAGGTGCCCAACTCATGTCTCCGGCGAAGAGGACGGCGGAATACTTGATCTCATGCGCAAGCAGCGACCTACCTTTTGCGACCATCTCCTCTCGCTTAACGGGCAATAATGGCCTTCGCCTCGTGAGCAGAGCCGTCAGAGCTATCGCGGTGACTGCGCAGACGGTGATGATGCCCAGCGTTAGCCGCTGAGTTCTCGACAGGTCGCCCACGAGGGTGACTACGAACCCTGCGATACCCGTGATCGCCGCAAGTAGCTGAAGCCCGCTCCACCAGGTGAGGCGGTGCAGCCAATGTTTCACGTTTACTCCCTCCCAGGTCTCGTGTGGCCCGCCAGCATCGTGAAGGGACGCTATGCGATATAGGCCTCGAGCGCTGTCTGGGTCTGGCGGAAACGAACACGCCTAAGCGAGCTTCGACTTCAGCTCGGTGATGACGTCCACGGGGGTGGGGTCGACGCCGCGCTCGTAGGCGAGGTGCACCGAGACCAGGTCGCCCAGCAGGACCAGCGAGAGCACGCGCTCGACGGGGCTCGTGCCGCGTGCGCTCACCCGGTGGCCGCCCCCCAGCACGGCCTCGGTCACCTCGATGCGCTTGCGCAGGCGGGGGTCGAGGTCGTCGTCGTCGAGGAAGATCGCGGCCAAGCGCTCGTCGGTGCCGCAGACCTCGTTGTGGTCGGCCTCCGGCAGCTCGTTCGCGAACGCGGCCACCTTGGCGTTCTCGTTGAGCTGGGTCTTCCAGCGGATGGCGGGCGCCGCCGTGCGGCCCGCGCCGTAGACGACCGGGACGCGGTCGCGCAGGGCGGCGGCGAGCTCGCGGGCGGGGGCGTCGTCGTTCGCGACCGCGCGCAGAGTGGCCGCGGACGCCTCGATCTCCGAGCGCAGCGACGGGCTCGCACCGCAGGCGGCGGCGCACTCGAGCGCGGCCACGGTCATGTACACCACCGCGGCGCGCGGCTGCATGCCCGAGGGGATGCCGATCACCGGGACGCCGTCCTCGCGGGCGAGGCGGGACAGCTCGCCGCCCGTGGTGAGCGCCACGCGCGGGGCGCCCAGCTCGCGGGCGGAGGCGTAGGTCGCGAGGGTCTCCTCGGTGTCGCCGGAGTAGCTGGCGCAGAGCACGAGGGCGTCCGGGCGCGCCCACGGCTCGAGGCCGTAGCCACGCCGCGTGCGGACCTGCGCGGTGGCGCGGTCGCCGATGGCCGCGGCGGCGAGGTCGCCGCCGCGGGCAGCGCCGCCCAGGCCGGCGACCCCGAGGCCGCCGGGGCGCGGCTCGCGCGGGACGTCCGCGGCCTCGAAACGCCAGAGCGCGTCATCGATCTGGGCGGGCTGGGCGAGCACGTCGTCGAGCATGCCGGAGGGGTCGCGGTCCGGGGCGGGCTCGGCGCTACCGGAGGGGTCGCGGTCCGGGGCGGGCTCGGCGCTGCCGGACTCCCCAGCGCTGGCGGGGTCCCCGGTCATAGCGCCCGATCCTCGTGCGCGACCGGCGCGGGCGCCTCCGCCGCGGCCACCGTCTCGCGCGGCGCCACCCGCGCGTCGCGCGGCACCACCGCGCCCGCCGCGATCACCGCGCCGGCGCCGACCATCGCGCCCGGCTCGATCCGCGCGCCGTCGTCCACCCGCGCGCCCTCCGCCAGCACGGCGCTCTCGACGTGGCAGCCGGCCCCGATCCGCACGCTCTGATGCAGCACCGAGCGCGCCACCACCGAGCCCTCCCCCACCACGCAGTGCGCTCCCACCACCGTCTGCGGCCCGATGTGCGCGCCCGCGGTGATCGATCCGTCGTGGATCAGCGAGCCGGTCTCGTCGCTCGCCGGGAGCCGGCTCCCCACCCGCCGCGCGAGCAGGTCGTAGGTCGCCTCCAGGTAGCGCTCCGGCGTCCCGATGTCGATCCAGTAGCCCTCGGCCATGTAGCCGTAGAGCACGCCCTCGGCGGCCATCGCCGGGAAGATCTCGCGCTCGAACGAGACCGACCGGCCCGGCTCGATCCGCTCCGCCACCGACAGCTCGAGCACGTACGCGCCCGCGTTGATGCGGTTGGTCGGCGGGTTCTCGATCTTCTCGAGGAACTCGATCACGCGGCCGTCGTCAGCGGTCGGCACCACGCCGTAGCTGGCGGTGTCGTCCACCCCGTAGAGCGCCAGCGTCCCCTGCGCGCCGCGCTCGGCGTGCTGCGCGATCTCCGCGCCGAGGTCGATGTCGGTGAGAGTGTCGCCGTTGAGGACGAGGAAGCGGTCGGTGAGCACGCCCTCGTCGGCGGCCAGGCGCACCGGGCCGGCGGTGCCGAGCGGCTCCTCCTCAATCACGTAGCGCAGCCGCATGCCGTCGTAGATGTCGCCGAGCACGTCGCGCACGCCGTCCGAGCGGTAGCCGCACGAGAGGATCGCCTCGGTCACGCCGTGGCCGGCGAGCCAGTCGAGCATGAACGTGAGGAACGGCCGGCCCGCGAGCGGCATCGCAGGCTTCGGCACCTCGAGCGTGAGCGGCCTCAGCCGGGTTCCCTCGCCCCCGGCGAGAACCAGCGCCTGCACGAACTACCTACCTATGCCCTCGTACGCATAGCCCGCGTTCTCTAGCAACCCGGCGTCGAGGAAGTTGCGGCCGTCCACCACGAGCGGCCGGGCCATCTTGTCCTTGATCGCCCCCTCCCAGTCGAGCTCCCGGAACTCCGGCCACTCGGTCACGAGCACGGCGCCGTCGGCGCCGTCGAGCGCTTCCTCCGCGGTCTCGCAGACGCGCGCGCCGCCGAGCAGCTCGGCCGCGCGGGCGGTGGCGACGGGGTCGTACACCCGCACGTGCGCACCCTCGCTCTGGAGCCGCGCGGCGAGCACGAGGCTCGTGGCCTCGCGGATGTCGTCGGTGTTGGGCTTGAAGGCGAGCCCCAGCAGCGCGACCTCCTTGCCCACGAGCGATCCCAGGTGCTTCATGAGCTTGCCGATCGTGCGCCGCTTCTGGAGCTCGTTGACCTCGATGACCGCGGTCAGGAGCTGGAAGTGGTAGCCGGTGTTGCCGGCGAGCTGCTTGAGGGCGGAGACGTCCTTGGGGAAGCAGTTATGCACCGTCAGGCCACCGGTCGTGACGAACGTGTGCGAGTCCGGAACCTCCAGCGAGTAGACGGGACCGGAGAACTCGCGGCGCTCCGTCTTCGCCACCCTGACCCACGCAGCGTTGCGCTGATGCCGCCGGGAACCAGCAGGCGCGATGCGCTTGGCCTGGCGAGCGAGTGACGCTCGGATCTGCCCACGGTCGGCCGCGGGGACGCAGTCGAGCAGCCGCTCGACCTGCTGGGCGCCCGAGACGACCAGCCAATACGTATCGGCCGTCGACTTCTTCGTCCGCCCGACCTTCAGACGAGCGACGACACCCAGGTCGCCGAGCAACCGAAGCAGTCCGTCGGCGAGCTCGCGGCTGATGGTGCCGTACTCGAGCACTACGCTCGGCCCGCCGCGAACGAAGGACCACGAGCCGTCGCCGCGCCACATGCCTGCCACCAGCGCGCGCTTGGTCGCCTCGTCCTGGCTCCACGCGGCGTCGGGTATCCGCTGCTCGTAGGCGTTGCGGCCGAGGCCGAATGCCTCGAGCCAGCCGGCGAGAAGACGTGAGGACACCCGGACCTCGGTGGCGGTGGGGTGGCGGAACACGGATGCCTTGACCCCGCGCGCCTCCCAGAAGTCGTGCACCTCCTCGACCAGGTCGGTTTCGTCGGTCGGATGGAACGACCAGTGGATGCGATGTCCCTGGCTCATGTGCCCCTCGGCGATGTAGAGCCCGACCACGCGCCAGAAGGCCGCGTCGAGCCGCAGGCCGAACGGGATCGCGGTGCCGTTGCGCGCCGTCAGTGCCGCGGCGCCGCGGGTCGAGGCCCCGAGGCGGTTCGCCTCGTGAAGTCGCAACGCCCCCCTGCGGAGTATGTCCGAGCGGCGCTGCGTGACCCCGCGCGGGTGGTCGAGCCCGGAAACCCAACGCTCGCGCGGCGCGGCCGCGAGAGCAGCGAGCTCGGGCTCGGCGAGCCGCACGATCACGTCCGCGGGCTGGAGCTCGGCCATGACGGCACCCTCGAGCGGCTCGAGCTGGACGTCCTCGACGGCCGTGATAGGAGCCCCCTGCGCAATTGGCAGCCAATCCTCCTCCGTGCTCAGCTCGCTCGCCAGCTTCGTCCGGACCTCGGCGCCGCCGGTATCCGCCACGACGAACGGGTGATCCGCCGTGGTGGTCACACGGCGCCCCATCTTCGTCGTGACGTCCACGACATCGCCCTCGTAGTGGCGGCGCGTGAGCACCGGCACCGGCAGGAACTCCGGTCGCGGCCTGCCCTCGCGCCACGATAGAACCTCTAGCCCGTCGGGATGCAGGACCTCCGGATCGAGGTGATCGAGATCCTGCTCGTCGGCGATCTGCTCGAACAGCTCCTCGAGCGCGATCAGCGCGCACATGCCGCGCCGCCGGATCATCACGGTTTCCTCGCCGATGAGACACGAGCCGCCGTAGCCGATCCCAGCGCGCAGGAACTGCGTGCCGATCCGCTCGTCGAGGCCCATCCCGCGCGCGACCTCGGTCACGTCCGCGCCCAGCTCCTCGGACACGTTCGCGATCTCGTTGATGAACGAGATCTTCGTGGCGAGGAAGGCGTTCGAGGCCAACTTGACCATCTCGGCGCTGGCCACGTCGGTGCGCACGATCGGGGAGTCGAGCGGCTCGTACAGCGCGGCCACGCGGTGGGCGAAGCCCTGCGACTCATCTCCCGCGCCCACCACCACGCGGTCGGGTTGCATGAAGTCCGCGACCGCGGAGCCCTCCTTGAGGAACTCCGGGTTCGACACGTAGCCGAGGTCCTCGCGGCGGCGGCGGATCGAGCGCCCGGTGCCGACCGGCACGGTGCTCTTCATGACGATCGCGTGGTCGCGCGAGTCGCCCAGCTCCTCGACCACCCGCTCGACGCGCGAGAGGTCGGCGTCGCCCGAGTAGGTCGGCGGCGTGTCCACGCAGCAGAACAGGAGGTTCGCACCGCTCAGCACCTCGCCCATGTCGGTGGTGAAGTTGATGCGCTCGCCGTTCTTCTCGATCAGCTCGGGCAGGCCGGGCTCGTAGATCGGCACCTCGCCGCGGCGCAGCGTGTCCACCTTCTCCTGGACGATGTCGCGGCAGTGGACCTCGTGGCCCAGCTCCGCGAAGCAGGCAGCCGTGACCAGGCCGACCCAGCCGGCCCCGATCACTCCGATGGGTTCGCGCTCGGCCACGGGGCGGATGAGGCTACAAAGGCCGCGTCGAGCGGACGACCGCGAGCATCTCGTCGAGGTTCATCCGCTGGAGCAGGGAGTTCGACAGCCAGTAGGTCGCCCCGCCGCTGCGCCACGCGACCAGCCGCACGCGCGGCCCGTCGTAGTAGACCTGCACCTTCTGCCGCCCCACCTCGCGGTTCTCGTGCGGCCCCGAGAGGATCGGCGGGTTCTTCCAGGTCGTGCCCTGGAGCCCGTAGTACTCGCCGATGCGGCCGGCGGAGATCACCATCCGGAACGAGCGGTGCTTCTTCTTCCGCTGGCCGGCCCTGATCGTGTACGACCGCGGCGGGGCCTGGAACGACGCCCCCGCGGGGAGCTTGCGCGGGTACGCGATCTCGATCCCGCGCAGGCCCTCGTTCACGAGCTGGAGGGCCATCTGCTTGCCCATGACCGAGGAGTCCGTGAGCCGGAGGTCAGCCTGCTTCTTGCGCTTCCTCTTCTTGCCGGGCTTGGTCGGGTCCGGCGCCGGGCCCTCGACGCCCAGGAACTCGTCCGCGAGCTCGTGTGTCTGCTCGGAGGTGGCCGTCACGTAGCTCGCCCCGATGTTCGCCTTGAAGTGAATCTGATGGATCGGCAGCCCGGCCGACGCGACCACGAGCTTGAGCAGCCGGAGCACGGTCTTGCGCGAGCCGATGTCCGACTGCGTGTACTTGCCGAAGATCGAGATGAGCTCCTTGCGGTCCCGGACGATCCGGTTCACGCCGATCTGGCTCTTCAGCGAGCGCAGGAAGTCCTGCTGGCGAGCCGCGCGGACGAGGTCGTTGTCGGTGTGGCGGTAGCGGACGTAGTCGAGCGCGTCCTGGTCGCAGATCTTCTGGTAGCCGGGGTTGATGTCGATCGTGGCGTACTGGTCCCCGCCGCTGTTGTCGTTGAAGTAGCGGCGGTCGACGTCCACCCACACGCAGCCGAGCGCGTTGACCGCCTTGCGGAAGCCGCGGAAGTCGACGTTGACCACGTGGTTCACGCCGAGGCCGGTGAAGTCCTTGACCGTCTTCAGCGTGAGCTTCGCACCGCCGAGCGCATAGGCGGCGTTGAGCTTGTCGACGCCGTGGCCCGGGATCCTCACCTTGAGGTCGCGCGGGAGCGAGAGCACCGCGATCTGGTTCTTCGACGGGTCGAGGCGGACGAGCATCATCGTGTCCGAGAGGCCGCGCTCGCCCGTGTAGTCGCGCGAGCCCTTGCCGCGGGTGTCGCTGCCGATCAGCATGATCGTCTGCGGCTTGCCGGCGTCGGCCTTCTGGAGCTCGTCGTCGAGCTCGAGCGTCTGGCCGCGCCTGAACGCGTTCACGACCGAGTCGAGCTCCTCGAACGCCGCCACGCCGGTCGCGCCGGCGGAGGCGAGCACGATCAGCAGCGCGCCGATCAGGTACCGCCCGAAGATGCCGCGCTTGGGGTCAGGCAATGCGGAGGTGCCCCTTCCCGGCGCTGGCCGGGAGCTCGCTGATGAACGTGACGAGCGCGCGGCTGTAGCGCTCGAGCGACTCGATCGAGACCCACTCGTCGGGGCCGTGGTGGCCACCGCCGACCGGGCCGAACTCGACCGCCGGGACGCCGGCGTCGATGAAGCTGATGGCATCGGAGGCGCCGTCGCGGCCGATCGAGACGCGGTCGGCCGGGAGCCACTCGGAGAGCGTGTCCGCGAGGGCCACCACGAACGGGTTGTCGCGCTCGACGTTCACCGGGTCGCGCTGGAGCACCACGCTGACCTCGATGTCCGGCAGCGCGCGGATGCCGGCGAGGATCGCGCGCGGGTCCTGGCCGGGCAGGTAGCGGATGTCCACGTCGACGGTGCAGGCGCCCGGGACGGTGTTGATGCGGTCGCCGCCGGCGATGCGGCCGAGGCTGATCGAGGGGCGGTCGAACAGGTCGCTCGCCTCCCGCGCGAACGGCATCGACTGGATCTGGCGGAAGACGTCGACGGCCTTCAGCACCGCGTTGTCGCCGAGCCAGGGGGTCGAGCCGTGGGCCGAGACGCCGGTCACCTCGATGCGCAGCGCCAGCACGCCCTTGGCCTGCACGCCGATGCGCAGGTCCGTCGGCTCACCGGTGATCGCGAAGTCGCCTATGTAGCCCTTTTCGACGACGTAGTCGGAGCCCCTGGAAAACGGCTCGTCGGACTCCTCGTCGGAGACGCAGACGAAGTGCACGCGCACGTCGGTCTGGTCCTTCAGGTCGCGGACCGCGCACATCATCCCCGCGAGCCCGCCCTTCATGTCGTAGGCCCCGCGGCCGATCAGGCGGTCGCCGTCGATGCGCGGCTCGAACTGCTCGGGGGCGCCGGGCACGACGTCGATGTGGCCGTGCAGCACGACCGTCGGGCCCTCCTCCGGGCCGACCGTCGCGGCCAGCACCGGAAGATCGTTGTGGGTGCCGTCCTTGATCTCGACGTCGTTCGATTCGAGCCAGCCCTTCACGAAGCCGGCCGCCGCCTGAATGCCGTCGAGCTCGGACGTGTCGTACGTGATCAGCCGCTCGGCCAGGGCGCGTTCCTGCACGACGGCGGAGGATAACGGCGGTACCCGAGGGGAAATCGGGGATAGCCTTGCGCCGCTTTGCGCGCCTCGCTCCGGTCTCTAGACGCTCGCCGCCTGGGCACGATGATCGGCTCCGACACGGGCCGCGCGGCCGGCCTCGCCGCGGCGGTGATCGTCGGCAACGTCATGGCGCTGGCGTTCACGGTCGTCTTCGCGCGGATCCTCGGCGGGGCGGGGTACGGCTCGCTGGCGGCGCTGCTGTCGTCGTTCATCATCCTGATGGTCCCGGGCCAGGCGCTCCAGACGACGGTGGCGCGCGAGATCAGCGCCGAGCTGGCGGCGGGGGACCCGGCCGCGGGAGCGGGGGTGCGGCGCTGGCTCGGGCGGCTGCTCGTCGCGGGCGTCGTGATCGTGGTGGTGTCGGTGCTCGCGCGCGACGTGCTCGCCGCCGTGATCGGCGTGCACGACCTGCCGTGGGCGGCCGCCGCGACCCTGCCCACGGGGCTCCTCTGGCTCGTCCTGTCGGTGGAGCGCGGGGCGCTGCTGGGGTTCCAGGAGTACAAGGTGGTCGGGGTGAGCCTCGCCCTCGAGCAGTTCATGCGACTCGTGCTCGGGCTGCTGCTCGTGGCGGGCGTGAGCGGCGGCGAGGCGGAGATCACGGCGGCGTTCCTCGGCACGCCGCTGGCGCTGGTGGTGGTCGGGCTCTGTCTGCTCATCCCGCTGCGCCGCAACCTGCCGAACGCGCGGCACGCACACGAGCACCCGCTGCGCGAGCTGGTGCGGCGGGCGGCGGTGCCGGTCGTGGCCCTCGGTCTCGTGGCGTGGCTCCAGGACGGGAACGTGATCGTCGTCAAGCACCTCGCCTCGGACGACGCGGCCGGCGATTACGCCGCGGCCGCGGTCGCCGCCAAGGCGATCATGTGGGTGGCGGTCGGGCTGTCCCTGTACCTGGTCCCGGAGGCAGCGCGGCGCACCCACCTCGGCGAGCGGGCGTCGGGCGTGCTGGCGCGGACGCTCGGGCTGATCCTGGCGATCGCCGCGCCGATGGTGATCGTGTACGCCGTGGCCGGGGAGATCGTGCTGCGCGTGGCGTTCAAGCTGACGGGCGCCGCCGAGGCGCTGCCATGGCTCGGGCTGGCGATGTCACTGCTGGCGCTGACCTACCTGGCGGTGCAGTACCAGCTCGCCCTGCACCGGGCCGCGTTCATCGGAATCCTGGCGGCCGCCGCGGCGGTGCAGCCGGCGGCGATGATCGCCATCGGCGGCGAGGACCTGCGTGCGATCGCGCTTGGCTTGCTGGGCGTGAACATGCTGCTGGCGGCGGGGTCGGTGGCGCTGGCGTTCCGCGCGGTGGGGCAGGTCGACGAGATCCCGGACGAGTCCGGCACGAGCCAGGCGCTCACGGGCGTCTGAACAGCTCCGCGAGGCGGGCCGTCTGGGTGCGCAGGTCGGCGTGCCGCTCGGCGAAGGCGCGGCCGGCCTTGCCCAGGGCTTCGCGCCCCGCCGTCAGCCGGATCTTCTCCGCCAGGTCCTGCCTGTCCCCCGCTCTGTGCAGAGCACCGTGCTCGGGCTTCACGACCTCGGGGTTGCCGACGGCGTCGCTCGCCACGACGGGTGTTTCCAGCGCCAGGGCCTCCTTGATGACCATGGGGATGCCGTCGCGGGAGCCGTCGGTCGCGATGACGCTCGGTGCAACCAGCACCGACGCGGTCTCGATGAGGTCTCGCGCCGCTGCTGGGGAGAGCGCCCCGCGGAACGTCATCGCACCGGCGGCGAGGTGCTCCAGCTCCTTTCTCTGTGGCCCCTCCCCCGCTACCACCACGCCTCGTCCCACGCCCCCGGCCACAGCCGCGAGGTCGGCGAATCCCTTGTGCTCGACCAACCTCCCCACCGCGACGACCGGGCCGTCCGGGTCGTAGGGCGTGGTTCGCTTGATCGCGTCGAGGTCGATGCCGAGCGGCACCACGTGCAGAGTGCCCGCGCCGGGCGCGATGCGCTCGA
>DASVPL010000273.1:0-26123 GCA_036382905.1 Thermoleophilaceae bacterium | reverse complement strand
GCCGCTGGCAGGTCACGAGCGACGACTTCGTGGTGCTCGCCTCGGAGACCGGCGTGCTCGAGGCCGAGCCCAGCACGATCCTCCGCAAGGGCCGCCTCCAGCCCGGCAAGCTGTTCTTCGTCGACGTCGAGCAGGGCCGCGTGATCGAGGACGCCGAGCTCAAGCACGAGATCGCGGCGCGCAAGCCGTACGGGCAGTGGTTCAAGGACTGCACCGTCCACCTCGACGACCTCCCCGCGGTGGCGCCGCGCGAGATCCCGGCCGACCCGGTCCGCACCCGCCAGCTCATGTTCGGCTACACGCAGGAGGACCTGCGCATCACGCTCGCGCGCATGGGCGGGGCGAGCGCCGAGGAGCCGATCGGGTCGATGGGCAACGACTTCGCGTTGGCCGTCCTCTCCGACAAGAGCCCGCCGCTCTACTCGTACTTCAAGCAGCTCTTCGCCCAGGTCACCAACCCGGCGATCGACCCGATCCGCGAGCGCGTGGTGATGAGCCTCGAGACCGCGGTCGGTCCGCAGTCGAACCTCTTCACCGAGACGCCCGAGCACGCCCACCAGCTCATCATCGGCCAGCCGATCCTCTCGAGCGGCGAGCTCGAGAAGCTGCGCCAGGTCGACCACGACGTGTTCGCCGCGCACACGCTCGACGCCACCTGGCCCCCGGCCGACGGCCCCGAGGGCATGGCGCGTGCGATGGAGCGCCTCTGCGAGGAGGCCTCCGAGCGCCTCGCGCAGGGCGACAACATCCTCATCCTCTCCGACCGCGCCGCGGGCGAGGACCGCGTCCCGATCCCCGCGCTCCTGGCGGTCTCGGGCGTGCACCACCACCTGGTCCGCGAGGGCACGCGCCTGCAGACCGGGCTCGTGGTCGAGTCCGGCGAGCCGCGCGAGGTCCACCACGTCTGCTGCCTGCTCGGCTACGGCGCGTCGGCGATCAACCCGTACCTCGCCTTCGAGACCCTGCACGACATGTTCGACGACGGGCTCCTCCCAAAGGTCGAGTCCGCCGCCGACGCCGAGAAGCACTTCGTCAAGGCGATGGAGAAGGCGATCCTCAAGACGATCTCGAAGATGGGGATCTCCACCGTGCGCAGCTACTCGGGCGCGCAGATCTTCGAGGCCGTCGGGCTCGAGCGCGGCCTGATCGACAAGTACTTCACGGGCACGACCTCGCGCATCGGCGGGATCGGCATCGACGTGCTCGCGCGCGAGACGATGGAGCGCCACCGGCGCGCCTACCCGCGCTCGAGCCACCGTCTGCCCGTCGGCGGCGTGCACATGTGGCGCCGCGACGGCGAGTTCCACCAGTGGAACCCCGACACGGTCGCGAAGATCCAGCACGCGGTGCGCCACGGCGGCCAGGACTCCTACGAGGAGTTCACGAAGATGATCAACGAGCAGTCGAAGCGGCGCGCGACGCTGCGCGGGCTGCTCGACGTGCGCGACCCCGGCGAGCCGATCGACATCGAGGAGGTCGAGTCGGCGAAGGACATCGTGAAGCGCTTCGCCACCGGCGCGATGTCGCTCGGATCGCTGTCGGCCGAGGCGCACGAGACACTCGCGATCGCGATGAACCGCCTCGGCGGGAAGTCGAACACCGGCGAGGGTGGCGAGGACCCGCGCCGCTACACGCCCGACGCCAACGGCGACTCACGCCGCTCGGCGATCAAGCAGGTCGCCTCGGGCCGCTTCGGCGTGACCGCCCACTACCTCGTCAACGCGGACGAGCTCCAGATCAAGGTCGCCCAGGGGGCGAAGCCCGGCGAGGGCGGCCAGCTCCCCGGCCACAAGGTCGACGAGTACATCGCGAAGATCCGGCACTCGACGCCGGGCGTCGGCCTGATCTCGCCTCCGCCGCATCACGACATCTACTCGATCGAGGACCTCAAGCAGCTCATCTTCGACCTGCGCTGCGCGAACCCGACGGCGCGCATCAGTGTGAAGCTCGTCTCGGAGGTTGGGGTCGGCACGGTGGCCGCCGGCGTCGCGAAGGCGAACTCCGACCACGTGGTGATCGCGGGCCACGACGGCGGCACCGGCGCCTCGCCGGTCTCGTCGATCCAGTCGGCCGGCGTCCCGTGGGAGATCGGCCTGGCCGAGACTCAGCAGACGCTCGTGATGAACAAGCTGCGCGACCGGATCGTCGTGCAGACCGATGGCCAGATGAAGACGGGCCGCGACGTGATCATCGGCGCGCTCCTCGGCGCCGAGGAGTTCGGTTTCTCCACGGCACCGCTGATCACGATGGGCTGCATCTACATGCGCGCGTGTCACCTGAACACGTGCCCGGTCGGGATCGCCACGCAGGACCCGGAGCTGCGCAAGCGCTTCCAGGGCCAGCCCGAGCACGTCGTGAACTTCTTCTTCTTCATCGCCGAGGAGGTGCGCGCGTACATGGCGCAGCTCGGCGTCGCCAAGTTCGAGGACCTGGTCGGCCGCACGGACCTGCTCGAGCCCGACGCCGCCATCGACCACTGGAAGGCCCGCGGGGTGGACCTCTCCGGGCTGCTCGCGCCGCCGCAGGCGCCGGCCGACGTGCCGCGCCGCTGCGTCCGCAAGCAGGATCGGGTGCTCGACGACCACCTCGACCACGAGCTGATGCGGCTCGCCGAGCCGGCCCTCGAGCGCGGCGAGAAGGTCAGCTTCTCGGTGTCCGCCGAGAACCAACACCGCTGCGTGGGCGGCTACATCTCCGGCGAGATCGCGCGCCGCTACGGCATCGACGGCCTCCCCGAGGGCACGATCGACGTGCAGCTAGAGGGCAGCGGCGGCCAGAGCTTCGGCGGCTGGCTCGCGCCCGGCGTAACGCTCACCCTCACCGGCGACGCCAACGACTACACCGGCAAGGGCCTCTCCGGCGGCGTGCTCACGGTCCGCCCGCCCGCGGACGTGCCGTTCGCGGCCGAGGACAACGTCGTGATCGGCAACACCGTGCTCTACGGCGCCACCGCCGGGCGCGCGTTCTTCCGCGGGCTCGCGGGCGAGCGGTTCTGCGTGCGCAACTCGGGCGCCCACGCGGTGGTCGAGGGCGTCGGCGACCACGGCTGCGAGTACATGACCGGCGGCCGCGTGGTGATCCTCGGGCCGACGGGCCGCAACTTCGCCGCGGGCATGAGCGGCGGGGTCGCGTACGTGCTCGACCGCGACTACGAGTTCGCGTCCAAGTGCAACACCGAGATGGTCGAGCTCGAGCATCCCGACGAGGACGACTTCGCCGAGATCCGCGCCCTGGTCGAGGAGCACCGCGAGCGGACGGGCTCCACCGTGGCCGAGCGCGTGCTGGCCGACTGGGACTCCCTGACCTCCGCCTGGGTGAAGGTGATGCCGATGGATTACAAGCGAGTGCTCCGCGAGCGCCAGGAGCGCCAGCGGATCGAGGCCGGCGAGCCGGCGATCGTGGCCGAGCACGGCGATGGCGACGGAGCGGGTCCGGTCCGGGTGGGCCAGGGCTCGCCGTACCCGGTGGCCGACGGCGACCAGGAGACCACCGAGACCGGCGAGGCCGGCCAGACCGAGGACGCAGCGGACGCGGGTGCGCGTGCCGAGCGCCGCGCCGAGGCCGCGGGGGCCGGCGAGGCCGCCGCGGACCAGGCCGCCGCCGCCGCGGAGGAGGAGGTCCTCCCGCATGGCGGGTAGCGCCACCCCCAGGGAGGCCACCCGCCGTGGGTGAGCTCGGCGGCTTCCTCAAGATCCACCGGGTCGAGCCGAACAAGCGGCCGAAGACCGAGCGGGTCGAGGACTTCAAGGAGTACGTGGTGCTGCTCCCGCAGGCCGGGCTGCGCGAGCAGGGTGCCCGCTGCATGGACTGCGGCATCCCGTTCTGCCACTCGGGCTGCCCGCTGGGCAACCTGATCCCGGACTGGAACGACCTCGTCTACCGGGACCGCTGGAAGGAGGCGATCGAGGCCCTCCACGCCACCAACAACTTCCCCGAGTTCACCGGCCGGATCTGCCCGGCGCCGTGCGAGGCCGCGTGCACGCTCGACATCAACGACGACTCGGTCACGATCAAGCAGATCGAGCAGGCGATCGCCGACCGCGCGTTCGAGGAGGGCTGGATCAAGCCCGAGCCGCCGCCGTTCCGGACTGGCCGCACGGTCGCGGTCGTGGGGTCGGGCCCGGCGGGCATGGCCGCCGCGGCGCAGCTCAACAAGGCCGGCCACAGCGTCACGCTGTTCGAGCGCAACGACCGCATCGGCGGCCTCATGCGCTACGGCGTGCCGGACTTCAAGCTCGAGAAGCGCTTCGTACAGCGCCGCGCGGACCTGATGGAGGCCGAGGGGGTCGAGATCCGCACGGGCGTGAACGTGGGCGTCGACATCACCGCCGACGAGCTGCGCGAGCAGTTCGACGCTGTCGTGCTCGCCATCGGCTCGACCATCCCGCGCGATCTGCCGGTCCCCGGCCGCGAGCTCGACGGCGTGCACTTCGCGATGGAGTACCTCGAGCAGCGCAACCGCTTCGTGGCCGGCGACCCGCCCCCGGAGAGGCCGATCAGCGCCGCCGGCAAGCACGTGGTGATCATCGGCGGCGGCGACACAGGCGCCGACTGCCTCGGCAATTCGCACCGCGAGCGCCCGGCCAGCGTCACGCAATTCGAGCTGCTGCCCGAGCCGCCGCCAGAGCGCCCCGACGACCGCACCCCGTGGCCGCAGTGGCCGCTGGTCCTGCGCACCTCCGGCGCCCACGAGGAGGGCGGCGAGCGCCGCTACAGCGTGATGACCACGCACCTCACGGGCGAGGACGGACGCGTGACTCACCTGCACGGCCACGAGGTGGCCGGCCCGCCGGGGTTCGACAAGGTCGACGGCACGGAGTTCACGATCCAGGCCGACCTCGTCCTGCTCGCGATGGGCTTCCTGCACCCGCAGCACGAGGGGCTGGTCGACCAGCTCGGCGTGGAGCGCGACGGGCGCGGCAACGTGTCGGACGACGACTTCGCCACCTCGGTGCCGGGCGTGTTCGCCTGCGGCGACGCACGCCGCGGCCAGTCGCTGGTCGTGTGGGCGATCTCCGAGGGTCGCCAGGCGGCGCGCTCCGCGGACCGCTACCTGAGCGGGCTCGGCGGCGCGGCGGGCGAGCCCGAGCTGGCCGCCGCGGGCGCCTGAGCGGCGAGGCGAAGCCACCGGCCGGCGCCGGGCCCCCGATCGCGGCGCCCTCGACCACCGCGGCTTCGGCCGCCGTCAATCCCGTCGCGAGCTCCGGCTTCGGCCGTTCCGCCCGCGCCTACGACCGCGCGCGGCCGGGGTGGCCGCCCGCCGCCGTTCACGCCGCGTTCGACCACTGGTCGCTCGCCCCGCAGGCCGCCCGCGTCGTGGACCTCGCCGCCGGCACGGGGCGCCTGACCCGCGAGCTGCTCGCCGCGGGAGCCTCCGTGACCGCGATCGAGCCGCTGGACGAGATGCGCGCGCTCATCAGTGGAGCCGAGACCCTTCCGGGCACCGCCGAGTCGATCCCACTCTCGGACGCCTTCGCCGACGCCGTGTTCGTCGCCGAGGCGTTCCACTGGTTCGACGCCCCGCGTGCGCTGGCCGAGATCGCGCGCGTGCTGCGCCCGGGCGGCGGGCTCGCGGTGCTGTGGAACGTGGGCGTGACCGCGGACGACGAGGAGCCCTGGCGCGCCGAGGTGGTCGAGCTGGTTCGCGACGTCTACTACCACCCGGAGGGTCGCCGCACTCCGTCCGCCTCGGGCAACGACCCGCGCGACGACCCCGCCGCCTGGCGCACCGGGCCGGGCTGGGAGCTCTTCGAGCCGCTGACCCTCCGCAGCTTCGAGCACACGCAGCGCATCACCGCCGAGGACTACGTCGCCCTGGTGAGCAGCTGGTCGTTCGTCGGAGCGCTCCCAGACCCGGACCGCACCGAGCTGCTGGCGGGCGTGGCCGCGGTGCTCGCGGAGCACGGCGTCGCGGCGTTCGACCAGCGCTGGCGGACCGACGCCTACCTCACTTCTTTGAACAGTTAATGACCCCATAGGGTCATCAACTGTTCAAAGCCTCGCCAGAACCTCCGCCGCCGCGCGCTCCCCCGAGCGCACCGCGCCGTCGATGTAGCCGGCCCACAGCGTCGAGGTCTCGGTCCCGGCCCAGTGCAGCCGGCCCACCGGCTCCCGGATCGCCGGGCCGAAGTCGAGCAGCGTGCCCGGCGTCAAATTCCCCGCGTAGCAGCCGCCGCTCCAGGTCTCGTGCTGCCACGCCATCTCGACGTAGCGCGCCGGCTTCAAGGCGCGCTCGCCGAAATAGGTGGCGAAGTTGCGCAGCACGGCCGCCCGGCGCTCGCCGACGGACTTCTCGCCCCACACGCGCGACTCGCGGCCCTCGATGAACCCGAGGAGCACGCCGGGCGTGCCGCTCGCGGGCGTGTTGTCGAACGTGATCTTCACCGGGCTCGCGTCGCTCACCACCTGGCCGGTCAGCCCCTCCTCGCGCCAGAACGGCTTGTCGTACACGGCCTCGCACTTGACCACCGAGCCCATCGGCCAGTTCTGCGTGAGCCGGTCGCGCGCGGCCGGGAGCCCCGGCGCGAACTCGATCCGCTGGCAGAGCGTGGGGGGGACGGCGACGATCACGCGCTTGGCGTTCACCACCGCGCGGTCGGACTCCACGGTCACGCTCTTGCCGCCCTGCTTGACCCGCCGCACCGGCGAGCCGAGCACGATCCGTTTCTTGCCGAGCTGCTTGGCCACCCGCAGCGCCACCCGCTGCGACCCGCCCACGTAGCGGCTCTCCTGCGCGCCGCCGGCGGTGTTGAGCAGCCGGTTGAAGTCGCCCGGGGTCGTCTCGTTCCCGGCGGCCGCCGTGTAGAAGAGGAGCCAGAGCAGCGAGATGTCGCGCGGCTCGGCGGCGAACACGGCCTCCACGCCCACGTCGAAGAGGAAGCGCCCGCCCTCGGTCGGCGCGTTCGCCTGCTTGAAGGTCTCCACGGTCTGCGAGTCCCACTCGACGGCGCTCGCGGCTTCCCACGGCCTGTCGCGCGGGACGCGCGCGGCCATGTCGTTGATCTGCTGGATGAAGGCCGCCGCCTGCGGCGCACCCTCGGGATCGGGCGGCACGGCCCCGAGCGGCCCGGTCGAGCTGAAGCGCTGGAGCGAGCCGCCGCGGTAGTAGAGGTTGTCGCCCTCGTTGTAGGTCTTGTAGGTCGGCACGCCCATCGCCTCGCCGAGCGCGAGCAGGCGGTCCTGCGTCGGCCCGACCCACTGGCCGCCGACCTCGATCACCTCGTTGCCGCCGATCGGCGCGTTCAGCGTGCGCCCGCCGACCCGGTTGCGGGCCTCGAGCACGATCACCGAGCGCCCCGCGCGCACGAGTTCGCGCGCGGCGGTCAGGCCGGCGAAGCCGGCGCCGACCACGACGGCGTCCGCGCGCCGCCGGACCGGCGCCTTGCTGGCCGCGGGGGTGAGGAGGTCGCGCCGAGAGGAGGCCCTAGGGGCCAAGCTCGACCACCTGCTGCCAGGTGCCGCGGTCGAGGAAGGGGATCGGGTCGAAGCTCGCGGCGCCCTGGGCGCTCGGGTTGTACATCAGCCGCTTGTCGCGCCACTTCGCCGGATCCTCGCTGCCAAACCGCGCAGCCAGCGCCGGGAACGCGAGCTTGGCCGCCTGGCGCCAGCCCTTCGCGCCGATCGTCCGCAGGGCGTAGACCTGCACGTTCGAGAGCTCCTGCCGGTGCGAGCTGCCCGCGCTCGTCTCGAACAGCCGCAGATCCTTGCTGTCCCAGAGCTTCCCGAAGCCGATCTTCAGCGCGGCGTTCGCGAACTCGCGCCAGGCGGCCACGCCCGGGTCGACCGTCCCGTTCGCGTCGGTCACGTGGTAGGAGCCGTTCCAGCGCTTGATCGTCTCGAGCACGGTCTTCGCGTTGCCGGTCGCGCCCCGTAGCGCGGAGTTGAGCGGCCCGGCGGCGACCGGGCGCTGCTGCGCGGTGGTGCCGACGACCCGGTCCACCGCACGCGTCTGCTCGTAGCCGCCGCCGTTGGCGTGCGCACGCGCGACGACCTTCGAGAGCAGGTGGGCGCGGTGGTACGGGCCGAGCCCGCGCTCGCGCGCGGGGATGTCGCCCTGAGTCCAGCCGGCCGACGGCATGTTGTTCCAGTTGACGAGCCAGCCCTGCTTCGGGTTGATCGAGTGCGGCCGCTGCGCGGGCGTCAGGAACCCCCTCCACTCGGCCTCGCCGGTGCCGGGGAACGGCAGGCGCTCGTCATACCCGCGCGGCTTGATCGGCAGCAGCCCGGGATGCCAGTAGCCGATGTTGCCCTGGCTGTCGGCGGCCATCAGGTTCTCGTTCCAGGTGACCTTCGCCATCGCCCTGTCGACCTCGGCCACGTTCTTCGACTCGCTCACGCCGGCGAGTCCGCCGAGCGTGTCGAACTCGCGTCCCCAGATCGCGTAGCGCCGCGCGAAGGCGGTGCCCTCGGCGCGGCCCTGCACCGGTCCGTGGATCGTGCGGCACAGGCGGCGCGTCTCCGAGCCGGACTCCGGCGGGGACGGCTCGAGGTCGAGGATGCTGGTCGCGTCCGAGGGAGGCGACCGGTAGGAGAAGGTCTCGTCGCGGCATTCCATCTGCCGCTCCTTGCCCTCGAACATGTACTTCTCGGGACCGGTGAGCTTCTCGACGTAGAGGTCGTCCTCGTCGGTCAGTCCGCTCGTGAAGCCCCACGCGACCTGTCCGTTGTGGCCGATGGCGACGAGCGGCACGCCGGGCGCGGTCACGCCACGCGCGTCGTAGCCGGGCCGGTGCACCTCGTATTCGACGAACAGCTCGGGGATCTGGAAGCCGAGCTGCGGACCGTTGAACAGCGTCGCGCCGACGTTCTTGTTGCGGACCGCCCACATGTTCGACCCGCGCTGGCCGAGCTGACCGAGCATCGGCAGCGCGCCGAGCTCGCGCGCGGCGGCGTGCGTGCCGCCGACGTCCTCCTCCTTCGGCATCGGCACGCTCTTGAGGAACGCCTTCGAGCGCTTGCGGCCCGCGGCCTCGTCCTTCGCCTTGCGGCCGGGCTGCGCGGGGAACGAGCCCTCACTGGGCGGCACGGTCGGCACCTGGCCCTTCGTCCGGATCGGCAGGACCCTGTCGAAGAGCTTCGACCCGAAGGTGGTGAGCGCCTTCCAGTTGCCCATCTCCTCGCCGTCGTCGCTCGGCACCGTGCGCGCGAGGTAGACGCTGATCGCGGCCGAGTCGCGCACCGTCCAGTCCGCCGGCGGCGCGGCGTTCACCAGCGCGAACTCGGCAGGGAGCTTGTTCGGGTCGGCGCGGGTCTCCGCGATCCACGCGTTGACCCCCGCCGCGTAGCTGCGATAGCGCGCCTCGTAGTTGTCGGGGAGGCTCGCGACCTGGGCGTCGAGCTCGGGTCCCGTATAGAAGTCGCGCCGGATCTTGATGTCGTCCTCGAGGTAGCTGCGGCCGACGATCTCGGCGAGGTGTCCCTGGGTCGCGCGCCGGAACAGCTCCATCTGGAACAGCCGGTCCTGCGCGACCGCGTAGCCGGCGCCGAACCAGATGTCGTCGTCGTTCTGGCCGCGGATCGTCGGCACGCCCCAGTCGTCGCGCTCGAGCGTCACGCCGATCCGCTGCGTCTCGATCGACTGCGCGGGGTTGTCGAACCCGTGCGGCTTGAACTCAAAGGCCAGGAAGCGCTCGAGCTGGTCGGTGAGGTGCGGCGACCCGGTGCCGCTCGGCACTCCCGCCAGCGTCACGTGGCCGCTCTGGCCCGGGGGCAGGATGTCGCCCGCGCGCACGACGCGCGCCGCGGCGCTCGCAGGGAGCGCGAGCAGTACCGCGAGCGCCCCCAGGACGAACCAACCCCTCACGGCGGCGATGGTACCGGCCGTCCGCCGCGGAGGCGCCGTCATGCGGTCCCCGGAGGCGAATCGCTCTCGGGTGAGCGGGCGTATGCTGAAAGCCATGAGCGAGGAGGGACTCGAAGGGAGGATCGACGACCTGCTCCGCCGGGCCGAGGAGAACGGCTATCTCGAGTTCTCCGACGTGGCCGCGGCGGTCGAGGGCCTGGACGTCGACGACGACCGGATCGAGGCGCTCTACCGCGAGGCGGAGCGCCGCGGGATCGAGGTGCTCGACCACAACGAGCGCAGCGGCGCCAACGAGGCGCGCTTCACGCACAACGCCGTGGCCGAGGCCACGAGCGACTCGCTCCAGCTCTTCCTCCGCGACATCGCGCAGCGGCCGCTGCTCACCGCGCAGGAGGAGATCGAGCTGGCCAAGCGCATCGAGCGCGGCGATCAGGCGGCCAAGGACCGCATGATCGAGGCGAACCTGCGGCTCGTGGTGGCGAACGCGAAGCGCTACCGCGGCCTCGGTCTCCCGTTCCTCGACCTGATCCAGGAGGGAATCCTCGGGCTGATCCGAGCGGTCGAGAAGTTCGACCACCGGCGCGGCTTCAAGTTCTCCACCTACGCCACCTGGTGGATCCGCCAGGCGATGCAGCGCGGCGTTCAGCACCAGTCGCGGACGATCCGAATCCCGGTCCACATCGGCCAGGAGCTGACCAAGCTGCGCACGACCGAGCGCAAGCTCACAGCCGCGCTCGGGCGCGAGCCGACCGAGGTCGAGCTGGCCGAGGCGCTCGGCACCGACCCGGCGCGGATCGAGGAGCTGCGCTCGGCGGAGCGGGTGCCGGTGAGCCTGGAGACGCCGGTCGGGGGGGAGGGGGAGGCCGAGCTCGGGTCCCTGCTCCCTTCGGATGCGCCCAGCCCGCTCGAGGAGGTCGCGGTCGAGCTCGAGGAGGAGTCGATCCGCCGCGCGCTCGAGCGGCTCGACGACACGGCCCGCAGCGTGATCGAGATGCGCTTCGGGCTCGACGGCCGCGAGCCGAAGACGCTGCGTGAGGTGGCCAAGCGGATGGGCCTCTCGCCCGAGGGCGTGCGCAAGCTCGAGCGCCGCGCCCTGCGCAAGCTCGCCGAGGAGCGCGAGCTCCAGGCGCTCGCGGTCTAGGCGCAGAGCCCCTTTCGGCGCGCTGGCGCGCCCGCCCAACGGCACGGGGTTTACCCACACGGCCGTTGCGCAACAACGAGGGTGATGGCAACGACCTCAGAGCGGACCGACGCGCACTGCCCGCACTGCCTCCTGCTGGTGGAGGCGGACGCCCTACCGGCCTGGCCACCGCAGCCGGTGCGCTGCCCTCACTGCCGCCTGCTGATCGGCGCCGGCCGCGCGCGTGACGCGGGTGACGGCGCCCCGGGCGCCCGTGGCGCCGCCGCGGGGGTGTTCGCCCGCGAGGCCCAGCGCGGCCGCGACAGCGCGGAGGTCGTCTCGCCCGACGAGGTGATCGAGGGGATCCGCACCGTGGCCGAGCGGCTCGGCTCTCCGCCCGAGCGGCTGCTGATGGTCGACTACCAGCAGAGCGCCGCCGAGGACGACGACCTGCCCGACCTGACCTCGGTCTTCGCCGCATTCGGGAGCTGGAAGCGCGCTCGCCGCGAGGCCGCGCTGTCCGGCGACGAGGGCGAGCTCTCGGGCGACGAGGCCGCGGCCTGAGGGCCGCCCCGCCGCTCCTCCGACACGCGAGATAGGATCCCCGCCCGCATGGCGGCCGCTGCCTTCGTCTTAGCCTTCCTCGCACTCGGGGTCGGGGTGCTCTTCGTCGCGTTCTCCGGCGGGCCGACCCGCGCCCGCGAGGCGTACCTGACCGGCGGCCGGCGGGCGTTTCGCTTCGTCATCCCGGTGATCTACGTGGCCATCGGGATCGCGGTGCCGGTGCTCGTGATCGCCGGCCGCGATCGGGCGGAGGGCGGCGTGGGCGACCTGAAGGACAAGAAGCCGGCCGCGCAGGTGGCCCAGGGCCGCGACCTCTTCCGCCAGACCTGCGCGAGCTGCCACAGCCTCGCCGCGGCCAATGCCCGCGGCGTCACCGGCCCGAACCTCGACCAGATCGGGCAGGTGACCAAGCAGCGGATCCTGAAGGCGATCGAGATCGGCGGCACCGGCCAGGGGCGGATGCCGCCGCGGCTGCTCGCGGGCGAGAACGCGGAGGCCGTCGGCGCGTACCTCACCGAGGTCGCGGGCCGCGAGTAGTCCGTCCGCCTCGTCCGCTCTCATTCACGTTCGTTCGGAGACGAAAGTGGGTAGCATCAGCACCCGATAGCCGAGGTCCCGCCGCCAGTGGCGGGGCACGGGGGAACCAGTGGCCGAGAAGGCCGAGGGGCGAATCGCCGCAGGAAGCGGCGTAGCGCAGCTCTTTCAGCGCGAGCCCGTCAGCTAACCCCGTAGGCGCGCGAAAGAGGTTCCATGGCAGATCGTGCAGCAGCCCGCGCATGGCGGGACGACGTACATAGGCGTACCGCCCCCGTGGGCGAGGCCGAGCACGCGCGCCGGCGTGCGAGCGCGCGCGATGCCGCGCGTCCGCGACGCCGGGCGGGCGAGCGCGACGCCGTACGTCCCGCGCTGAGCCTTGTCGTCACCCTCACCGGCGAGGAGGCCCCGCGGCGCGACCCGGACACCGGCCGCCGCACGGTCACGATCACCGGCCAGCGCGCCGCGCCCGCCGCGCCGCGCCGTCGCCCTGACGCCGCGAGCCGCGTGGGCCCGCGACCGGACCGGATCGCCATGTGGGCGTTCTTCATGGGCATCTTCCTCGTCGGGGTCGCCACCGCGACCGCCGACGCCGCGCCGCTCTAAGCGGCCCGCTCGCACCCCCCAACCGGGCCGCTAGCCCGCCCAAAGCGGCCCGATCGCACACTTCCGCGCGCCCGGTTTAGGGAGCGTTCACAGCACGCCCGTACACATCCGTGACGGGACGACGCGCGTATTCCAAGTGAGGCGGGCGCCGGCTCTCGGGCAGACACCGCAACCTATACTTACTTCTCGTAAGCAACTGACAAGAGGCCGACCGTGGCGAAGAAGGCGAAGGAGAGCAGGTTCCACATCCACGACGAGATGAGCGCCCCGGAGCGCAGCGTGCCCATCCTCAAGGGCGCCCTCTCGACCGGCGGCCAGGTCTCGAACATGCTCGGCGTGCTCGCCGGCGCCCCCGCCGTGCTGCGCGCCTACGCCCGCTTCCGCTCGGAGTTGCGTCAGGGATCGCTGCCGCTCAAGTCCCAGCAGCGCGTCGCGCTCGGCGTCGCCCAGCACGAGGGCAGCGACTACGCGCTCTCGATGCTCATGCGCAGCGCCCGGGACGCGGGTCTCGGCCTCGACGAGATCGGGCTCGCCCGCGAGTTCCGCTCGATCGACCGGCGCGAGGCGGCGCTGCTCGCGTTCGTGAAGGGCCTGCTGGAGGCTCCGGACGCCGTGCCGCTGCACCTCGTCGAGGAGGCACGCGAGGCCGGCTGGGAGGACGAGCAGCTCATCGAGGCCACCGCGCACGTGTCGCTCGGCCTCTTCCATGCGCTGATCACCCGCGGCGGGAACGTCCCGCTCGACGGCTCCGCCGAGCTTGGGCGCGTGCTCCGCGCGGCCTGACCCGCGCGGCCGCGACCCGCTGGGGAGCTACGATGCGCCCGATGGCGGTTCGCGTGACAGTCGAGCGCCGGACGTGCTGCACCTATTACCACCGCGCCGTCGAGCTGATCGGCAAGCGCTGGTCCGGCGCCATCCTCGCCGTCCTCCTCGACGGCCCGCTCCACTTCTCCGAGCTCCGGCGCGCCGTGCCGGACATCTCCGATCGGCTCCTGTCCGAGCGGCTCAAGGAGCTGGAGTCGGAGGGACTCGTCGGGCGCCGCGTGATCGACGGCTCGCCGGTGCGCACGGAGTACTCGCTGACGGCCAAGGGGCAGGCGCTCGAGCCGGCTCTGCGCACGCTCCAGGCGTGGGCCCGAAGCCACCTGCGCTAGCTCGTTAGTCTGCGGCGTAGCCCGCCGATCCCGAGCACCTAGGAGTCGTCCTCATGGCCGACACGCCGCAGACAGCCGACGACGTCAAGGCACTGGTAGCCGACCGGAAGATCCGCTTCATCCGGCTCTGGTTCACCGACATCCTGGGTCAGCTCAAGAGCTTCTCGATCAACGCCGAGGAGCTCGACGACGCCTTCGAGGGCGGCATGGGGTTCGACGGCTCCTCGATCACCGGCTTCAACGCGATCGAGGAGTCGGACATGATCGCGATGCCCGACGCGTCCACGTTCGCCGTGCTCCCGTGGCGGCCGTCCGAGGGCGGCGGCGGGGTGGGGCGCATGTTCTGCGACGTGGTCACGCCCGACCGCCAGCCGTACGAGGGCGACCCGCGCCACGTCCTGCGCCGCGCGCTCCAGCGTGCCGAGGCGATGGGCTTCGACGCGTTCAACGTCGGGCCCGAGCTCGAGTTCTTCTACTTCCGCAACTCCAAGCCGGAGAGCGGCGTGCCCGAGGTGCTCGACGAGGGCGGCTACTTCGACCTCACCACGCTCGACGCCGGCTCCGACGTCCGCCGCGACACCGTGCTCGCGCTCGAGCAGCTCGGCATCCACGTGGAGTACACCCACCACGAGGTCGGCCCCTCGCAGCACGAGATCGACATGCGCTACGCGCCGGCGCTGAAGATGGCCGACGACTGCATGACGTACCGCATCACGGTCAAGGAGTACGCGATGAAGTACGGCTGGCACGCGACCTTCATGCCGAAGCCACTGTTCGGCGAGAACGGCTCGGGCATGCACACGCACCAGTCGCTCTTCAAGGAGGGCCGCAACTCCTTCTACGACGGCGACGACCAGTACTACCTGTCGGCCACCGGCAAGTGCTTCATCGCCGGGCAGCTCCGTCACGCGCGCGAGATCTCGTCGATCTTCGCCCAGTGGGTGAACTCGTACAAGCGGCTCGTGCCGGGCTACGAGGCGCCTGTGTACGTGGCCTGGTCGCGGCGCAACCGCTCCGCGCTCGTCCGGGTGCCGCTCTACCACCCGGGCAAGGAGCAGGCCACGCGGATGGAGCTGCGCTGCCCGGATCCGGCCTGCAACCCATACCTGACGTTCGCGACGTTGCTCCAGGCCGGTCTCGAGGGGATCGAGAAGGGCTACGAGCTGCCCGAGCCGATGGAGCAGAACCTCTACCACCTGTCGGCCGACGACCGCAAGCGGCGCGGGATCGAGCAGCTTCCCGAGACGCTCGGCGAGGCGATCGAGCTGACCGCGGAGTCCGAGCTCGTGCTGCGCACGCTCGGCGAGCACATGTTCACGCGCTACGTCGAGCTGAAGCGCAAGGAGTGGGACGACTACCGCGTGCAGGTCTCGGCCTGGGAGCTCGATCGCTACCTGGCGGTCCTGTGAGCGTCGAGGAGGGGGCTGAGGCTCCGGACTTCGAGCTGCGCGACCAGGACGGGGAGGCGGTCCGGCTCTCGTCGCTACGCGGGAAGACGGTCGTCCTGTACTTCTACCCCAAGGCGGACACGCCGGGGTGTACCGCGCAGGCGTGTGCGATCCGCGACCGCCAGGGCGAGTTCGAGGGGGCCGGGGCGGTGGTGCTGGGCGTCTCGCCCGACCCCGTGCCGGCGCTGCGGAAGTTCGCCGACAAGTACGGGCTGCCGTTCACGTTGCTCTCCGACGAGGACCACGCCGTGGCGGAGGCGTACGGGACGTGGGTCCACAAGCCCGCGCGCGGGTACATGAAGGAGCGCATGGGGATCGAGCGCTCGACGTTCGTGATCGGCTCGGACGGGCGGATCGAGCGCGTGCTGCGCAACGTCAAGGCGCAGGGGCACGACGAGCTGGTGCTGAGCGGCCTGGCGTGAGCGTCCGTCTTCTCGTCGCGGCGGTTCTGGCGACGCTGGCACTGGCGTCGCCCGCCCACGCCCTCCCCGACTGCTCGCCGCTGCCCGAGAAGAGGACGCTGCTCACCGGGCAGGGCCAGCTCGAGTCGATCATCTCCGACGCCCGCGGTCGGATCTTCTACAGCGACATCCAGAACGGCGGGCGCCTGTTCAGGCTCGACGCGCCCGGTGCGGAGCCGAAGCAGCTCGTACAGGGCATCAACGGGACCGGCGGCCTCGCCTGGGACACCGACGGCAGCCTCGTGCTCGGCTTCAACGGCGGCAACCAGAACGCGGTGGCCGACGGGACCGCGGGCGGGCTTCTGCACGTGAACCCGGAGACCGGCGAGACCGCGCCGCTCGCGAGCGGCATGGGGATGGCCAACGGAATCGTGCGCGGGCCGGACGGCGCGTTCTACGCCTCGAACGACTTCGCGGGCGGGATCGACCGCGTGAAGGACGGCAAGGTGGAGGACGACTGGTCGAAGGTGCAGACGCCGAACGGCCTCGTGATCGACACGGCCGGGCGCTATCTGTACGCGGCGCAGACGTTCAAGCCGGCGTCGGTCGCGCGGATCGACCTGAGCAACCCGGCGAAGGAGGAGCCGTACTACGAGGCGACCGCCCCCGACCTGCAGGGCGGCCCCGACGGCATGACCCGCGACGACCGCGACCGGCTGTTCGTCGCGGTCAACGCGAGCGGCGAGGTCTGGCGGATCGACACCGACCGCACGGCGTGCCGGCTGGCCAGCGGGATCATGAACGCCAGCGCGGTGAACTGGGGCGGCGGCGCGCCCGGGTTCCCGGCGCGGAACCTGTACGTGGTGGGCTTCAGCGGCGTGCTGGTGGAGCTGGCGGACGCGACCGATCGCCCACCGCCCGCGGGCCCGCCGGCCGCGAAGCCGCCGCGCCTGCGCCTGGCGGTGGAGCCGAAGCGGGTGGCGGCGGGCTCGTCCACGCGCTGGCGCTTCGCGGTCACGGCCGGCGGGCGCGCGATGCCGGGCGCGACGGTGCGCTTCGCGGGGCGGAGGGCCACGACGAACGCCGACGGCCGGGCCGAGCTGACCGTGCGCATCGCCCGCGCCGGCCTGCGCAAGGCGAGCGCCGCGCTGGCGGGCTACCCGAGCGCGCGCAAGACCGTGCGCCTGCTGCCGCGCCGCTGACGCGGCTCCCGCGCCGGGGGCCCGCGTCGCGCCCGCGGCTCCGCGCATCGATTGGAGCCTTTTGTACCGCCACGCGGAGCAAGGCTCCAATCGATGAGGTGCACGCGCCGCCGGCCTCCATGGGGCGCACCGATTGGAGCCTTATGTACCTATGAGAGACCTAAGACTCCAGTCGATGAGAACCCGGCGGTTCGGGCCCCGGGCCTAAGTGCTCGCCGTTGACGTACGCGCGGCGCGCTAACCCGGCGGCGGGCCGAAGCGCTCGGCCATGCGCGCGCCGACGACCTCGGCGATCGTCGCGAGTGACTCGAGCGGGCGGAAGAACACGGTGAGGTCGGCGACCCGGCCGTCGGGCGCATGCCGGACCACGTTGAGCCCCTGCGCCGCCTGCCCGCGGATCTCGGTCTCGAACAGCACGACCGCTCGGTCGCCCTCCACGATCTCGTCGGTGACCCGCGGCGCCGCCAGCTCCTCCGAGAGCACGCCGAACAGGAACTCCGCCACCTCGCGCCCCTGCATCGGCGCGTCGTGCACGGCCACGCGGATCACGGCGTCGTCGGTCAGCCGCTCCACGATCGCGGCCGGCTGCCACGAGGCGAGCGCCTCGGTCCAGGGCAGCCGCGTGCTCATGCCAACAGTTTCTCCAGCTCGGCCGGCTCCGTAACGGGCCGCTGGCACGCGAAGTTCTCGCACACGTAGGCGGCTGCGCGGCCGTCCACGGGCCCGCGCTCGGCCAGCAGCGGCACCCCGTCGGGATCGCCGCCGGCCAGCACGATGTGCGGGCGAAAGCCGCTGCGCACGACGCGCTCCAGCGGGGCGCGATCATCGCCCACCAGGGCGACCTCCTTCACCGAGGCGAAGTGGAAGTCGAGCGCCTGGAGCAGGTGCGCGAACGCCTGCGGGTGCTGCGGCGCGACGTGGTGCAGCAGCCGGAACACCGACACGGCTCGCTGCTCGTACTCGTGCTCGCCCGTGAGCGCCGCGAGCCGCAGCAGCGCGTACGCCGCGCTCGAGTTGCCGGCGGGGATCGGGTTGTCCTCGAGGTCCTTGCGGCGGGTGAGCAGCCGCTCGTGGTCGATCGAGGTCTCGAAGAACCCGCCGTTCTCGTCGTCGGCGAAGCGCTCGATCATGGCGTCCGCGGTTTCGCGCGCGGCACGGAACCAGCGCGGGTCGAACGTCGCCTCGTACAGCGAGATCAACGCCTCGACGAGGTAGGCGTGGTCCTCGAGGTACGCGTTCAGCTTCGCCTGACCGTCCTTGAACGTGCGCAGCAGCCGGCCCTCGGTGTCACGCAGCTCACGCAGCACGAAGTCGGCGCAGGCCGTGGCGGCGTCGAGGTAGTCCTGTCGCTCGAGCGCGGCGCCCGCGTCGGCCAGGGCGCTGATCATGAGCGCGTTCCAGGAGGTCAGCCGCTTGTCGTCGAGCCCGGGCCAGACGCGCTCCTTGCGCACGCCGTAGAGCTTGCTCTTGATCTCGGGGAGCCGCTCGGGCGGATCGGACCCGCGGGTGAGGATGTTCGTGCCCTCGAAGTTGCCGCCGTGGTCGGCGCCGAAGTAATCGATGGCCGCGTCGGCGTCGTCGCCCAGGACGGAGCGCAGCTCGTCGAGCGTCCAGACGTAGAACTTGCCCTCCTCGCCCTCGGAGTCGGCATCCAGAGCGGAGTAGAACCCGCCCTCGGGGGCGCGCATCTCGCGCAGCGCCCAGTCGAGCGTCTCGCACGCGACCTCGCGGAAGAGCTCCTCGCCGGTCGCCTGCCACGCGTGCAGGTAGGCGCGCGCGAGCAGACCGTTGTCGTAGAGCATCTTCTCGAAGTGGGGGACCAGCCAGCGCTCGTCGACCGAGTAGCGCGCGAAGCCGCCGCCGACCTGGTCGTACATGCCCCCGCTCGCCATCGCCCAGAGCGTCTGCGTGGTCATCTCGCGCTCGCCGCGGCGCAGCAGGAACTCGATCGCCGAGGAGGGCGGGAACTTGGGCGCACGACCGAAGCCTCCGTAGCGCGCATCGAAGGAGCCGCGGAGCACGGCGACCGCCTCGTCGAGGCGCTTCGGGTCCATCAGCTCGTCCGTCGGCTTGAGCCGGGCGCCGCCGGCCAGCCGCTGGGCCGTCCGCTCCCCACCCTCGCGGATCTTGTCGCGCTCGGTGTCCCACGCGCGCGCGACGGCCTCCAGCACGCGCCGCCAGCTCGGCAGCCCGCGACCCTCCTCCGGCGGGAAGTACGTCCCCGCGTAGAACGGCACCTGCTCGGGCGTGAGGAACACGTTCAGCGGCCAGCCGCCGTGGCCGTTCATCGCCACGCACGCCTCCATGTAGATCGCGTCGAGGTCCGGCCGCTCCTCGCGATCGAGCTTCACGGGCACGAAGTGCTCGTTCATCACGGCCGCGATCTCGTCGTTCTCGAACGACTCGCGCTCCATCACGTGGCACCAGTGGCACGACGAGTAGCCGATCGACAGCAGGATCGGGCGGTCCTCCTCACGCGCGCGCGTGAGGGCCTCCTCGCCCCAGGGGTGCCAGTCCACCGGGGTGTCCTTGTGCTGGAGGAGGTACGGCGAGGTCTCGTCTGCGAGGCGATTGGGCATGGGCATCTACCTACCCGAAGACGCGAGCGCAAAGCTCGCGGGTGACCGCGCCCGCCGGGTAGGGTCGGGGCATGACCGCGCTAGTCATCGGATTCGGGCTGGGATTCGCGGTGGCGGCGCAGGTGGGGCCGGTCACGCTGCTCGCGGTCCGCTCCGTGATTCGCGGCGGGCTCGCGGTCGGGATCGCGATGGCCGCCGGGGTGGCGATCGTCGACGCCTTCTACGCGGGCGCCGGCGCCGCCGGAGCGGGAGCGGCGCTCGAGCTCGAGCCGCTGCGCGTCGCGTTCGGGATCCTCGGGGCGCTCGTGCTCGCGGCGATCGGGGCGCGCACGCTGTGGTCGGCCTTTCGCGTACGGCTCGGCGGGGAGACCGAGGAGGAGGTGGGCACGCCCGGCCGCGCATGGCGGACCGCCCTGGCGGCCACCGCGTCGAACCCGCTCACGATCGTGTCGTGGGCCGCGATCTTCGCGGCGGCCTCGACGGCCGAGCTGGCCGCCAGTCCGGCCGCGGCGGCGCTGATGGTCGCGGGCGTCCTGGCGGGCAGCTTCGCGTGGATGGCCGCGCTCGCCCTCGTGCTCACGCTGGTGCGGCGGCGGATCGGCGACCGCGGCCTGCGGATCCTCGACGCCGCCTCGGGCACGGGCATCCTCGTGTTCGCCGGGCTGCTGGGCTGGCGGACGCTCCGCGAGGGCTAGTCCCCGCGCAGCTCCGCCCGGCGGATCTTCCCGCTCGCGGTCTTCGGGAGCGAGCCGGCGAACTCGACGATGCGCGGGTACTTGTACGGCGCGGTCTCCGCCTTCACGTGGTCCTGGAGCGCGCGCGCGAGCTGGTCGCTCGGCTCCTCGCCGTCGCGCAGCACCACGATCGCGCGCACGATCGAGCCGCGCTCGGCATCGGGGGCGGCGACCGCCGCGGCCTCGGCCACCGCGGGGTGGGAGACGAGCGCCGACTCCACCTCGAAGGGCCCGATCCGGTAGCCCGACGAGATGATCACGTCGTCGGCGCGGCCCTCGAACCACAGGTAGCCGTCCTCGTCCTGGGCCACCCGGTCGCCCGTGCGCCAGGTGCCCTCGCCGCCGTCGAGGAAGAACGTGGGGATCGTGGCCGGGTCGGCGCACAGCTCTCCGTCCTCGATCCACAGCCGGAAGCCCGGCAGCGGCAGGCCCATCGACCCGGGCCGGACCGGCGGGCCGATCGGCATGCCGGTCAGCGAGCCGGTCTCGGTCTGGCCGTAGCCGTCGTGGATCTCGAGGCCGGAGGCCTCGCGCCAGACACGCACCACCTCGGGGTCGAGCGCCTCGCCCGCGGCCACCAGGTGACGCAGCGACTCGACCGGGCGCAGCTCGGTGCGCTTGGCCATCACGCGGTACTCGGTCGGGGCCATGCAGAGCACGTTCACGCGCTCGCGTTCGACCAGCGCGAGCCGCTCGTCCGGGTCGAAGCGTGCGTCGTGGAGGAGAGCGCTCGCGCCGCGCAACCACGGTGCGATGAAGACGTTGCGGGCCGACTTCGACCAGCCGCTCGCCGCGGTGCACCAGACGAGGTCGCCGGGGCGCGCGCCGAGCCAGTGCTCGGCCTGGACGGCCTGGCCGCTCAGGTAGCGCTGCGCGTGGCGGATCGGCTTCGGCTCGCCGGAGGTGCCCGAGGTGAAGGTGATCAGCGCGGGGTCGGTGGGGGAGAGCTCGGCCGCGGGCGCCGGGACGGGGTCGGTGCGCAGCTCGTCGGCGACGGTGGTGAGGTGGCCGTCGTAGCCGCTGTCGGCGACGGTCTGCGCGTTGCGCGGGTCGGCGAGGACCACGGCGGGGCGGGTCGCGTCGATGCGCGCGCGGAGATCCTTCGGGCGCAGCTGCTCGGTGGCGGGCAGGGCGACGGCGCCGATCCGGAAGCACGCGACCAGCGCCAGGACCCAGTCCGGCTGGTTGCCGATCACGGTCATCACGACGTCGCCCCGGCTTACCCCGCGCGCGGCGAGCGCGCCCGCGAGGCGCGCGGAGCGGTCGGCGACCTCCCCGAACGCGATCTCGCGGCGGGATCCGTCGCGGGCGAGCGCGACGAGCGCCGTGCGGCCGGGCGCGGCGGCCTCCACCACGTCGCGGGCGAAGTTCATCCGTTCTGCACCATCGGTGTCACGGGCGCTGATCGTAGGCGGGCCTGCATGGGGTACACGCGTTATCCGATGCGCCATAACTTGTAACGTTTGGCTCTAGAAAGCGCTTTCCGCGTTTAAAGACTCAAGGTCGCGGGACATAACGCCGATTGAAAGTTCCGTTGCCACCGTCTGCTACGGTGCCGACCACGCCGAATCCGCGAAGTGCGGAGCGGGGGAACCAGGTTGTTGGGGCGAGTCTTCTCTTCGGAGGAGAGGCGCGAGCTCTTTTAGCGCTAGCCCGTCAGCTAACCCCGCAGGCGTACGAAAGAGAATGCTGACTCGCTTCCATACATCGCTGCTTGCCGCATTCCTTGCGGCCGTCTGCCTCCTGCCGGGGAGCGCCCTTGCCCAGTCCACGGGCGGCGCGCAGTACCAGCCGCCGGCGTCGAAGGCCAAGGTCGTGAACGGCAAGGCCATCGCCCCCTCCGACGCTCCGCCGGAGGTCAAGGCCGCCATCGCCGCGGCCAACCGGATCGTGACCAAGCCCTACAAGTACGGCGGCGGTCACGCGAAGGTCGAGGACACGGGCTACGACTGCTCCGGCACCGTCTCGTACGCGTTGCTGAAGGCCGGCCTTCTGACCGGCAGCCCGCTCGACTCCACCGGCTTCATGGGCTGGGGCGCGCCCGGCAAGGGCAAGTGGATCACCGTCTACGCCAACGGCGGGCACGCCTTCATGATGATCGCCGGGCTCCGGCTCGACACCGGCTACCGCGACAAGTACGTCGCGAAGTGGGGCGGCGCCCCCGGGACCGGCCCCCGCTGGGGCAAGTCGCGCAGCGCGAACGGCTTCACCGTCCGGCACCCCGCCGGGTTCTAGCCGGCCACCTCCGCCGCCGGACGTCGCGCGGGCTCTAGTCCAGAAGGCTCCTGAGCAGACTCTCCGATCGGTGGAGGTCCCTCTTCGTCACCTCCGCGCTACGGACGTGGTTGGCCGGGATCGCGCGGACGCGCCCCCGGTCCGCGAGGTACCACGTCGCATCGGTCGCTGCGATGAGCCTGCCGCGGACCACCGAGGACTCCGTCTGAATGCTCGCGTCCGGCAGAGGGTCGGGTGCGAAGTAGGTGCCGGTCATCGCGAAGATGACGGCGAAGACGCTGCCGGTGACCGCCACGAAACGGAGAGACTCCGGGCGCCAGTCGTGGCGCAGCCCCAGGACCAAGGCGACGCCGCCGTACCCCACCCCCGCGAACAGCACCCGCGGGATCATCGCCGGGGGCATCATCGCGAGCGCGATCGCGAGCAATGCGATCGCGAGCGCCATCCCCTTCAACAGACCGGCCGTGGTGTCCTCCCGCCCACGGTATTCCCGGACGCGGAAGAACAGGGCGGCGAGCCCCTGGGTGACAAGAACGACGGCGAGGACGAGCGGCAGCGGCTCGGTGACCGCCCAGATCCCCCGCGCCAGCAACTGTTCAACGGGAATCACCGGGAGCGCATCGAGCGTGCGGACGCCGGATTCGCTCAGCTGTCCGCGCGCCTCGAGCGCTCCCAGCGCGTATATCGCCGCGAGAGACATCCCGAGGTACGCCGGCAGGGTTCCGACGAAACCAGAGACCGAGCCACCCGACCCATCGGATCTCTTCGAGCGACCTTCCATCGTGGCGCGCCAACATATGGTCGCGGTCAGACGGTGAGCACATACTCAGGCGTCGCTTGGAGCCACCTCGGCCACCGCGAGCCGGTAGAACGCGTAGCCGCGCAGCACGTGCGGTGAGTCGCCGAGCAGGCGGCGGCGGTAGTCGTCGGCTCCCTCGTCGCCGAGGAGGCGCAGCCCGCGGTCGGCCAGGTAGGCCGCCAGCTCGTCCGGGTGGAGCCCGAAGGTCCACGGCTCGCCCACGCCCGAGACGGTCGAGCGCAGGCGCTCGGCGCCCTCGAACTCGACGCTCCCGTCGATCACGCCGCTGTGCACGTACGTGAAGGCGAGCCGGCCTCCGCGCGCCGTGCTCGCGACCGCGCGGAACGTCGAATCCGCCGCCTCCGCCGTCAGGTAGTTCGTCACGCCCTCCCAGACGAAGACCGCGGGGGACGCCGGATCGAAGCCCGCGCGCGCGAGCGTGGGCACGACCTCGTCGCGGGCGAAGTCGATCGGGACGCGGCGAAGGGCGCGGGCGGTCGCCGGCCCGGTGCGTTCGGCGTCCGCGCCGAGCCGCTCGCGCTTCGCGGCCAGCAGCGCCGGCTGGTCGAGCTCGAAGACGGCCACGCCCGCCAGCGACGGCAGCCGCAGCGCCCGCGTGTCGTACCCGGCGCCGAGGAACACCACCTGCCGCAAGCCGGTGCCGAGCGCCTCTGCGAGCAGGTCGTCGATCGCCCGCGTGCGCGCGACGGCGGAGGTCCGCGCTCCCGGCCAGCGCCGGTCGATGTAGCGGCAGACCCCGGCGCGCAGTGGCGGCACCCGGGCGGCCGCCCCCGCCGCCCGCAGCCCGCCCGGCAGGAACCGCACCGCGTACGGATCCGCGAACAGCCCGCCGCGCCGCCCCGTCTCCAGCGCTCGGAAGAGCGCCATGTAGGCGGCGGTCCGGCTCGCCTCGGCCTGCTCAGGCACGGAGATAGACTGACTCACGAGTCAATCACGAGCCAATCCCCGCCGACCGAGGAGCCAGATGGCAGTCGCCGACCCGTATCTGGAGAAGACCGACGAGCAGCGCGCGATCACCGAGATGGTGCGGCAGTTCGTCGACGAGCAGGTGATCCCGATCGCCGAGGAGCACGACCACGAGGACAAGTTCCCCGAGGCCGTGGTCGAGCAGATGAAGGAGCTCGGGCTGTTCGGCGTCACGATCCCCGAGGAGTACGGCGGGATGGGCCTCGACCTGACCACCTACGCGATGATCGTCGAGGAGCTCTCGCGCGGCTGGATCTCGATCTCCGGCATCGTCAACACGCACTTCATCGGCTCCTACCTGCTGATGAAGTTCGGCACCGACGACCAGAAGGACCGCTTCCTGCCGCGCATGGCCACCGGCGAGATCCGCGCGGCCTTCAGCCTCTCCGAGCCGGGCCTCGGCTCGGACGTGCAGGCGATCACCACCCGCGCCAAGCAGGACGGCGAGGCGTGGGTCATCAACGGCCAGAAGATGTGGGTCACGAACGGGCTCCTCTCCGGAGTGGTCTTCCTGCTCGCCAAGACCGACCCTGAGGCCGACCCGCCCTACAAGGGCATGACCTGCTTCATCACCGAGAAGGAGCCGGGCGTCGCCGAGAACACGGGCGACTACAAGGGCCTCGACATCCCACCCAAGATCAAGAAGATGGGCTACAAGGGCGTCGAGTCCACCGAGCTGGTGTACGCGGACTACCGCTGCCCGACGCAGAACATCCTCGGCGGCGAGGAGGGGCTCGGCAAGGGCTTCGTGCAGATGATGGATGCGCTCGAGGTCGGTCGCGTGAACGTCGCCGCGCGCGGCGTCGGCATCGCCCAGCGCGCGCTCGAGCTCGGCCTGCGCTACTCGCAGGAGCGCAAGACGTTCGGCAAGGAGATCGCCAAGCACCAGGCGATCCAGTTCAAGCTCGCCGACATGGCCACGAAGGTCGAGGCCGCGCGCCTGTTGACGATGAAGGCCGCGCGCATGAAGGACGCCGGCCAGCGCTCCGACCTCGAGGCCGGCATGGCGAAGCTGTTCGCCTCGGAGACCGGCAAGGAGGTCGTGGAGGACTCGTTCCGCATCCACGGCGGCTACGGCTACTCGAAGGAGTACGAGATCGAGCGCCTCTACCGCGACGCGCCGCTGCTCCTGATCGGCGAGGGCACCTCCGAGATCCAGCGCATGGTGATCGGCAAGAAGCTGCTCGAGCGGCACAAGATCTGAGGCGGGAGGCTCCGAGGATGCGCACAGCGCTGTGGCTCGCCCTGGCTGCCGCAGTGCTGGCCGCCAGCCCCGCGCCGGCCGGGGCCGCGCCGCCGCCGGTCAAGCACGTCTTCGTGCTCCTGCTCGAGAACGAGAACGCCGACTCCACGTTCGGCGCCGACTCCAAGGCGCCCTACCTGGCGAAGACCCTGCGGGCCCAGGGCGCGTTCGTGCCGAACTACTACGCCACCGGGCACCTCAGCCTCGACAACTACATCTCGCTCGTGAGCGGCCAGGGGCCCAACCCCTTCACGCAGGCGGACGCGCCGTTCTTCATCGACTTCGTACCGGGCACGCCCGCTCCGGACGGCCAGTTCCTCGGGAGCGGAGCCGTCTACCCGTCGCAGGTCAAGACGATCGCCGACCAGCTCGACGCCAAGGGGCTCACATGGGCCGGTTACATGGAGGACATGGGCAACTCGGACACCGAGCCGAAGACCTGCCGCCACCCGGCGATCGGCGCGCAGGACCGGACGCAGAGCGCGCGCGTCGGCGACCAGTACGCGGTCCGTCACAACCCGTACATGTACTTCCACTCGATCATCGACGACCAGGCGAAGTGCGACGCGCGGGTGGTCCCGCTCGACCGGCTGCCGGCGGCTCTGGCCAGTGAGTCGGCCACTCCCAACTACACGTTCATCACCCCGAACCTCTGCCACGACGGCCACGACGAGCCGTGCGTGGACGGTCAGCCCGGTGGGATGGCGAGCGCGAA
>DASVPL010000272.1:0-9988 GCA_036382905.1 Thermoleophilaceae bacterium | reverse complement strand
GACGCGATCGAGGAGCGCCTGCCGGCGAAGCCGCCGGCCAGGGGCGGCGGCGCCAAGCGCGCCGCCCCCGCCAAGCGCGGCGGCGGCTCGCGCAGCGGCCGCTCCTGACGTGCCCGGCCGGCGCATCCTCATCACCGGCATCGCCAGCTACCTCGGCACCGAGCTGGCCCGCCGGCTCGAGGACGACCCCGGGGTCGAGTACGTCGTCGGGATCGACACCAAGCGCCCGCGCGCCCCGCTGCGTTTCACGGAGTTCATCGACGCGGACATCCGCGATCCGGAGATAGGCCGGTTGATTCCACCCACCGGGGTGGACACGGTCGTCCACAACCAGATCGTCCGCCAGCCCGGGCCCGGAATGTCCGCGCGCGCGGCGCACGACATCAACGTGATCGGCTCGCTCCAGCTCCTGGCGGCGTGCGAGCGCATCGAGACGCTGCGGACGATCGTGGTGCGCGGCTCGGCCGGAATCTACGGCTCGGAGCCGGCGGCGCCCCAGTTCTTCACCGAGGACATGTCGCGCCTCTACCCGCTGCGCACGCGCTTCCAGCGCGACGTGGCCGAGATCGAGAACCTCTTCGAGACCTTCCGCCGCCGCCACGAGGACGTGGTCTGCACGATGCTGCGCTACCAGCTCACCATCGGCCCCGCCCACGCGACGCAGATCACGCGCTACCTCTCGCTGCCGGTCGTCCCGACCTACCTCGGCTTCGACCCCCGCATCCAGCTCATCCACGAGCGCGACGCGCTCGACGCGTTCGTCGCCGCGGTGCGCAATCCGGTGCGCGGCGCGGTGAACGTCGCCGCCCGCGGGACGCTGGGTCTCACGCGCGCGATACGGCTCGTCAGGCGGCCGACGATGCCGGTGCCCGCCCCGCTCTTCGGCACCACCAGCCAGCTCGGCCGCCGCCTCGGCCTGTTCAGCTTCTCCCCCGACTTCCGGCGGCTGCTGCGCTACGGGCGCGGGGTGGACACAACGCGGCTAGTCGAGGAGGTCGGCTTCACGCCGCGCTTCTCGACGGTCGAGGCCGTCCGCGACTACACCGCCGCACGCGACTCCACGGCGGCCGCGGCGTGAGCGACGGCCCGCTCGGCCCCGCCGTCTCGTTCCTGCGCGCTCTGCGCGGCGGGCTCGAGGGCGGTGCGGCTCCGGCGACGGCTTTCGCCGGCGCGGCGATGGGCCTGCCGCGCGAGGCGCGCGAGAGCCTCGAGGCGGTCATGCGGCGTCTCGGCGGCGAGTACGAGGAGGACGACTTCGGGCTCGACGAGGAGTTCGTCGAGGCGGCGCTGCCGTTCCTCGAGTTCCTCTACGACCGCTGGTGGCGCATCCAGGTGGAGGGCGTGACGAACGTGCCGAGCCACGGGCGGGCGCTGCTCGTGGCCAACCACGCCGGGATCCTGCCGTGGGACGCCGCGATGATCGGCGTCGCGCTCCAGCGCGAGCACCCCCTCCCGCGCTACCCGCGCTTCACGGTGCTCGACTGGGCGTTCGAGCTGCCCTACGTCTCGGTCGCGATCCGCAAGCTGGGCGGGGTCCCCGCCTCCCCGTACAACGCCCTGCGGCTGCTCGATCAGGAGGAGCTGGTGGCGGTCTTCCCGGAGGGGACGAACGGCGCGCAGAAGCTCTACCGCGACCGCTACCAGCTCCGCCGCTTCGGCCGGGGCGGCTTCGTGGAGATCGCACTGCGCACGCGCGCGCCGATCGTGCCGGTCGCGATCGTCGGCAGCGAGGAGGTCCATCCCAAGCTCGCCGACGCACCGCTGCTCGCGCGGCTCGCCGGCACGCCGTTCTTCCCCGTCACGCCGACGTTCCCCGCACTGGGGCCGCTCGGCGCGGTCCCGCTCCCGTCGCGCTGGCGTATGGAGTTCTGCGAGCCGATCGACCTTTCCGAGTTCGGCCCGGACGCCGCGGCCGACCGCACGCTCGTGTTCGAGCTCTCGGAGCACGTCCGCGACGTGATCCAGAAGAAGGTCTGGGAAAACCTCGCCAAGCGCCGGTCCGCGTTCCTTTAGGGTGGCGGCATGAGCTTCAACTCGGCTCGCGAGTGCCGTGAGGTCATGGACAGGGTGTTCGAGATGATGAGCACGGACCCCGACATGGGGCCGAAGCTGCACGACGCCGACACGCCTCAGCGGTTCGAGTTCCCGGACCTCGACCTGGTAGTCAACGTCGCGCCCGCGAGCGACGCCGGCGAGGACGGCGCTCACCTGCGCTGGGAGTGGAGCGACGACGTGGACTGGGAGCCCGAGGTCAAGATGACCATGGACTCAGACGTCGCGAATCGCTACTTCCAGGGCAAGGAGAACGTGGCGATGGCGATCGCCCGCCGCCGCATCAAGACCTCGGGGAACGTGAAGAAGGCGCTCGCGCTGATCCCGATAACGAAGCCGGTCTACGAGCAGTACCGCGCTCTGGTCGAGCGCGACTACCCGCACCTGGCTGCCTAGCTGAAGCGCCTGCCCGCCTGGGCCGGGGTGCGCCCGGTCCGCCGCGGAGCGCCGGCCGCGCCGTCGCGTTCCATCTCCGGCCGCTCGAAGAGCGCCATCACGGCCATCGCCTCGACGGTCTCCTCTTCGGGATCGTTCTCGAGCCGCGCCTCGGTCTCCGCCACGATCGCGTCCACGCGCTTCAGCGCCCTGTGCATCTCACGCGAGACCGCTCGCCATCCCTTTGCGTCGAGGCGCGCGGGCGTTCGCGTCAGGTGGGCTTCGTCAGGGCTGAACCCGCCCTGGTCGACGGCCCGGATCATCTCCGAGAGCGCCTGCTGGACGGCTCCTCCCATGGCGGCGCGCCTCACTATGTCGGGCAGCGTGGACCAGAGCTCGTCCGGGATCGTCGGCCGGACCTTTGTCGTGTAGTGGTGCTCGACCGCGCCGCCGCGCACCGTGCGCCGCACGAGCTCGACCAGACCGAGCGCGGCGAGCTGCCGCACGTGGTACGCGGTGTTCGGGAGCGGCGTCTCGAGCTCCGTGGCGATCTGCTTCGGACTGGCCACCCGGTTGTCGAGCAAACTGAGGATCTCGATCCTCAGCGGGTGCGCGTAGGCCTTGACGAGCCGCGGGTCGGTGATGTCGATTGGAGTGGTCAAGCGGGGCCGACCGGAATGTACTCCCCTTAGCGGGACGAGCACTTAAACGTCGCTGTACCGCTACCTGGTTCCGCAGTTCAGCCGATCCCCCCGATGCGGGGGGGTTACTCGTCCGTTGCGGGCCCCTGACCACCCCGTCTCATTTCTGACCCCACCTCATTTCGAGGAGGCCTTACCGATAAGTGTCCCTAACTCGGCTTCCGCGAAGATGGCGCAATACCGCGCCGTGCTCTAGAAGTGGACGCCGCGCAGCAGGTAGGCCATGGCGATCGCCTCGGTCGACATCTCCTGCTTCTCGTCCCTGCCGCCGTCGCGCGCGCCGTCGCCGTCCCCCGATGCCTCGGCGCTCGGCTTCTTGTCGCCCTTGGCGGCCTTCGAGTCGGGGAAGATGTTGTACGCGGTGTTCATCACCTGGTCGACGACCTTCGGCGAGACCGAGTAGAGGATCTGACCGAACGTCCCGAGGCGCGTGGCGACCCGCTTCGGCTTGTCGATCATCGCGTCGGTGATGAGCTGCGCCGCCTCGTCGGGCGACAGCGTGGGGAACGCGTCGTAGATGTTGGTCGGCGCGATCATCGGGGTGCGCACGAGCGGCATGTAGATCGTGGTGATGTGCACGCCGTCGCCGATCACCTCCGGCGCCACGCAGCGCGAGAACGCGTCGAGCGCGGCCTTCGACGCCACGTAGGCCGAGAAGCGCGGCGTGTTCGTCTGCACGCCGATGCTCGAGACGTTGATGATGTGGCCCGCCCGGCGCTCGCGCATGCCCGGGATGAACGACATGATCAGCCGCAGCGCGCCGAAGTAGTTGAGCTGCATCGTGCGCTCGTAGTCGTGGAAGCGCTCGTGCGACGCCTTCAGGGAGCGCCGGATCGAGCGGCCGGCGTTGTTCACGAGGATGTCGATGCCGCCGTACTCCTCGATCACCTCGTTCGCGAGCCGCTCGACGTCCTCGAGGTCGGACAGGTCGGCCGGGTGCACGTGCGGGTTCCCGCCGGCCTTCCTCATCGCGTCCGCGACCTCCTCGAGCTTCTCGCGCGTGCGCGAGACGAGGATCACCTCGCCGCCGGCGTCGGCGAGCTTCATCGCGAGGTCGCGCCCGATGCCGCTCGACGCGCCGGTCACGAGGATGCGCTTGCCCTCGATCGACTTGGTGAGGCTGCGCTCGCGGAACAGGTCGGGGTCGAGGTTGCGCTCCCAGTAGTCCCACAGCTTCGCCGCGTAGGTGGACAGCGGCGGCACCGCGATGCCGGTGCCCGACAGCGCCCGCTGCGTCTCGCGCGCGTCGAAGTCGGCCTCGAACTCGCGGTTCTCGAGCGCCGCCGGCGGGATGTGCAGATCGCGCAGCAGCGTCTCGCGGATGTTCTTCACGGTCGGGATCGCGTTCAGTCCCGCGCGCACCGGCTTGGGCACCACGTCGGTGATGTTCGAGTCCATCCGCATCGCGAACTGCGGCGCGTGGGCGGCCCGCGCGAACTCGTTCATCGCCTGCCCGACGGTCAGCGGGTTCGGGTCGACCAGGTGGAACGTGTGGCAGGGCAGGTCGTCGGCGTCCACGTGCGCGATGTGGTCCATCGCGCGCGCGACGAAGTCGACCGGAACGAGGTTCGCCTTGCCGCCCTCGATCCCGACGATCGGGAACCACTGCGGCAGCGCCCCGCGGATCCGCTGGATCAGCTTGAAGAAGTAGTACGGCCCGTCCACCTTGTCCATCTCGCCGGTCAGCGAGTGGCCGACGACGATGCCCGGCCGGTACACCCGCAGCGGCGCCTTCACCTCGGTGCGCGCGACCCGCTCGGACTCGAACTTCGACTGGTGGTAGGCGTGCGGGAGCTTCTGCTCCTCGTCGAACATGTCCTCGCGGAACAGGCCCCTGAACTTCCCTGCCACCGCGATCGAGCTCGTGTGGTGGAAGGTGCCGACGTCGATCGAGTTCGCGAACTGGGCGACGTGGCGCGTGCCCTCGATGTTCGACTTGAGCATCGTCTCCTCGTCGGCGGCCATGTCGTAGATCGCCGCGAGGTGGAAGAAGTGGTCGATCCGCTCGTCGAACCCCTCGACGCCGAGGCCCTCCTTGGTCAGGTCGCCCACCACCGGGACGATCCGGTCGCCGGCGTCAAGGCGCTGGGCTAGCTCGTCGAGGCGCCCGCGCGATCCCTCGCGCACGAGCGCGTAGATCGTGCCCTCGCGCTTCAGCAGCAGCTCGACAAGATGCCGGCCGATGAAGCCCGTTGCGCCGGTGACGAAGTAACTCACTCCTGGACCCTCCCTAGGTGCTGGGCCGCGCACATTACCTATGGCCGGGTAGCGTGGCTGTCATGAGCGAGCGGCTCCTCAGCCTCCGCGAGGCCGCCGACTCCGTCGGCGTCACCCAGGCGACGCTCAGGCGCTGGGCGCAGACCGGCGTGATCCCCGAGCACGACGGCTCCGCCGAGTGGACGCCGGCGGCCGTGGCGCACGCGCGTATGGTCGCCCGGCTGCGCGAGCGCGGGCACACGCTCCAGGCGTTGCGCAAGGCGGGCGAGGAGGGGCGGCTCGCGCACGGGTACGTGGAGGCGCTGCTCGTCCCGGAGAACCGCGGCTCGATCCCGTTCGAGGAGGCCGCCGACGCCGTCGGGCTCGAGCCGTCGATGGTCGAGCGGATCTGGAACACGCTCGGCTTCGCCCCGCGCCGGCCCGAGACCATCTCCGACGAGGACCTCAAGGCGCTGCGCTACGTCGCCTCCGTCCTGGACGCCGGCTTCCCGCTCGTCGCCTTCCTCCAGCTCCTGCGCGTCTACGGCCAGTCGCTCGCCCGGATCGCCGACGCCGAGACGCGCCTGTTCCACATCTACGTCCACGAGCCGCTCATGCGCCAGGGCGTGCCCGGCCTCCAGATGGCCGAGGAGATGGAGGACCTCGCGGGCGACCTGCTGCCGCTCGCCTCGCCGCTGATGGACTACCTGCACCAGCGCTTCCTCGCCGAGTTCGTCGAGCGCGACGTGGTAGGCCACATGGAGGTCGAGCTCGACGAGTCGATCGACCTGGGTCGCGTGCGCGTGACGGTGGCGTTCGCCGACCTGGCCGGCTACACGCGCTTCACGGAGGAGGCCGGGGAGGAGGAGGCGCTCACGACTGTGGAGCGCTTCATCGACGCCGTGACCGAGACGCTTCCCGACGACGCGCGCGTGATCAAGACGATCGGGGACGAGGTGATGATCGTCGCCACCGACCCTGGCGCGCTGACCGACTGGAGCGTCGGGTTCCAGCGCCTCTGGGACGAGCGCCCGACCCCGCGCATCGGCATCCACGCTGGCGTCGCCCTCTATCGCGACGGTGACTACTACGGGCGCGACGTGAACCTCGCCGCGCGCGTGGTCGCGCGGGCGCGCGGCGGCGAGGTGGTGGTGAGCGACGCGGTGATGGACGAGATCAGGGAGGACGAGCACCTCGAGTTCGAGAACATCGGCCAGGTGAAGCTCAAGGGGTTCGACGAGCCGCGCCGGCTCTGCCGCGTCCGCGGCCGGGAGTGACGTGGAACGCGCGCTCGACGCCGCGCGCCGCAGCGGTCTGATCCGCGCGGGTGAGCCGCTGCTCGTGATGCTCTCCGGCGGCGGCGACTCCGTCTGCCTGCTGGATGTGACGGTGCGGCTGGGGGCGGAGGTGAGCGCGCTGCACGTCGATTACGGACTGCGCGCGGACTCGGGCGCGGACGCCGAGCTCTGCCGCGAGCTGTGCGAGCGGCTCGGCGTGGGCCTGACCGTGGAGCGGGTCGAGCTCGGTGGCGCGGGCAACCTCCAGGCCGAGGCGCGCGATGCCCGCTACGCGCTGGCCGAGCGCCACGCACGCGGGGACTACGCGGCCGCGCACACGGCCTCCGACCAGGCCGAGACCGTGCTCTACCGGCTCGCGGTATCGCCCGGCCGGCGGGCGCTGCTGGGGATGCAGCCGCGGCGCGGCAGGCTGGTGCGGCCGCTGCTCGCGATCACGCGCGAGGAGGCGCGCGAGCACTGCCGCGCGCACGGGCTCGAGTGGCGCGAGGACCCGTCGAACTCGGACCTTCGTTTCGCGCGCGCGCGCGTGAGGACCGAGGTGCTGCCGGCGCTCCGCGAGCTGAACCCCGCGGCCGAGCGCAACATCGCCGAGACCGCCGCGCAGCTCCGCGAGGAGGCGGACGTGCTCGACGTCGCGCTCCGCGAGGCCCTCGGCCGCCCGGCCGCGAGCCCGCTGCCGCTTGAGGCCCTTCGCGCGCTACCGGCGCCCCTCGCGCGGCTCGCGCTGCGCGCGGCCGCGGGCGACGTCGCGGTCTCGAGGGCGGACGCCCAGCGCATCCTCGAGCTCCCGCTCGAGGGCACCGCGACCGTCGAGCTGCCCGGCGGCGTGCGCGCGATCTCCGAGTACGGGTCGCTGCGCTTCGCGACCGGCGGGGAGCCGGAGCCTCCTCCGCGGGCCGTCGCGCTGCCCATCCCCGGCGCCGTCGACTTCGGCCGCTGGCGGGTCGAGGCCGCCCGCGGCGGCGCCGGCGACGTGCTGCTCGACCCGGCCGCGGCGTCCGCCGGGCTCGTGGTGCGCCCGTGGCGCCACGGCGACCGGATGCGCCCGGCTGGCCTGGGGGGCACGAAGACGCTCCAGGACCTGTTCACCGACCGCAAGGTCCCGCGCGCGGAGCGCGGCTCGGTCCCGGTGGTCGAGGCGGGCGGCAGCGTCGCCTGGGTCGCGGGGGTGGCCGTGGACGAACGTTTCCGCGCCGATCCGGCGGATGCCGCGCGGGCCGTGGCACTCACGGCGCGCCACGCATAGACTCGCCGCAGTGCCCGCCACCGACACCCTGATAGGCGAGACGCTCGTGGCGGAGGGGCCGCTCGCCGAGCGGGTGCACGAGCTCGGCCGCGAGATCTCCGCCGACTACGCCGGCCGCGACCTGGTCCTCGTTGGAGTCCTGAAGGGCGCGGTGTTCTTCCTCTCCGACCTCATGCGCCACCTCGACGTCCGGTGCGAGGTCGACTTCATGGCGGTCGCCTCCTACGGCTCCTCGACCGACTCGTCGGGCGTCGTGCGCATCCTCAAGGACCTCGACACCTCCATCGAGGGCCGCGAGGTGCTCATCGTCGAGGACATCGTCGACTCGGGCCTCACGCTGTCCTACCTGCTGAGGACGATGCGGGCGCGCAACCCGGCGTCGCTCGAGGTCTGCGCGCTGCTGACCAAGCCGGAGCGGCGCAAGGTCGAGCTGCCGATTCGCTACACCGGCTTCGAGATCCCGAACCGGTTCGTGATCGGGTACGGGCTCGACTACGCGGAGAAGTACCGCAACCTTCCGTTCGTGGCGGTCTTGAACAACCCTTGAGTGATCCGCTTTAGGCTGGCCTCCGAACCAGCCGAAAAGCAGCAAAACCCTCCAACTACCCTTGCTACGCTGCGTCGTTACGCGTAGTAGGGGTTCTTCCCCCGACCAGGAAACAGAGGCCTGTGAGCCGATTCTTCAAGAGCGCCGCCTTTCCGATCCTCATCGTGGTGATCCTGGCGTTCTTCGCGCAGAAGCTCATCTCCCCGGGTGAGGAGAAGAAGGCGCCGAATTACGGCCAGTTCGTCACGCAGGTGAACGCGGGTCAGGTCAAGAAGGCGACCCTCAACACCAAGGACAACACGATCGACTTCGAGACGACCGCCACCGAGGGCGGGAAGCGTCAGAAGTTCACGACGGCCTACCCGGACAACACCGAGCAGGGCCTCGTCAACACGCTGCTCTCGAAGAACGTCGAGGTTGACGTGAAGGGCAAGGGGGGCGGCGGCTGGCTGTCGGTGCTCACCTACGTGCTGCCATTCGTGATCTTCCTGATCTTCTGGCTGTTCATCATCAACCAGATGCAGGGCGGCGGGTCGAAGGTCATGTCCTTCGGCAAGTCGCGCGCGAAGCGGATGTCGGTCGACTCGCCGAAGATCACCTTCCGCGACGTGGCCGGGGTGGACGAGGCGGTGGAGGAGCTCCACGAGATCAAGGAGTTCCTCGAGAATCCCAAGAAGTTCCAGGCGCTCGGCGCGCGGATCCCGAAGGGCGTCCTGCTCTACGGCCCGCCGGGCACCGGCAAGACGCTGCTCGCCCGCGCCGTCGCCGGGGAGGCGGGCGTGCCGTTCTTCTCGATCTCGGGCTCGGACTTCGTCGAGATGTTCGTGGGCGTCGGCGCCAGCCGCGTGCGCGACCTGTTCGAGCAGGCCAAGCAGAACAGCCCCTGCATCATCTTCATGGACGAGATCGACGCCGTCGGCCGCCATCGCGGCGCCGGCCTCGGAGGCGGCCACGACGAGCGCGAGCAGACGCTCAACCAGCTCCTCGTGGAGATGGACGGCTTCGAGATGAAGGACAACATCATCCTCATCGCGGCCACCAACCGGCCCGACATCCTCGACCCCGCGCTGCTGCGCCCGGGCCGCTTCGACCGCCAGATCGTGGTCGACCGCCCCGACCGCAAGGGCCGCGCCCGCATCCTCGAGGTGCACACCCGCGGCAAGCCGCTCGCGCGTGAGATCGACCTCGACAACCTCGCCGCGCAGACACCGGGCTTCACCGGTGCCGACCTCTCGAACCTCGTGAACGAGGCCGCCCTGCTCGCCGCCCGTCAGGGCAAGCGCGAGATCGACCACACGCACCTCGAGGAGGGGATCATGCGCGTGATCGCGGGGCCCGAGAAGAAGACCCGCGTGATGAGCGAGAAGGAGCGCAAGGTCACGGCCTTCCACGAGATGGGCCACGCGATCGTCGCCCACTTCCTCGAGCACACCGACCCGGTCCACAAGATCTCGGTGATCTCGCGCGGCCAGGCGCTCGGCTACACGATCTCGCTGCCGACCGAGGACAAGTTCCTCACCACGCGCGCGGAGCTGTCGGACACGATGGCGATGACGCTCGGCGGCCGCGCCGC
>DASVPL010000271.1:0-4866 GCA_036382905.1 Thermoleophilaceae bacterium | reverse complement strand
GTCACCGGCGTCGCCGCCGCGGCGCGCCGGTCGCGCTTCGCGGGCGGCTGTGGGTCGCGCTTGGCGGACGCGTGGCGGTCGTGGTCGTCGGCGGCGCGAGCGGCGAGGCTCGCGGTCGCGGGCGGCAGCGGGGGCAGGGTCGTCCGTTCCGGCGCACTGGCCGTCGCCGCGTGGCGCCCGGGCTCGAATCCGTCGACCGTGGCGACCGTGGCCGCCCCGCCGCCGCCGAGCACGGCGGCCGACGCGACCACGGCGACGCCCTTGTGGGCCAGCGCGAGCTCGGTCGCCTGGTGCCATCGCGCCGCGAGGGCGGCGCTGCGCTCGGAGATCCAGCCTGACGAGCCATGGAGTAGCTCGCGGGCCGGGCCGAGCAGCGAGCCGGCGGTGGCGACCGGCGGGGAGACCGCCGCCACCCGGGCCGGCACCGCGCGGTAGTCGCGCAGCCGTGCCCGGCACACCAGGCAGGTGCGGAGGTGCGGTCGAAGGGCGGCCATGTCCTCGGCGCGCGCCTCGCCGTCGGCCAGCGCGGAGAGGTGCGGAGCGAGCCGCTCGCACTCGGCGCCGCTCTCGATGCCCGCGAGGCGGTCGTGGAAGCGGCGCCGGCCCTCCGATAGGCACCTGTTGACCTTCGTATAGCTCCAGCCGGTCTCGTCGCAGATTTCCCGGTATGAGAGTCCCTCGGCCTTCAGCGTGAGCGCGCGGACCTCCTGCGGCTTGAGCCGCCGCATCGCCTCGGCGCCGAGCCGGAGCCGCTCGAGACGCACGGCGTGGTCGTGGGCGCTGCCGGGCGCCGTCCCGTCGAGCTCCTCCGACTCGGGTGCGCTCGGCGTGTGCCGCTCGCGCTGGCGGCGGATCGCCCACGCCTCGCGCTTGACCACGGTCTTCAGCCACGGGACGAGGTGCTCGGGGTCGGTCGACGGAGCCTTGGTCAGCATGATCTCGAGCCCGCGCTGGTAGGCGTCCTCGGCGTCCTCCGGCGAGTCCGCCCAGCGGCGTGCGACCGCCAGCACCTCGCCGCCGTGGCGGCGGATCAGCGCGAGCGCGGCGGGCTCGATCTCCTCGCGCGACGGCCGCGGGCGCAGGTCACGCGGGGCGTTCGGCGGGTCTGTGGTTGTCTCGGTTGGGGGCATCGTGGCGATCCTCTGCCGCGTACAGCGCGCGGCGCAAGGGACTCGCCCCCCTCACCCCGGAAATTCCGCCCCGCGGCCGGATGACTGCCCCCGGATGGGGGGCCGATCAGGGCCTCCCGATCAGCTCCAGTCCACCACGCCGAGCAGGTTCGAGTAGTCGTCGGTCCAGGTCTCGGCGCCGGGGTCGTCCTCGCAGGCGTGCCAGCGGGGGTCGCGCGCGAGCGGCCCGAGGTGCGAGGGGTCGCGCACGAGCAGCGCCCACACCGACGCGGTGTAGCCGCGCTCGTGCTGCGCGTCGGTCGGCTCGTGGCGCTCGATGCGGCAGGCCAATCCGAGGTCGCGCGCGAGGTTGCCCATCACCGGCTCGAGATCGAGGTAGCGGTTCGAGAGGTGGACCATCAGGGCGCCGCGCGGTGCGAGCCGCCGCAGATACAGCTCGATCGCCTCGCGCGTGACGAGGTGGACCGGGATCGCGTCCGAGTTGAAGGCGTCCAGCGCGATCAGGCCGAACGGCGCGCCGCGGTGGCGGGCCAGCGAGCGGCGGCCGTCGCCGAGCACCACGCGCGGGTTGCCGCAGTCGCGCAGGTAGGTGAAGTAATCGGGGTCGCGGGCGATCCGGGCCACGACGGGATCGATCTCGAAGTACGTGTACTCGTCGCCGGGCCGCGCATGGCAGGCCAGCGCGCCGGCGCCGAGGCCAACCGCGGCGACTCGCCGCGTGGCGGCGCGGGGAAGCCCCGCCAGCGCCTGGCCAGCCGGCCCCACGCGCGAGTAGTAGGTGAGCGGGTCGCGGTCGTTCACGCGCTGCGAGCCGTGGAGGGTCGAGCCGTCGTAGAGGTCGTGCACGCGCCCGCCCTCGCTCTCGACCACCCGGTAGATCCCAAAGAAGCTGCGGTCGCGCTCGAGCAGGTCCTGACCCGGGGTCGCGCCGGTCTGCGCGGCGAGGATGATCGCGCCGAGGGTGAGCGCGAAGCGGATCGGGCGCCGCGCGCTGTTGACGATCATCCCGAGCGCCACCCCGATGACCGCCCCGCGCACCTCGAGCGGCACGCTGCCGTCGTCCTCGCGCGCGAGGAGCAGGATGCCGGCGATCGCGGCGCCGATCAGGACGGGCGCCGCGAAGTCCATGTACCGCGTGGGGCGCTCGTCGCGGAGGAAGAATTCGAGCACGTCCGGCCGCTTCTTGGGCGGCGCGGGGCGCAGCATGCACGCCGCCACGAGCGCGAGCGGGTACTCGACGAGCCCCGGGAACGCCACCGGCGCGAACAGCGCGTTGAACGCCCCGCCGAGCGCGCCGCCGAGCGCGACCCACAGGTAGTACTCGGTCAGGCGCTCGGCACCGGGCCGGTCGGCGGCGAGCCGGGCGTGGCAGAGCAGCCCGGCGACGACGAGCCCGATCAGGTGGAGAGCCACGAGTCCGAACAGCGGCTGCTGGGCGCCGATCGCGAGCGTGTAGGCGACCAGGATCGCGATGCCGGGGAGGAGCCTGCGGCCCCAGACGGTGAGCCGCGCCGCGTCGGCGCCGGGCGCGAACGCGATCACCAGGGTGAGGAGGTAGAGCGCGAGCGGCACCACCCAGAGCAGCGGGACCGGGCTCAGGTCGCGCGTGAGGTAGGTGGTCGTGCCGAGCATGAGGCTCGACGGGACGGCGGCGAGGGCGAGCCACGTGAGACGGCGGCGCCAGCTAGGGGTCGCGGCGGCGGCTGGCGAAGCGGCGGCGGGGGGCAAGCCGCCGGCATCCGGCGCGGCCTCCGCGGTGGCGGGTGGCGCAGCGGCGGCGGCTGGCGAAGCGGCGGCGGGTGGCGAGCCGCCGGCATCCGGCGGGGCCGCCTCCGCCGGCTCAGCCGCCGGCTCCGCCCGCCACAGCACCACCGCGCTCGCCAGCACCAGCAGCGCCGCCGCGCCGTACGCCGCCGCCCAGAGCTCGCCCTGCCCGTCGAGCGTCAGCACCCGCTCCACCACGAGCGGGTACGCGAGCAGCCCGATCAGGCTCCCGCCGTTGCTCGCCGCGAACAGGAAGTACGGGTCGCGCCCTGCGCGGTGCCGGGTGCCGGCGAGCCAGCGCTGGAGCATCGGCCCGTTCGCCGCGAGCACCAGGAACGGCGGACCGGCCGTGACCGCCAGCACCCCGAGCAGCCACGGCACCGGGTTCCCGTCGTCCGGCGGGCGCGCGTCCGGCACGCCGATCGGCAGCACCAGCGCAGCCACCGCGAGCAGCCCGAGCTGGAGCAGCGCCTGGCGCCGCGGCGCGAGCCGGCTCGTCACGTGCGCGTAGCCGTAGCCCGCGAGCAGCACGACCTGGAAGAACAGGACGGTGGTGGTCCACACCTCCGGCGTGGAGCCGAGCGATGGCAGCATGAACTTGCCGACCATCGGCTCGAGCAGGAACAGGAGCGCCGCGCTGACGAGCAGTGCGAGCGAGTACAGGAGCGTCACGGTCGGCTACTGTCGCACCCGGAGCGACCAATGGCCTGGGACGACGACGAAGACTGGGTCGGCGAGCCGCCGGAGGGCCGGCACTCGCGCGACCGCGCAAAGCCGGAGTTCTGGCGTCAGAACTGGCCGGTGAGCGTGACCGGCGCGGGCATGGTGATCGCGCTGATCATCCTCCTGATCGTCCTGCTGACTTGAAGGACCTCTACACGCCGGACAACCTGCTCGACCGGCTCAGCGACCCCGCCACCCTCCAGGTCCACTACCACCACCTCCAGGACCGCGAGCGCGAGGTCCTCGCCCGGCGGCTGCCGCTCGGCGGGGGCGACGTGCTGAGCGTCGGCTGCGGTCCCAACCCCGGCCGCCACCTGTTCCCCGCGCCGCGCTTCCGGCTCACCGGCGCCGACGTCGACCCCGACTACGTCGAGCAGGCGCGCGGCCAGGCCGACGAGACCGTCCTCGCGCGCGCGGGCGAGCTGCCCTTCGAGGACGGCTCCTTCGACGTGGTGCTCTACCGCCTCGTGCTCCACCACGTCGCCTACCAGGGCCCCCTGAGGCCCGTCTTCGAGGAGGCGGCCCGCCTCCTCAAGCCCGGCGGCGCGGCGGTCGCGATCGAGCCGGGCCTGTGGCACCCAGTCGGCGCGGCGCTCGCGCTCGCCAACCGCAGCGGCGCCGTCGCCACCCGCATCCACGGCTCGCCCGACGACATCCCGCTCTCGCCGCGCGCTCTCACACGCGACGCTCGCGCCGCCGGCCTCCAGCCCGAGCTCCACGCCCTCACCTACACCTGGCGCCGCATGCCGCCGCCGGCCCAGCGCGCGCTCCAGCCGCTCGACCGGATCGGATCGCGCCCGCGCGCCGCGCTCTTCGGCCACCACCTCCTCCTGATCGCGCGCCGGCCGTGCTAGGCGACGAGCTGATCGAGCTGCTAGGCGACGCGATCCCCGCCGACCACCACCGCCAGACGCTCGCCGACGACCTCCTGATCGCGCGCTACGGCCCGCAGGCCGGCGACCGTGTGCTCGACCTGGGCTGCGGCGCGGGCGACTCGGTCGAGCAGTTCGGCTCGCTCAACCCGAACGTCAGATGGGTCGGAGTGGACCTCGAGGAGTCGCCTGAGGTGGCCCTGCGCACGCGAACCGACGCCGAGTTCCGCACCTTCGACGGGCGCTCGATCCCCGCCGGCGACGCCTCCGTGGATGTCGTCTACTGCAAGCAGGTGCTCGAGCACGTCGAGGAGCGCGCGCCCCTGATCGCCGACGTGGCACGCGTGCTGCGGCCGGGCGGGCTGTTCCTCGGCTCG
>DASVPL010000270.1:0-14038 GCA_036382905.1 Thermoleophilaceae bacterium | reverse complement strand
GCTGGCCGCCGCCGAGCGCGCCGCCGCCTGATCAGCCGAAGCGCTCGAGCTCGGGCCACAGCTCGGACCACGGCCTGGCCGTCCCCCGGCACGTCCAGACTTCGGTGCCCCGCTCCTCGGTGTCCAGGTCCGCCACGGTCTCGATCCGGTGCGCGAGCGTGCAACCGCGGAACCCCTCGCGCTCGACCTCCCCGATCACGATCACCAGCCCGCCGCGGTCGGGCGGCGGGCCCCACTCGTGGTACGCGTTGTGGCCGCTGTACGCGCGCGGGAGGCGGAGGTCCGGGCCGTAGCGGTCGATCGCGCCCGCCTGCCCGTAGTTGCTCGTGAGGATCACCGCGCCCGGCACGCGCCTGTAAACCGCCGCGACCTGATCGACGAAACCGGGCCAGCCGACGGTGTTGCCCACGTCGTCGTTGGCCGCGAGCACCGGCTCGATGTCCTCGACCGGGAGCACCGGCAGCGCGATCGGCACGCCGATCGCGACGCTCAGCGCGAACGCCGCGCCGAGCGCGACCCGCCGGGCCCCGCGCCGCCCACGCTCGAGCCAGCCGTCCACCGCGCCCGCGCCGGCGGCGAGCAGCAGCGGCAGCAGCCCGGCGAGGTAGTACGGCTTGCCCCCGGTCGCCATGAACGCGATCGCGAGCGCGACCCACGTCCACGCGAAGAAGCGCAGGTCGCGCAGGACCGGGTCGCGGAACAGCCGTACGAGCCCGGCGATCCACACCGGTGCGAGGGGCGGGCTGACCAGCAGGAACTGGAACGGCACGATCGCCCAGCGCGGCTCCGACGAGGTCGAGCCGCCCTCCGCGATTGCGCGCGAGACCTCCGCCTGCGGCCAGCCATGGTCCGCCTGCCACACGAGCCAGGGCATCCACATCACGAGCGCGATCGCCGCACCTGCCCAGACCCACGGACTGCGGATCAGCCGCCTCGGCCCGGCGATGGCGACGCCCGCTAGGAGCCCGGCGGCCAGGAACGCTGGCAGCGGCTTGTTGAGCAGACCGAGGCCGAGCACCACGCCGGCCACCGGCCACAGCCGCTCCTCGCCGCGGCGCACGGCGCGCACCGCGAGGTAGGTCACCGCGATCCAGACGAGCAGGTCGAACGTGGTTGTGCTGAGCAGGTGGCCGGTCGTCAGGAACACGACCCCCACCGCCGTGCAGCCGGCGGCGATCAGCTCGGCGCGGCGGGTTCCCCCGAGCTCCCGAGCGAGCATGCCCGTGAGCAGCACCATCCCCGCGCACATGAGCGCAGACGGGACCCTCAGGACCGTGAGCGAGCCCTCGGACAGCTCGGTCATCGCGCGCGCCAGGAGCGGCGTTAGCGGCCCTTGGTCGACGTAGCCCCACGCCAGGTGCCGGCCGGCCTCCACGAAGTACAGCTCGTCGCGGTGGTACCCGTAGCGGCCGGCGAACAGGACGAGCAGCGCCGCGACGCCCGCCGCGAGCGGCAGCGCCGGCGACCGCCTCAGCGGCGGGCGGCCCTGCAGACCTTCGGCTTCTTGCGGTTCCCCTTGCTGCAGTCTGGCTCCACGGTGGCTCGAAGGTTCAGGCGCCAGGCGCTCGCGCCCGGCCCGTCCGGTGTCGCGACCGACCCGACGGTCGGGTGATAACCGAACGTGCGGACATCGTCCGCCGACAGCGCGCTCGTGTAGACGCAGCCGAGCCCGGTTCGACCGATGATGTCGCCCTGGCGCACGGCGATCCGCGCGGCGGAGGTGGTCACGCCGGTCGCGGACACCTGGCGCACGGCGCTCTCGGCCACCAGCCGCCACTCGTTCGGACCGAGCGGGCGGTAGACCTGGAGCCGAGCGGTGGCCGGCTGGTTCGCGCCCTGCACGCTCCAGCTCGCGATCGTGCCGTCGAACGGCACGACGTAGGCGGGCGAGCCCGGCGCGGTCGCCCCCTGAAGCGCGGAGATGCAGCTGATCCCGCCGTTCGCGTAGGTCATGCCGGTCGAGCCGATGGTGGCCGGCGCGGCCAGGACGGGCGCGGCGGATACGAGCGAGGCGACGGCGAGAGCGGCCGCGAGGCCGGCGATGCGCTTCATGCGAGTCCCTTCAGGAGGTGTGAGGGGGTCATCCGTGACCGGACCTCCACCGTAACCCGGATGTAATGAGACGGGCGATCTCTGGACAAATGATCGGGGCTAGGGTTGCCGCGTGGCCGGCAAGGCGTACCTCATCGGAGCCGGTCCCGGCGACCCGGGCCTGATCACGGTTCGCGCGCGCGAGCTGCTCGCCGCCGCCGACGTGGTGCTCTACGACCGGCTCGTGCCCCCCGCCGTGCTCGACGGCCTCCGGGCCGAGCTGGTCTACGTCGGCAAGGAGCCGGGCGGAGCCGCGATGCCCCAGGACGAGATCAACGCGCGCCTGGTCGAGCACACCCGTGCCGGCCGGATGGTGGCGCGGCTCAAGGGCGGGGACCCATTCGTGTTCGGTCGCGGGGGCGAGGAGGCCGAGGCGCTGGCAGGCGCCGGCCTCGAGTTCGAGGTCGTGCCGGGTGTCACCGCGGGCGTCGCGGCGCCCGCGTACGCGGGGATCCCCGTGACCCACCGCGACGGAGCGTCCGCGGTCGCGTTCGTCACCGGCCACGAGGATCCGACCAAGCCGGAGTCGGTGATCGACTGGGACGCGCTGGCCGCGTTCCCCGGCACGCTCGTCTTCTACATGGGCGTGCGCAACCTCGAGCGGATCGCGTGGTCGCTCGTGGAGGCCGGGCGCTCGGAGGGCGAACCGGCAGCCGTGGTCGAGCGCGGCACCACCGCGCGCCAGCGCGTCGTGACCGGCACCCTCGGCGACATCGCCGCCCGCGTGGCCGAGTCCGGCGTGAAGCCGCCCGCGCTCACCGTGGTGGGCGCGGTGGCGGACCTGCGCGAGCGGCTCGCGTGGTTCGAGGCCGGTCGCCCGCTGCTCGGCAGGAGCGTGGTGGTCACGCGCGCGCGGGACCAGGCGAGCGCGCTCGCGGCTCGGCTCGCGGGCCTCGGGGCGGAGGTGGTCGAGGCGCCGGTGATCCGCACCGAGCCGCTGCCCAGCGTCGAGCTGCCGCCGATCGACGGCTACGACCTGATCTGCCTGACGAGCCAGAATGTCATCGAGCCGTTCTTCGACGCGCTCAGGCGGCAGGGCACGGACGCCCGCGCGCTGGCGGGCGCGCGCGTGGCGACCATCGGCACCGCCACCGCGGCGGCCCTCGCCGCCCGCGGGATCGACCCGGACGTGGTGCCGGAGCGGCAGATGGCCGAGGGCCTGGTCGCCGCTTTGGCCGGCGAGGAGGTGGACGGCAGGCGCGTCCTGTTCGCCCGCGCCGAGGAGGGCCGCGATGTGGTGCCCGACGCGCTGCGCGAGCGCGGCGCCGCGGTGGACGTGGTCGCGCTGTACCGCACGGTTGCCGACTCGCCCGCGGCCCCGACGCTCGAGGCCGCCGCCCGCGCCGACTTCGTCACGTTCACCTCCAGCTCCACCGTGCGCTACTTCCTCGAGGCCGCCGGCGACGCGTTCCCGCGCGGCGCGCGCGTGATCTCGATCGGCCCCGCCACGAGCGCCACCGCACGCGAGCTCGGGCTCGAGGTGCACGTGGAGGCCGAGCGCCACGACGTGGACGGCCTGGTCGACGCCCTACTGGAGGACGCCCGATCGTCGTAACGCTGCTCAGCGACTACGGGCGCAACGACGAGTTCGTCGGCGTCTGTCACGGGGTGATCCGCCGGATCGCTCCCGACGTGCCGATCGTGGACATCGCGCACGGCATCGAGCGTCACGCGGTCAGGCACGGCGCGCTCGTGCTCGCGGCGGCGCTGCCGTACATGCCGGTCGGCGTTCACGTGGCGATCGTGGACCCGCAGGTCGGCACCGAGCGCCGCGCCCTCGCGCTGCGCTGCGCCGACGACCGGCTGCTGGTGGGGCCCGACAACGGTGTGCTCAGCCTCGCGTGGCAGCGATCGGGCGGCGTGGTCGAGGCGGTGGACGTGAGTCGTTCGCCCCACCGTCTCGAGCCCGTGTCGGCGAGCTTCCACGGCCGCGACGTGTTCGCGCCCGTGGCCGCCCACCTCGCCGCCGGGGCTGAGCTGGCAGACGCGGGCGATCCGCTCGACCCGGGCGACCTCGTCGCGCTCGACCTCCCCAGCGCCCGGCTAGAGGGCGGCGCCGTGGTCGCCCACGCACTCGCCGTGGACGGCTTCGGCAACGTGGCGCTCGACCTGCGCCACGAGCACCTGCTCGAGCTCGATCTGGTCATCGGCAGCCGCGCGCTCGTCCACGCCCGCGGCGGCCGCCGTGAGGCCACGGTCGTGCAGACCTTCGCCGACGTACCGGCGGGCGAGTTCCTGATCTACGAGGACGCCTGGGGCGCGGTGGCCCTCGCGGTCAACCGTGGCAACGCGGCGATGGAGCTGCGGCTCCAGCCCGACGACGAGCTGCGGATCACACCGGCACCGTGATCGGCACGCCGCGGGTGCACCACCGCGTGACCGACTCGACCAACCAGCGCGCCAAGGAGCTGGCGAACGCGGGCGCGCCGCACGGCACCACCGTCACGGCCGACGAGCAGACCGCCGGCCGCGGGCGTCAGGGCCGCTCGTGGGTCGCTCCGCCGCGCTCCGCCGTGCTGCTCTCCGTGGTGCTGCGCGACCTCGACGAGTCCGCCGCGCTGCTGCCGCTCGCGACCGCGGTGGCCGTGTGCGAGGCGGCCGAGTCGCTGGCGCCCGTGCGCTGCGAGATCAAGTGGCCGAACGACGTGTGGGTCGCGCGACGCAAGCTCTGCGGGATCCTGGTGGAGGGAAGGCCGGCGGCGGGCTGGGCGGTCGTTGGGCTCGGGGTGAACGTGACGACGCGGGAGTTCCCTGCGGACCTCGTGGCGACGTCGCTCGCTTTGTCCGGGTCGTCCGCGTCCGTGGACGACACCGCCAGCGCCGTGCTCGCGATGCTCGAGCGGTGGCTCTCTTCTCCCTCTGCCGAGGTGCTCGATGCCTGGCGGGCGCGCGATGCGCTGCTCGGGTCGAACATCGGCTGGGGAGAGGGGGAGGGAGTTGCCGCGGGGATCGACGACCGCGGCTCCCTGCTCGTCGACACCTCCGAGGGCCGCGTGGCGCTCGGCGCCGGTGAGGTGCACCTTCGTCTGAACAGTTGATGGGGCTATAGCCCCACTAAGTGTTCAGAAGTCGGTCAGGCGGCCTCGGCCGGCTCGTCGTCGTCGTCGGATGACGCTGCGTCCGAGGATGAATCGTCGGCCTGGGGCTCGACCTCGTCCGCTTCGGTCTCCTCCGCTTCCTCACCGCCGCCGTTCTGCGCGTTCTGCACGGCGGCCTCGTCCGCGCTGCCGGCCTTCTCCTCCCCGCCACCGGAGCGCTTGCGCCGCCGGCCGCCGCGCCGCCGCCGTCCCTTCGGGAAGTTCCGCAGGAGCTCGCGCGCCAGCGCGCTCGGCTTGCGCGCCATCCGCGTGCGTGCGCCGCGCAGCACCTCCTCGGCCTCGGGCGTGTGGGCGAGCGCCGCGGCGAGCAGGGCGGCGGAGAGCCGCCGGTCGTGCTTGCGCGCCGCCTGCACCAGCCGCCGTGCGTTGCGCGCGTGCGCGCCGCCCGACGAGTTCACCAGCAGGCCGAGCAGGCGCTTGGTCTCCGGCCAGCGCTGCACGGCGTACTCCTCGTGCACCTCGCGCGTGTATTCCGCGAGCCGCCACAGCCACGCGGTCGCCTGGTCGCGGCGCCCGATCGGCCGCTCGGCCAGCGCCTGGAGGAGCACCTTCACGCCCTCGCGGCGCTCGTCGCGCGACCAGCCGCCGATGATCTCCACGGCCTCGTCGAACGCCTCGGCGTCGCGTGCGGCCGCGATCTCCTGGAGCGCGCGGATCCGCAGCTGCGTGTTGCGGTTGCGCTGCAGGCAGGTGATAACGAAGCGCCGGCGCAGCTCGCCGGTCGAGTCGAAGTGCAGCATCGCCTTCGCCCGGCGCCAGTTGTTCGAGGCCACGCGCGCGCCGGCCAGCGCCGCCCACACGTGCTGCTCCTGCCACGACAGGTGCTCCACGGCGATCCGCCACAGCTCGCGCTCGAACACCGCGGCGCGCCGGTCCGGGTCCGGGGTCACGGGCAGCACGCGCCGCTCGACCCGCAGCCGCCGCCCGCGTCCGCGCCGCACCGGCCCCACCACGATCGCGCCGCCGCGGTAGACGTCGCGGTCGAGCAGCGAGTGCAGCGTCACGACCGGATCGTCGTGCGTGGTGGCCGGGTGGACGAAGTCCACGACGATGCCGGCCTCCTTGCCGGGGTTGCGGCGCGTGACGCGCCCGACGCGTTGCTGGTAGATGCGCTTCGAGGCCGTAGGCGCGAGGTGCATGCACACGGTCGCACGCGGAGAGTTCCAACCCTCGGCGAGGAGCTGCGCGTTCACCAGCACGTCGATCTCGCCGCGCTCGTAGGCGGCGAGCACGCGCGTGAGCTCGCGCTTCGGCGTCTCGCCCGAGACCGCCTTGGCCTTGAGCCCGGCGTCGACGAACGCCTTCGCCACGTTGTGCGCGTGGCGCACGCCGGCGGAGTAGACGACGCCGGGGAGGTCCTTGAACCGGACGCGGTAGAGGTCGGCGATCGCGCTGTTGAACGGCGCCTGGTCGAGGAGCTCGGCCAGCTCCTCCTGGTCGAAGTCCTGGTCGACCTCGCCCTTGCGCAGCGGCACCTTGGCGATCGTGCGCACGCCCACGCCCGGCGGGATCCTCACGCAGCGCAGCGGCGCGATCACCCCCCGGCGCGCGGCCTGCGCGAGGTCGAAGCGCGAGGTCTGGGTGGGGAAGAGGTCGGTTACGTGACGGGCGATCAGGGCGCCCGTCGCGGTCATGCCCACGAAGATCGGGCCCTGCCACGAGCGGATCGACGCGCTGGTCTTCTCGCCGAGCGCGGTGTGCGCCTCGTCGCAGATCACGACGGAGTAGGCGCCCGAGATGCGCCCGGCGTTGCGCACGTACCACTGGTAGGTCTCGACCGTGACCGGCGCCTTGGCCTTGTCCTCGCCCTTGCCGTCGAGCAGAGGCGGGCTGATCAGCTTCTTGTAGCCGCGGTCCTTCAGCTCGCCGAGGAACTGGTCGACGAGGTTGCGCCGGTGCGTGAGGATCAGGACGCCGCCCGTGCGCGTGGCCTCCACGAACCCCAGCGCGGCGACCGTCTTGCCGGCGCCCGTCGCGTGCTCGAACCAGAAGCGACGCGCGGCGCCCGGGTCGTCGGACGGCGGGGCATCGTCCTCGATCTCGTCCTCGGCCTCGGCGTCGGGGTCCCAGTCGAGCGGTTCGTCCTCGTCGCCGATGTCCTCGTCGCCCTCGAGCTCGACCTCGCCGGACGGCAGCTCGCTCAGCGCCTCGGCGGCCACCGCCCCGTTGCCGCCGCCGTTGCGGCGCCCGGAGCTCTGCACCTCGGCGAGCAGTGCGATCAGCGTGCCGGAGAGCGCGTCGACCTGGTGGGCGGACAGCAGCGTGCCGTCGGCCAGGTGCGGCTCATCCTGCGACATGAGCCGCTCGAGCCCGAGCATCAGCGCGAACTCCTGCTGCCACGCGATCGACGGGTTCTCGTGCCCGGCCTCGATCTCGGCGACCGCCGCGTCGAACGCGCGCCGGCGCGGCTGGCCCGCGGCGAGCACGACCTTCGGGTCCTCGTCCTCGTGGACGAACGGCTCGCGCGTGAAGTCCTCGACCCGTGCGAGGTCTTCCTCGGCAACCGGCGAGGCGGCAGTAAGCGTCTTGCTATCGGCCAACTGAGGGCTCTCTGATGAAGAGGTGGTTCGGGACGCGCGGGGGTCTGCGATGCGAGCAGGCCGCAGAACAGACACGGCCGGACGTCCCCTGTGCCGCCGCCTTCGAGCGTGGCTCGCCGGAGCGGCGCCCGTCCCCCTTTCGAGGGGCGAATGCACCGCAATCTTAACGCACGCCGTCGGTCGGGACTACAGGTGCGGCTGTGCAAACCTGAGCGTGTGCGGCGACTCGTCCCGTTACTGCTCGCGGCCGCCCTCCTGGCGGGCTGCAACGACGATCCCGAGAGTGCCGCGCCTTCGCGCGCGGAGGCCCAGCGCCAGCTCGCCGGCGCCCCCGCGCCGCTCGCGTCGCTGCACCGCGAAGCGAACCGGCTCCTGCCCGGCGGTGCGCCCGCGTTCGAGCGGCGGCTGCGGGAGCTGCGCGGTCACCCGGTGGTGATCAACAAGTGGGCCTCGTGGTGCCCGCCTTGCCGAGCCGAGTTCCCGCACTTCCAGCGGCTGTCGGTCGAACTCGGTCGCGAGGTGGCGTTCGTGGGCGTCGACTCCGAGGACAACCGCGAGGACGCGCGGGAGTTCCTCGGCGACTTCCCTGTCAGCTTCCCGAGCTACGAGGACCCGGACCAGAAGGTCGCGCGCGTGTTCAAGGGCCACGTGAACTTCCCGACCACCGCCTTCTACGACCGCTCCGGGAAGCTCACCTTCATCCACCAGGGCGGCTACGCGACGGAGGCCCGGCTGCGCGAGGACATCGAGCGCTACGCCAGGTAGCTTCGTGCGCATGACCACGACGGTCACCGACGACCCCGGGCTCGTCGAGCAGGCTCTCGCGCTGCGCGAGCGCGTCTTCTGCGGCGAGCAGGGCGTGGCCCTCGAGGCCGAGCGCGACGGCCACGACGACGAGGCGATCCACGTCGTGTGCCTGCGCACCGGGAGGGTGCTGGGGACGTGCCGCGTGCTGGTGCGCGACGGTGTTGCTCGCCTCGGCCGCATGGCGGTCGAGCCCCTTGCGCGCGGGCGCGGGATCGGAGGGGAGGTGCTCGCGGAGGCCGAGCGCGCGGCCCGGGTCGCGGGCGCGACGCGGATGCGCCTTCACGCGCAGTCGGCGGCCATCGGTCTCTACGAGCGCGCCGGCTACGAACAGGTAGGCGACCCGTTCGTCGAGGAGGGCATCGACCACGTGACGATGGAGCGCGCGCTTGCCTGAGTTGCGCATCGACCCGCTGACGGGGCTGCGCACGATCGTCGCGGCCGAGCGCTCCACCCGGCCAGGGGGCGAGCTGCGCGTGGAGCCGCAGCCGCCGTTCGACCCGGAGACCGACCCGTTCCTCGAGGGCCACGAGGACCGCACCCCGCCCGAGCTGTTCGCGCTGCGCCCGGGCGGCGGGCCGCCCGACTCGCCGGGCTGGCGGGTGCGCGTGGTGCCGAACCTCTACCCGAGCCTCGCGGGCCCGTCCGGCGGTGACGGCGACGCGCCTGCCGATCCGCTGGCGGCAGGCCGCGGCGAGCCGCAGCTCTTCGCCGCCCGCGCGGCGACCGGCGCGCACGAGGTGATCGTGAACACGCCGCGCGCGGTCGGCTCGCTGCACGACCTCGAACCGGAGGAGCTCGAAATCGCGATGGAGGCCTGGCGTGAGCGGATGCGTGCGAACTCGGACGCCGCGTGCCTTCACCTGATCGTCAACGAGGGCCGCGCGGCCGGCGCTTCGCTCCCGCACTCGCACGCGCAGCTCTACGGGCTCGCGTTCGTGCCGGCGGCCGTGGCCCGCGAGCGCGAGCGCTTCACCGCACACTCGGACCGCACGCAGGGCCGCAACCTGCTCGAGGATCTGCTCCAGGAGGAGGTCCGCCGCCGTGAGCGCATCGTCGTGATCGACCGCGAGGCCGTCGCGATCTGCCCGTTCGCCTCGCGCACGCCGTACCACGTGCAGCTCGTCCCGCGCACCCCGCGAGCGCGCTTCGAGGACGACGGCCCGCTCGGCGCGCGGCTTCTGCACGACGTGCTCGGCCGCCTGGCCGGCGTGCTCGGCGCGGTGCCGCCGTTCAACCTCTGGGTGCGCACCGCACCGCGCGGCGCCGACCGCTTCTGCTGGCGGATCGACCTCGTCCCGCGGCTCACCAACCTCGCCGGCCTCGAGCTCGGGACGGGCCTCAACCTGAACGTCGTCGCCCCTGAGCGGGCCGCCGAGCAGCTGCGCGGCGCGGGCGACCGCTAGCGTCAGCGCCGCATGCCGCCCAACGAGCGACCGATCCCGCGCTTCATCGCCGAGCCCCCGCAGGAGGGCTACCCGTACGGCCGCTGGGCCGAGGCCCTCACCGAGCGCTTCCTCGACGCCGCCCGCGCGCTCGACTCCGAGGACGAGCACGGCGACCCGGGCGAGGTGATCTGGTTCCCGGAGCGCACCTACGGCGGCCGCATCTACATCCCGGCCACCTCGGCCACCACGCAGGGCTTCGAGCTGTTCGGCTACGTCTCGTACACGCGCGAGCACGAGGGCGCCGAGGCGCGCGACTTCCAGGCCGTGGCCGACTACACCGACGAGACGGCGGAGGCCAACCCGGACTGGCGGCTCGACCTGAGCGACTGGGAGATCGGCCACTGGCGCGGCCCGCAGGGCAGGCGCGGGGAGATCACGCTCGTCTGGGGCGTGGCGCTCGAGCACAAGGGCCTCGTGGTCACCACGGAGCTCGGCCCGACCACCACCGACCAGTGCGCGCTGGTCGAGGATCGCTTCACGCTGGTGTCGCTCGACAACTACACGGGCGACTACGTCGAGGTGGTGCTCTGGGGGTCCGACGGCAGCCGGATCGCGGGCGAGTCGCTCTACGAGGACGACGAGGGTTAGCGGGCAGCGCAGCCTCGCGATCGAGGCGACTGGCCTCGCCAAGTCCTTCGGGGAAACCGAGGCCGAACGCGGTGACGAACGCGGGCTTCATGGGGATCTTTCGGCTGACCGTTTTTCGTGGAGCCGGAAACGCTGCTGAGCGCGCTCGAGGCGTTGTTGACGTGAACCCGATCTCGATCCTCGCGACCGCGTCGCGCGGGTGGCGCGCGAGCCGGTGACGAGTGAGATCGCGATCGCGCTCGGGGCGGCGGCGCTGACCTCCGCCGTGTTCGCGCCGCTCACCACGCGGTCTTTACCGCCGCGGCTAGCCGGGCCCCCGTAGGCGGATCTCCCTTGCCGTCCCCACCGCGCGGCATCATTTGAGTGATGGCATTGGACTACACGCGCCTGGACCATAAGACCGTTGCATGGGCAACGGAGAATGCGCGGGAACTCGTCAAGGAAGAAGCCGACAGGCTACGTGCGCTCGACGCGAAGTCCGCACAGCTCGTCGGCTTCGCGGGGGTCATCCTCGCGGTACTCGGCTCGCTCGGAAAGGACGCGTTTCTCCGCGATCTCGGGTATGTCGGAGATCCGCTCTTCGCTGCGGCGTACTTCCTCTCCATGCTGGTCCTCACCGCGTCGATCCTCTGGCTCGTCTTCTTCACGCTCAAGCCCCAACGGCTGGTCGTCATCGATGCGAAGGAGTTGTCTGCATACCTGGAGGACGAACGGTTGCTACAGGCGGAGGCTGCGGCCCTTCAGATACGCACTTTGCGGGCCCTCCGCGACGCTGCATCGTGGGCTCAGCGAGTGGGAAAACAAAAGGCAAGCCGGCTCTCGACGGGCATGGCGTTGTTCGCCATCGGCCTCGCAGCCGCCTTAGTCGCGGTGACTACAATGGGAGCTGGCAGCCTTGGATGAGTCAATGAGAATTGAATCCAGCGAGCGCGTGGTGGAGGCGTCAGCGGAGGTATCCGATGCTGGCGATTCAACCTCGCAGGCTGTTGCCGAGACAACGGCGCATCTGCACTTTGAGGGCAAGGGTTTCGACCCGGAACTGGAAGGCCGGTATGAGGATGACTGACGAGCTCGATCTTCCTCTCCCCGCGGAATCCGCACCCGCAGCGGACCCAGTAGAGAACGTAGCCTCTTCTGCTGAGATTGCTGACTCTTCCGCCGAGGTCACCGTGGTTCAAGAGGCCGCAACGTCTGAGGCTGTCGCCAACACGACCGCTGAGATGCGTGTTGTGGACCTCAGCCAGGACTACTCTGCGGTTGTCTTCGACGCTGACTTAGAAGACTAGATCGCGTCCACCACGCGACGGCTTGCTCGTGACGACGTGCTACGCGGCTAGCCCTCGGGTGGGCCGCCGAGCGGGTGGCGCTCGGCGCGGGCCGAGCCGTCGCCCGGGTCCACCTCGACCAGGTCGGCGGCCACGGGCTCGAAGGCGGGACCGGGCTGGTAGGTCACCACGGCGAGCCCGATCCGCTGGCCCTCGGCCAGGTTGCCGCTGCCGCCGGCCCCCGCCGTGCCGCCGTTGACGAGCACGACGTTGTTGGCGATGCGCTCGGCGTTCGGCACGTGCGTGTGCCCGACGAGGAGCACGAGCGGACGGTCCGGCGGCCTGCGGCGCAGGCGCTCGAGCGCCGTCTCGAGCAGTGCGGGCGCATGGGCCATCACCACGTCCACCTCGCCGCGCAGGCCATCGAGCCAGTCGGCGAACGCCACCTTCTGGGCGGGCGTGGGGCCCGGGTTCGGCGGGCCGCGGTAGCCGTCGGCGCGGCGGCGCGGGTTCGGGTCGGAGTAGCCGGCCACGCGCAGCCCGCCGAACCGGAACACGACTGGGCCGTAGCTGCCGCCCGGCTCCAGCCGCCCGCGCTCGGTGAGCACGATGGCGCCCTCGGCGACGAGCCGCCGCACCAGCGTGTCGGAGTCGTGGTTGCCGGACACGAACAGGAACGGGCGGCCGGCGGCGACCACGCGCCGCACCAGCGCGACCTCGAACGGCCGGCCCTGATCGGTCAGGTCACCGGCGAACAGCAGCGGCCCGTCGCGCGCGGCGCGCTCGAGCGTGGGCAGCGCGAGCACGTTGTTGTGGAGGTCCGACGCGAGCGTCAGCCGGGGCAGCCCGGCCGGCGCGGGCCGGCCGGACGGGGACACGACCAGGCGGGCGAGGCCCACGAGCTGCGCGTCGAGCTCCTCGGAGAGCACCGACGGCGAGCGGGTGGCCGCCTCGATCGCCTCGAGCGCGCGCGGGATGTCGGAGCCGTGCGCGTAGTACTCGGGCTCGGTGAGCTCGCCGCGCGGCGGGAGCAGCACGACCAGCGCGACCGCGATCGCCGTGGCGGTTACGGCTGCGGTGAGCAGAAGCCACGGCCAGCGGACCGCGGTGCGCGAGCGCAGCGCGAACGCCGCGAGCGCGCCGACGAGGAGCCCCGCGGCGAACACGATCGCGATCAGCTCGCGCAGGTACGACGCGATCGCGTCGCGCGCGTCGGTGCGCAGCTCCCGCACGTCGACGCTCCCGCCCTCCGCGACCTTCGCGACCGCCTGGCGGTCGACGCTGCGGATGTCCACCTTCACCCGCGCGGGCATGCGCACGACCGGAAAGCGCACGCCCCAGTCGACGATCGGCGCGTACAGGTCGAGGGCACCGTGGTCGAACGGCTCGATCGAGAGCCGCACCGTGCCGACCGAGATGTCGCGCTCGGCGGTGTAGGCGGAGAACGCCGCGAGCGCGCCGCCGAGGGTGGCCAGCACGACGCCCAGCAGTGCCAGGGCCTGCCGCAGGCGCTGGAGGCGCGGGCGCATGGCCCGGACGCTACCGCCCGACTAACCTCCGCCCGCGGCCCCGGTAGCTCAGGGGATAGAGCGACCGCCTCCTAAGCGGTAGGCCGCTGGTTCGAATCCAGCCCGGGGCGCTCGGTTAGGCTGCCCGCCATGGGAGCACGGGGGCTGCGCAGGCGGGATCTCCTACGCGACGGCGCGGTCGCCGCCGGCGGGGTCGCTCTCGCGCCGGCTCTCGCGCGCCTTGGCCCGCTCGCCGAGCGCGCCGCCGCGGCGCCGCCGGCGCACAAGGGCCCCGGGCCGTACGGCCCCCTCCAGGCCTCGAACCTCGGCGACGGCGTCCAGGTGCCGGCCAGCTTCAGCGTGCGCGAGATCGCGCGCGGGAACGTGCCCGTGCCCGGCACCACGTATCGGTGGCACGTGTTCTCCGATGGCTCCGGCTCGTACGCGCTCCCCGACGGCGGCTGGCTGTTCGCATCGAACGCCGAGTCGCCTGAGCCGGGCGAGGCGTTCGGCGGCGCGAGCGTGATCCGCTTCGACCGCGACGGCAACGCGCGGGACGCCTACCGGATCCTGTCCGGCACCCGTTCGAACTGCGGCGGAGGGATCACGCCGTGGGGCACCTGGATCTCCGGCGAGGAGGTCGACACCGGGCTCGTGTGGGAGGCCGACCTGTTCGGGAAGAAGGAGGCCGTGCCG
>DASVPL010000269.1:0-2553 GCA_036382905.1 Thermoleophilaceae bacterium | reverse complement strand
GCACCGGCGCGTTGAACGCCAGCCGCGCGATGATCGCCATCTTCGCGGCGGCGTCGCGGCCGGAGACGTCCTCGGTCGGGTCCGCCTCCGCGAAGCCCAGCCGCTGGGCCTCGGCCAGCGCCTCGTCGTAGGTGGCCCCGGTGCGGGTCATCTCGGTGAGGATGAAGTTGGTGGTGCCGTTCACGATCCCGTGCACGCGGTCCACGTGGGCGGCGGCGAGCGTCTCGTGGATCACGCGGATGACCGGCACGACCCCGCCGACGGCGGCCTCGAAGCGCAGCTGCACGCCGGACTCGCGCGCGGCGTCGTAGATCTCCTCCCCGTGCTGCGAGAGCACCGCCTTGTTCGCGGTCACCACGTGCCTGCCGGCGCGCACGGCGCCGAGGATGTAGTCGCGCGCGGGCTCGACGCCGCCGATCAGCTCGACCACGAGGTCGCTGGCCGCGACGATCTCGTCGAAGTCCCCGCGCGAGCGCGTCAGCACCCCGGCGACCTCGGGCCGCTGCCCGGTCACCGACTCGATCGCGCCGGCGCGCTCCTCCAGCAGCTCCTGGAATGCGGCCCCGACGGTCCCGTGGCCCAGCAGGCCGACCCTGAAGGGGGTCACGCGCTAGCCGGCGTCACGCGCCGCCAGGTCCTCGAGCTTCTCGCGCCTCACGACCACCCGCGCCTCGCCGTCCTTGCAGAAGATCACCGGCGGCCGCGGGATGCCGTTGTAGTTGTTGGCCATCGCGTGGCCGTACGCGCCGGTCGCGGGCGTGACCAGGACGTCGCCGACGTGCGGGTCGTCCAGCTTCACGTCGCGGATGAGCACGTCGCCCGACTCGCAGTGCTTGCCGGCGATCGTGCACACGTCCTCGCCGCCGAAGCGGTCGGCCACCTCGGCCTCGTACTGGGCGCCGTAGAGCATCGGCCGCAGGTTGTCGGACATGCCGCCGTCCACGGCCACGTAGGTGCGGATGTCCGGGATCCGCTTGACGGTGCCGACGCGGTAGATCGTCACGCCCGCGTTGCCCACGATCGACCGCCCCGGCTCGCAGAGGATCGTGACCCCGTCCGGCGCCGAGCGCACCAGGGTCTCCACGTACTCCTCGATCGAGGGCGGGAGCTGCTCGCGGGTGTACGCGATGCCGAGCCCGCCGCCGAGGTTCAGCAGCGGGTAGTCGCCGATCTCGGTGAGCACCTCGCCAAGCCGCTCGAACGGCTCGAGGTCGAAGATCTGCGAGCCGAGGTGGGCGTGCAGCCCGCGCAGCTCGAGCCGGCCGACGCTCTCGATCGCCCGCGGCATGTCGTCGAGCCCGAAGCCGAACTTGGAGTCGACCTGGCCGGTGGTGATGTACGAGTGCGTGGTCGGGGTGATGCCGGGCGTCACGCGCAGCATGATCGGCTGGCCCGGCGCGACACGCTCGAGCAGCTCGAGCTCGTCGAACGAGTCCACCACGACCGTCCCGACCCCGGCCTCGTGGGCCTGGCGCAGCTCGGCCTCGCTCTTGTTGTTGCCGTGGAAGTAGATCTTCTCGGGCGCGAAGCCGCCACGCAGCGCGAGGTAGAGCTCCCCGCCGGAGGCCACGTCGCAGGCGAGCCCCTCCTCAGCGAGCAGCCGGTAGGCCGCGGTGCACGGGAACGCCTTGCTGGCGTAGACGATCTCGAAGCGGTCGGTGTGGGCCCTGAAGGCGTCCACGTACGCGCGCGCCCGCGCGCGGAGGTCGTCCTCGGCGTACACGTACGCGGGCGTGCCGTAGCGCTCGGCCAGCTCGACCACGTCGCAGCCGCCGATCTCGAGCCGTCCCTGCTCGTTGATGCGCGAACCCAGCGGGTACACGTGGGACACGCCGGCGCCCACGCCCCCGCGCTCTTCTAGCGAGGCCATAATCGCCTCAGAGTATGAAGCACCCCCTCCCCATCGCCCCGGAGCTCGGGACGCGCGACGGCCTCGCCTACGCGCTGTTCGCGCCCGAGGGCGAGCCGCGGGCGGGGATCCTGATCCTGCACGGGGCCGGCTCGGCCAAGGAGAGCCACTTCGACTTCGCCCGGACCGCGGTGGCGCACGACATGGTCGCGGTGGCGTTCGACCAGCGCGGGCACGGGCGCTCAGAGGGCTCCTTCAGCTCCTCGGCGGTCGAGGACGCGCTCGCCATGTGCGCGCTCGTCAGGGAGCGCGCACCGCGGCTCGCGCTGCGGGGATCGAGCATGGGCGGCTTTATGGCGATCCTCGCCGCCGCCGCCGACGGCGACGCGGACGCCGTGGTCGGGATCTGCCCGTCGCCGGAGGACTTCCTGCTACGCGGGCTGCGTGCGGACCGCTTCGAGTTCCGCGCCGACCGCGAGTCGCTCGAGCCGTGGCTCGAGGCCGTGTCACTCCGTAACGCAGCCGCCTCGCTGGCGCCGCGCTGCGCACTGCTGCTCATGCACGCCCAGGGCGACGAGCAGGTGCCTTACACGATGTCGCAGGAGCTGTTCGAGGCGGCCGGGGAGCCGAAGCGGCTGCTGCTGATGCCGGGCGGCCACCACCGCTCGATCCAGCACGACCTGGAGCTTCAGACCGAGGCGCTG
>DASVPL010000268.1:0-8940 GCA_036382905.1 Thermoleophilaceae bacterium | reverse complement strand
GGCCAACTCGAGTTCGTGGCCGTCCACGGCGAGCAGGCGTACAGGATCACCCTGTCGAGCGCCGAGCAGCGCTATGCAGGCGACCGCCGCGCGTTCGTCGCGGCCCTGCGCACGTGGCGGTGGACTGACCCGGGCTAGCTGACGCCGTCGAGCAGCCGCCAGTTCGCCCGGACGGCGGACTCGGCGGCGTCGAGGAGGGCGTGCTCGTCGGCGTCGCCCCCCAGCTCCTCGATCAGCCCGCGAACCTCGTCGGCGTGCTCCACGTCGAGGTGCTCGTGCAGCTCGAAGTACGCGGTCGCGGGACCCGGCTCGTAGCCATAGAGGTCCACGAGCCCCTCGCGCTTGACGCGCGCGATCTCCGGCTGGGCCTTCTCGATCGCGTACATGCGCGCGAGCGCGGGCAGCAGCCCGTCCTCGGCCGACCAGGTGGCCATGCAGGCACGCGTCTCGAGGTTGGGCTGGTCGTCGCCGGCGTTGCCGGTGGCGCGCGCGAAGTCGTCCCACAGCGAGACGTGCGCGGCCTCCTCGGCGGCGTGCGCGTGCAGCTCGTCGTGCTGCTCGGCCGCGGCCGCGGTCATGTCGGCCAGCGCCTGCACGGCGTAGCGGTACTGGCCCGCGTAGCGCGCGAGCTCCTCGCTCGTCAGCTCACCCTCCGACCAGCGGGTGTAGAAGGGATGGCGCAGCACGTTCCAGCGCTCGCAGCGCTCGTCGATCCGGTCCCACAGCGCACCGCCCACAGCCGCCTCCCTCGTTAGCCCGGCATGCTCAGAGGGCGGGAACCATAACCGCTGTAGCCTGCCCGCCCGTGGCCGAGAGCAAGGGGATCGACGGAGTCAGCGGGTTTTTCGGGATGCGCTGGGAGAGCGCCGAGCGCATCCGGCTGACCATCCGTCCCGAGCTCATCAACGCCGGCGGACTGCTCTCCGGCGCCGTGGCCTACGCGCTCGTCGACTACGGCATGGGCTCGGCGCTCTGGAAGCAGGTCGACCGCGAGAACGAGCGCATCGCGACCATCAACATCGCCATCAACTACATCCAGACCGCTCGATCGGGCGACATCGTCTGCGAGAGCACGGTCGACCGCCGCAACCGCACGGTCGGCGTGATGCGCAGCGAGGTCCGCCACGAGGACGGACGCCTCCTGGCAACCGCTGTGGGATCATTCGCCATCGTGCGGAGACGGGGGCCTGAGGATGCGCGGTAGGGGAGTCGCGGCTGCGGCCGCGCTCGCGCTGCTGGGCGCCGCACCCGCCGCACACGCGGACGAGCGCGTCTACGCCGTGCCGGTCAACCAGTACTCGAGCACGGTCATCACGATCGACCAGGGCGAGGCGCTCTTCTTCCGCAACATCGACCTCCAGCAGCACGACCTCGTGGCCAAGGACCAGGCCGCCGGCAAGCCGCTGTTCGGCTCCCCGCTGCTCGGCAGCGGCGAGGAGGCGCTGGTCGTCGGCGCGCAGCAGCTCAAGGGCGGCAACTACGCGTTCTTCTGCACGGTGCACCCGTTCATGACCGGCACGCTCACCGTGACCGGCGCCGGCGCGCCCGCTCCGGGACCGTCGTCGGGACCCGCCGACACCACGGCGCCGAGCGTCGCTGTGAAGGTGCTCGACTCGAGCGTCTCCAAGGTCGTGAAGAACGGGAAGCTGCGCGTGGAGGTCACCGACAGCGAGCCCGGCAACGTGGCCCTCACCGCCACGATGCGCAACGGCAAGAAGACCGTGACGATCGCGAAGGGCGCGCGCGGCTTCGCGCGGGCGGGCAAGGCGACCGTTGCGATGGCGCTCACCAAGCCCGGCCGCTCGGCGCTGCGGGGCAAGCGCTCGGCGGCCGTGTCGGTGACCGCGCGGACCGCGGACGCCGCCGGCAATGCCGGCGCCGGCAGCGGCAAGCGCACGCTGAAGCGCTAGCTAGCCCCGCGCCGGCCGGCTCTAGCCCGCCCTGGCCAGCGCGGCGGCGGCGTCCTCGAGGCGATCGTCGCCCCAGAAGAGCTCGTCGCCGACGGCCACCGTCGGCACGCCCACCACGCCGCGCGCGGTCGCCTCGTCGGTGTACTCGCGGAGGCGCTCCTTCAGCGCCGGCTCGGCGATCCGGTCGCGCACCTCGGGCGGATCGAGGCCGGCCACGCGAGCCGCGTCGAAGATCGTGTTGAGCTCCGCCAGCGAGCGCGCCTCGACGAACATCTTCCGGTAACAGGCGAGCGCGAACGGCACGAGCAGCCCCTGCTCCTCGGCCATGATCTGCGCGCGCAGCGGCGCGAGCGACCAGGTCTGGGCGGGCCACCCCTTCGGCCACGTGATCGGCGGCAGCCCGCGCTCGGCGGCGCGCCGCTCGCAGTCGGCCATCTGCTCCTCGCGGCCGGGCCTCAGCGACCACGGCACGCGGTCGATGTCGCGCAGCAGCATGCCGAACGCGATCGGCCGCCATTCGGCCTCCGTGATCACGTCCTGGATCCGCTCCGCCGCGAGGTACGCGTACGGGGAGTTCGTGTCGTAGTAGAAGATCGGCGCTTCTCCCACGTGGTTAACGTACCGGTCCGCGTGCCTCGCCGTCGGTTGCTGCTCACCCTCCTGGCCGCCCTCGCAGTCACGGGCTGCGCGGAGGACGACGGTCCGACGCCTCTCAGCGAGGCCGAGGCATGCAGGGCCGTGAAGGAGAAGCTCACGCTCGAGCAGCTCGAGGACCGCTTCGGCAAGCCCGACGCATCGCAGGACTTCTTCGGCGACCGAGTCGTCGCCTACCAGGACGACGAGGTCAAGTGGCAGTTCCAGGTCGGGACCCGCAACGGCACGTTCCGCGCGCTTCAGGTCAAGGGCCAGCGCGAAGAAGTCGTCGACTGCCCCGTCTGAGCGCGCCGCCCGCCGGCGCCTGCGCCTGCGCCTGCGCCTAGCGGCAGACCAGCCGCGTGTGCTTCGTCTTCACCAGCTTGCCGGACGCCGTCCGCCGCGAGATCCGCAGCACGAGCGTCTTGCCCTTCAGCTTGCGGATGTCGACGATCGCGTAGAGCCGGCCATTGCGGCGTGTGAGCCGCGTCGGCCCGTTCGCGTTCACCCGCGTGGAGCGCACGCGCTCGCCGCGCACCTTGCGCGAGATCGGCACCGTCCGCGACGAGCCCTTGATGCAGGCCGCGGCGCCCGCCGTGCGGCCGAGCTCCGGCACGTCATGGCGCAGGCTGTTCTCGAGCACGAACAGTCCGCTGTAGGTCGGGCCGTAGTCGCGCAGGCCGTAGCGGTGGTCGTTCTCCTCGGTGGGCATCGGGAGCGCGCCGCCGATGATCCGGATCAGGCCCTTGCCGAGCTTCAGCTCGCCGATCGAGGCGCGCGTGCCGTCGTCGCTGTCGCCGCTGTTGTTGCCGGTCGTGGCGACCGTCTTGCCGCCCGCGGCCTCCCACGCCGCGCGGTCCACGATCGTCATCGGCGACGCGTTGTTGCCGATCCCGTAACCCAGGATCGCCGCCTCCACGAGCTGCCGCGCGTTCGGCCGCAGCCCCTCCACCAGCGAGTGCTGGAAGTCGCTGATGTTCGCGTACGGCTGGTAGACCCTGACGTCCTGCACGGCCTCCTGAGGCACCACGCGCATCGCGTGGAGAGCGTGCACCGCGCGGTCGGTCAGCACGAGGTTCCCGCCCGACTCGACCCACGACTTCACGTTGCGGTAGTACGCGGCATCGTCGACCTTGCGCGCACGCGTGTCCTGCGGCAGCGGCACGTCGGCGAGCACCAGCGTGTCGACCGCGTTCAGCGCCTTCGCGTCGCGCGCCACGTCGCCCGAGGCGAAGCGCGCGAACGACTGCGGCATCAGCTTGTTCGTGTCGGCGAACCACTGCTGGTTCGTCACGTCGTACGAGCGCTGCTGGACCGGCTGCCCGTCGGCGCCCTTGCCGTCCTTCTTCGGCCCCGGCAGCGTGCCGGGCCCGTTCTCGTCCTTGTCGGTGACCGTGTCGGGGTTGACCACGTAGCCGACCCGCCCCTTCGGATCGACCTTCACGTTCTGCGCGTTGAACTCCTGCTCCTGGGTCCGCGCGTAGGCCATCGCGGTCTTGATGATCCCCCGCGTGGCGTTGATGTGGTTCTCCTGGAGGTACACGTTCCAGACCTTGTCCGGCACCGTGTGGTTGAGGAAGATCTCGTAGTCCATGCCGGTCACGCCGAGGTCGGTGGCCATGTAGTCGCCGATGAACCCGGTGTCCGTGTAGCCGAGCGTGTCCCAGACCGTGCCCCAGTGGGCGGGCTTGGTCGGGATGTCGCCGCCCGGCTCGCCCTCGTTGCCGCCGCCGGCGTTCTCGGTCTGGTCGATGATCCCCTGGTAGAGGGTCGCGTCGATCACCGACTTGGTCCGCTCTGCGATCGACATCAGGCGGCGGTGGTCGACGGAGTCGAACTGCCCCGCCGGGTACATGACATCGACGTACGCCTGTGAGGTCAGCTCGCCGTGCACGTCGGCGCCGTAGGCCATCTTGCCGCCGGGGCCGCTCGCCGCCACGTCGTTCATGAACTGGAGGCCCGAGCGCGCCTCGCTCTCCTGAAGCGGGTTGCGGGTCGTGTTGATGCTGCCGAGCGTGGGCATCTGGCGGTTGATGTCGGTGCCCTTGCTGTTGCCGCGCGCGTACGGCTGAGTGGGGATGTTGAAGAAGTCGCCGATCGCCCAGCCGTCGAGGTTGAAGTCGATGAGGTAGACCGCCTCCTTCTTCAGCAGCTCGCGCACCTCGTAGGTGTGGAAGGCGGGCTTGCGGCCCGTGGTGGTGTCGTAGTTGGCCACGCCGTCGGGCACTGCGCCGCCGTTCGTCGCGGCCAGCGCCAGGTCCTCCGCCGTGCGCACGCCGCCCTCCAGGCCGCCGCGCTCGTTGCCGTGGACCGAGAGCGAGAACGTGAGCGGCTGCTTGCCCGCGTCGGGCGTCTCGTGGTCGGTGATCTTCACCACGAGGATGTCGCGGCCGTCGCCGGTGTCGCCGGGCTCGTACGGGCGGATGCCGTCCGGTCCGGCGCTCACGGCGTCCTTCCCGTAGCGGTCCTTCAGCGTGAACACGGAGATCCAGCGCGGGTACTTCTGCGCCAGGTACTCGAGCCCGTGGCGGTACTCCGCGAAGCCCTGAGGGTTCGGGGTGTACTGGACATAACCCTGGGTGAGATGGGCTTCGGGGAAGATCCGGCCGCCGCACTGCGAGACGGGCGGGCCGCCCTTGTAGCCGTCGGTGCAGACCGGCGTGGCCGCGGCATCCGCGGCAAGCGTCATAGCGATGACCGCGCAGACGAGCGCGGAACTGCCGAGCCTCTTCCCCACCTGGTAACCCCCCTACCTGATTGAGGCAAAGCAGGATAATGACTCCGGTGTCACGTCTGCTCCACCCGCTCGCCGCCGCCCTGGTGGTGCTCGCCGTGGCCGCTCCGGCCGCCGGCGCGGCGCCGGAGACCTGGCCGCCGCCCCAGGGCCCCGGCCACCTGTTCGTCCACTACGGCGAGGAGCACTGGAACGACGACGACGGGATGACGCTGCTGCCGAAGGTCGTCGCGGACACCATCCGCTACCGGCCGAAGCTCGTGACGATGTCGGGCGACAAGGCCAACGACGGCACGGTGGACCAGCTCGCGATGTGGCGCCAGATCATGAGCGCCTACGACAAGGCGGGCATCCCCTACTTCGCGGGCGTCGGTAACCACGACCGCCTGAACGCACCGGCCAACCAGCCGGGCTTCCCGCCCGGCGGCTCGACCACCAACTACCGCGAGGTGTTCGCCGAGCGCCCCTGGCCGATGGGCGACGCCAAGCCGTACGCCGATCCGAGCTTCACGGTGCACGAGCGGCCCGAGAGCGATCCGCCGGGCGCGGCCACGCACTACTCCGTGGACTACGGAAACGTGCGCTGGATCTTCGTCGACAACTCGTGCTGGGACATCACGTTCTGCTCCAACAACCAGCAGAACCCGGCCGACGGCGACGCGCGCACGCAGCTCGACTGGCTCGAGTCGCGCGCGCTCGAGGGCACGCGCTCCGGTCAGGTCGTGTTCGTGGTCATGCACATGGGCACGCGCGACCCGCGCGACCAGAGCTACGTCGACCCGACCTCCACGAACCACACGATGGGCAAGGGCGCGACGGCCTCGGACATCGCCGACTTCGAGCGCATCGTCTCCACCACCGAGGTCGACGGCGTGTTCGTGGGCCACATCAAGGGCCAGTTCCAGTACGTCGCGAGCGACGTGCCGTACTACATCGACGGCGGCGCGGGCGGCGAGCTCTACACGGAGGGCCCGGTCGGCACCGACCACGGCTACTGGCACGGCTACCGGCTCGTGCGCGTGAACGGCCGCAACGTGATCACCGACAGCGTGCCGATCTTCGTGCCCGGCTCCCTGAAGCTGAACGGGCCCGACACCCTCGCCCCCGGCGCGGGCGGCCAGTTCGAGGCGTTCGGGATGCAGCCGGTCTACAACGACCCCGCCAAGGTGCCCGCGCTCGAGCTGCGCGACCCCGACCCGATCCCGCGCGAGGGCGTGCGCGCGGGTGGCCTGCCGGGCGCGCTGATCTGGGGCGCGCCGCTGGTCGCCTTCCTGCTGTTCGGCGCGGTGGTCACGCGCCCGCGCGGGCGCGTGCGGGTGGCGCGGGCCCTGGCTCCGGGGCTCGCGGGGGCGATCGCGGTCACCGGCATCGCGTTCGCGCAGCGCAGCGAGCCGACCTCGACGCCGCGCGACGCGCTCCCCAACCCGGCGCGCATCTGGACTTCAGGCAACCCGCACGTGCTCGCGCCGGCTCCGTCCGACACGGACGACCCGCGCCGCGACCCGGCCACCCAGACCCAGGACGGCCGCTTCAAGGCCGGCTGCCCGGGCCGCACCACCGTGCGGATCACGTCGGGGTGGGAGTCGAAGGGCAAGCGCGTGGTGGTGCCCTCGGCGCCGGGCCCGATGGTGAAGAGCTACGGCAAGCGCGCTCGCAGCCTGCGCGCCGGCACCTCCCCCACGCTGGCCAAGCTCGTGCTCGCGCAGCCGGCGGAGGTTGAGGTGCGGGTCACGCGCGGGCGCAGGCGCGTGGCCGAGCCGCTGCACCGCTGCCTGCGCTCGGGGCGCGGCTATGCCGTGCGCTGGAACGGGCGCATCGGCAAGCGCAAGGCGGCGCGCGGCGTGTACCGCGTCGAGACGTGGGTCCGCTCGGACCGTGGGCCGTCGGTGTACGTGACGAACGTGCGCGTGCGCTAGTGCAAGCGCGCCATTCCGGCCGCGACTGACCGCGCCAACCGACCGACCGTGACAACGGTCACAGCCGCGTCATGGAACACGGCGCGTCGGGGACAATCCACGCATGGGGGCAACGGCGGCGCACTGTCCGGTCCAGTTCACGACCGCACACGAGGGCACGGAGCTCGTGCAGCGCACGCGCCGCCGGCTCAATCGCCTCGGCATCCTCGCCAACGGGCTCGGGGCGTTCGACACCTTCTTCTTCCTCACGTTCCTGCTGCCGCCGACGTTCGACGGCTACGACTCGACCAGCGCGATCGCGGTGAACGCGGTCGTGTTCGCGGTGCTCCTGCCGACAACCTTCGTGCTGGGCACGCGCTGGGGCTACCGCGCCTCGGACTCGCTCCGCGACTGGGTGGGCGTGCGCGACCCGACTCCCGCCGAGCGCGAGCAGGCGCTGTCGATCGCCTACGTGCAGGCGGCGATGGCGGCGCGCTTCTGGATCCTCGGGGCGGTGATCTTCAGCACGCTGAACGTCGTAGGCGGGATCGCGGCGGGCGCCGGCGCCCTCGGCGGCGCGATCGTGGGCCTCACGCTGATCCTCGGCGGCATCACCACCTCCGGCGTGCACTACCTCGCCGCGGAGCGGATGCTGCGGCCGGTGACCACGCTCGCGCTGTCGGCCGCGCCGCCGGTGGCCCCGAGCGGACCCGGCGTCGGCGTGCGAGTGCTGATGGTCTGGCTGCTCGCCACCGGCACGCCGCTGCTCGGTCTCAGCGCGGTGGGAGTCTCGGGCCTGTTCGCCGACATCGACGGCGAGCTGCTCGCCGGCGGCGTCCTGTTCCTCGCGATGGTCGCGGGCTTCAGCGGGCTCATCGCCACAAAGCTCACGGCGACGTCGCTGAGCGAGTCGCTCGCGGGCATGCGCAGCGCGCTCGGACGCATCGAGGAGGGCGACTACGACGTGCAGGTGCCCGTGGACGACAGCAGCGAGATCGGGCTCGTTCAGGTCGGGCTGAACCGCATGGCGGCCGGGCTGGCCGAGCGCGAGCGGCTCCAGGACCTGTTCGGCCGCCACGTGGGCCGCGACGTGGCGCGCGCGGCGCTCGACGGCGGCGTGAAGCTCGGCGGCGAGGTGCGCGAGGTGGGCGTGCTGCTCGTGGACCTAGTCGGCTCCACGTGGATGGCCACGCGGCTGCCGCCGGAGCAGGTCGTGGCCCTGCTCAACCGCTTCTTCTCGCTGGTCGTCGAGGTGGTCGAGTCCTACGGCGGGATGGTCAACAAGTTCGAGGGCGACGGCGCGCTGTGCGTGTTCGGCGCACCGGTCGCGCGCGAGGACCCCGCGGGCGCGGCGCTGTGCGCGGCGCGCGAGCTGCGCGCGCGGCTCACCGACGAGCTGCCGGACGTGGACGCTGGCATCGGCGTGTCGGCAGGTGAGGCGGTGGCGGGGAACGTCGGCGCCGAGGAGCGCTTCGAGTACACGGTGATCGGCGACCCGGTCAACGAGGCGGCGCGGCTCTCCGAGCTGGCCAAGCGCCGGCCCGAGCGGCTCGTGGCGTCGGGGAGCGCCGTCGACTGCGCGAGCGGCGAGGAGCGCGGCCGCTGGCTCGCTGGCGAAGAGGAGATCCTCCGCGGCCGCGACGAGCCCACCCGGCTGGCGGTCGTGGCGACTCGGTCAGGAAGTCGAGGAAGCGCCGCGCCGCGGGATGCGGCGGACGCTCCGCGGCGGTGATCACCACGAACGTGCGCACGAAGCGCACGCCCTCGA
>DASVPL010000267.1:0-19931 GCA_036382905.1 Thermoleophilaceae bacterium | reverse complement strand
CGCGCGAGCGCCAGCCGCTCGCTCGCGCGCTGGTGGTCGACCTCGACCTCGGCTACGCGGAGTTCCTGGCGCTCGGCTACGACCTGCGGGCGACGCAGCGCGAGCTGGTGGCGGCCGGCCTGCCAAAGGGCGCGGCGCACCTCGCGCCGAGCCGTGCGCGCCGCGTCCGCAGGCGCCTCCGGGCGCTCGCGCGGGGCGCCTGACGCGCCGTTCGGCGCCGCGGCCAGGGAAAAACCGCCCAACCCCGAAACTCGGGGTTACCTGCCGAGTTCAGGTGGTAGGACTCGAATGGAAGCTATGGGCGGAAACCCCGAGACAACCGAAGGCGACTGGTAGCGAGCCGAGCGCTCGCCGCGCGTCAGTCTCCGGGTGGGCGGACCCGGTGCTCCTCGCCCTCCGGCAGCTTGCCGTCCCGCCCGACGTACCCGCCCTTCGCGCCGAAGACGACGTAGACTGCGTCCTCCTCGCCCACGTTCTTGACCCGCCGGACCGTCGGCGCGTCCACGCGCGCGAAGCCGCCCGCGTCGAGCCGGTGCGAGGAGCCGTCGCCGAAGATCATCTCGATCGAGCCGCGGTGCACGAAGTAGAGCTCCTCCTGCTCCTCGTGGTAGTGGTTGCCCGTCTCGAAGCCGGACGGCATGACGATCGCGTTGACTCCGAGCTCCTTCACGCCCAGCTCGTGTCTGACCTTCCGGAACCCGTATCCCTCGCCCATGTCGTCGAGGCTGCCGACCGCGTAACCCTCGCCCGTCACCGTCATAAGCTGGACCTCCAAGTTGCGTACTCGTAGTACGCAACCTACCCGAACGTGAAGGCGTAGCCCTCGATGCCGCGGTCGAGCTGGAGCGTCAGCTCGTGGTCGCCCGCACGCGGGAGGTCAACGAGCCGGTAGAGGCGGTGGCGCTCCACCCGGGCGCGCCCGCCGCGCACGTCGGCGCCCGCCTGCCTCGCAGGCAGCGGCCGGCCGTCGAGCAGTACGCGCACGTCGCGCGGCCCGTTCGGCGAGCCCAGCACGAGGAAGACCCGGCGCGCGCGAAAGCGCAGGTGCAGCCGCGCGCGCGACTCCGCGCGCGAGGCCTCCGGCGCGATCGTCCAGCGCCCGCGCAGCGCGAGCTGGTTCAGGTCGAGCCGCGGCCGTCCCTCGCCGAAGTCGCGCACGCCCGGCTCGAGCGGGCCGTCCACGAATCCCTCCGCGCGCTTGGAGCCCAGGTAGGTCTCGGGGGTGGAGAGGCCGGGGTCCGGCTGCTCGGCTCGCGCACGGGTCATGGGGCCCAGCGGGCGCCCTGTGGCCTCCGCGAGCAGCGAGCGAATCGCGTGCTCGGTCTCCTCGTACTTCCCCTCGCCGAAGTGCACGTAGCGCACCTGGCCCTTCGCGTCGATCAGGTACTTGGCCGGCCAGTACTGGTTCGAGAACGCGTTCCAGGTGGCGAAGTCGTTGTCCTGGGCCACCGGGTAGCGGATGTGGTTGCGGGCGATCGCGCGACGCACGTTGGCGGCGTCCTTCTCGAACGGGAACTCGGGCGTGTGGACCCCGATGACGGTGAGGCCGGCGCGGCGGTAACGCCTGTCCCAGGCGGTCACCTCGGGCAGGGTGCGGATGCAGTTGATGCACGTGTAGGTCCAGAAGTCGACGAGGACTACGCGGTGCTGCGCGCGCAGGCTCGCGAGCGTGAGCGGGCGCTCGCCGGGCGTGTTGAACCAGCTCTGCGTGCCCGCGATCTCGGGGGCCGGCGCCAGCAGCGGCAGCGGGCTCTTCGGACCGCCGCGCAGCTCGGCGAGCCTGCGCTTGACGGCGTCGTTGCGCTGGAGCCCGCTCGACGGGTCGACGAGGAAGCCGGGCAGGTCCTGTGCGATCGCGTTCTGGAAGCGCAGGTCGAGGTCGGCGAGCATCAGCACGGCGGTGACGACCATCACGACCCCCAGCGCCTGCTGGAGCCGGGGCCCGCGCGCGGACAGGCGCCGGGTCACGCGACGGCCGCCGAGCATGAGGGCATACAGGGCGACGGCCGAACCGAGCGCGTACGCGAGGGCCGTCGCGAGGCGGCCGCCGCTGAACGGCTGCGACGCGGACACGGTGATCACGCCCGCGAGGACCGGTCCCGCGCACGGCGCGTAGACGAGCCCGAGCCCGGCACCGACGGCGAGCCCCGATGCGAAGCCACCGCGCCCGGCGGCGGGCGCACGCGCGTCGCGCCGCGCCACCCGCGAGCTGAGCCTCGACAGCGCCGCCTCGAGCCGGGCCGCGACCGGCGGCAGCGTCAAGGCGACCCCGAACGCGATCAATCCGCCGATCGCGACCTTGCGCAGCAGGTCGTCCGGCAGCCCGAGCGCGTCGATCGCGTAGACGAGCCCGACGATCGCGAACGTGAACGTGACCACCAGGCCGGTCACGACGCCCAGCGGCCGGCGCGGCCCCCCGGTCGCCCCGGCCGACAGCGCGAGCGGAAGCACGGGCAGGACGCACGGCGAGACGGCGGTGCCGACGCCCGCGACGAACGCGAACGCCATCAGGAGGACCACGCCGTCGAGTATCTACGAAAGGGCCGGCGGGTACGCCGGCGTCAGGCCGCCGTCTGGCCGCGCGCGGGCTGCTCCGCGCGGCTGCTCGCGCGCTCGATCTCGAACCAGACGCGCCCGTCGTCGCGGTCGATGCCCCAGCGGTCGGCGAGCTGGGTGACGAAGAACAGCCCCCAGCCGCTGTCGCGGGCGAGCTCGGCGGTCGGGTCGGCCTCCGGCGGGTCGAACCCGGGCCCGCCGTCGGAGACCTCGACCCGCACGTGCACGTCGTCGATCCTGAGCTTCAGGACGATCGAGTCCTCGGGGCCGATCTCCGCGTGGCGCACGCTGTTGGTCACGAGCTCGCTCACGAGCAGCCGCACGTCGAAGGCGAGTCCCTCGTCGACGAGGTCGTCCATGTCGGCCAGCGCGAGGCGCGCGGCCGTGACCGCGTAGGGACCACCGGTCAGCTCGAACTCGAGGTCCCGACTCAACTGCGCCGGCACCAGCCGTGGATGGGCACGCCAGGATTATTCCCCAGAGCGGCCCCAGAGGAATCCCCGACCCCGGGCGAGCTCTTGCAGGGCGCGCTTCCGCCGGGCCCTCGTGCCGGGTTGTGGTCCGGCTCATTGACGCCGATAGAAACCTGACGTAGGGTCGATGGAGAGCGTCTTCTCGGCCCCCGGCGCTCGTTCTGACTGGAATGACTGGACCCGCGCCCTCTGGGCACATCACACGACGTTCCCTGCTGCTCGCCGGTGCCGGCGCCGCGGCCGCCGCCGCGATCCCGGACATCGCCCTGGCGGCCAAGGAGAAGGTGCTGCGGCGCAGCCATCTGGACCGCTCCACCTGGGAGCCGCTGGTGGGCACCACGATGTGGGTCCGCAACCGCGGCGTGGCTCCGGTCCAGATCACGCTTGTGAAGGTCGCCGACCTCAACACGCCAAAGCAGACCGAGGCGTACAAGAAGAAGGCGTTCTACCTCGTCTTCCAGGGCCCGGCCGATCAGCCGCTCGCCGCGGACACGCACCTGATCAAGCTCGACGGCATCGGCAAGGTGCCCGTGTGGTTCTCGTCGGCGCGCCAGATCCCCGAGGGTTGGGAGTACGTCGCGGTCTTCGCCAACTCGAAGATCAAGGCCCGCCCGCGTAAGAAGCCGCGCACGAAGGGCTCGAAGGAGCAGGGCCGGCGCAGCGGCGAGCGCGCCGAGGACCGCAGGAAGAAGCGCAGGAAGAAGGACACCAGCAGCGCGCCGAAGGCCGAGCGCCGCGCGCCCGAGCCGGCACCGAGCGACGCCGCACCGGCACCCGCACCGGCGCAGCCCGCCGAGAGCCTCACCCCCGCCGGCTAGCCGATCGGCGGCACCCCGCCGGGGTGCGAGGCGTCCGTGAACTCGCGGAACAGCCCCGTGACCACGAACGCGGTCTGCTCGCCGACGTCCACCGCGTTGTCGCCGATCCGCTCGAGCGAGCGCGCCACGAGCATCATGTGCATCGCCCACTCGCGCGTGTCGGGGTCGTCCCCGATCTCGAGCGCGAGCTTGAAGCACTCGCGGTTGAGCAGGTCGATCGCGTCGTCCTGGCGGACGAGGTCCTCGGCCAGGTCCACGTCGCGGCGCTCGAAGGCGATCTTGGCCTGTGACACCTGCGAGCGCGCGCAGCTCGCCATCTCCCCGATCTTCGCGAGGATCGTGGGGTGGGAGGGCGGCTCGTGGCCGGCGAGCGGCAGCAGCTTGCAGATGTTCACGCACTGGTCGCCCATCCGCTCGAGGTGCTTGATCACGTCGAGCAGGGCGGCGATCAGCCGCAGGTCGGTCGCCACCGGTGCCTGGCGGGCCAGGAGCGACAGCACGCTCTGGTGCACCTCGAGGTAGCGGCCGTCGATGATGTCGTCGTCGGCGATCACGAGCTGCGCGAGCTCGATGTCGGTCTCCTGCACGGCCTCGCGCGTGCGATCGATCGCGTGGACCACCATGTCGAACGCCCCGAGCGCCTGCCGCTCGAGCGCCTGGAGGTCCTCCTGGAAGCGGATCCGCGTCTCGGGCGACATCAGCCGACCCGTCCGCTGACGTACGCCTCCGTGCGCGGGTCGCCCGGGTTGGTGAACACCTTCTCGGTGTCGTCGTACTCCACCAGCCGCCCGATCCGGTTGGTCTCGCCGGCGTCGAGGTCGACGGTCAGGAACGCCGTCATCTGCGACACGCGCGCGGCCTGCTGCATGTTGTGCGTCACGATCAGGATCGAGTAGCGCTCCTTCAGCTCGTCCATCAGGTCCTCGATCCGCCCGGTCGAGATCGGGTCGAGCGCGGAGCACGGCTCGTCCATGAGGATCACGTCGGGCTCGATCGCGAGCGCGCGTGCGATGCAGAGCCGCTGCTGCTGCCCGCCGGACATGCCGAACGCGTTCGAATCGAGGCGGTCCTTCACCTCGTCCCACAGCGCGGCCTGGCGTAGCGCGTTCTCCACGCGCTCGTCCATGCGGTCCTTGAGGCCGAGCACGCGCGGGCCGAACGCGATGTTGTCGTAGATCGACTTGGGGAACGGGTTGGGCTTCTGGAACACCATCCCGATCCGCTTGCGCACCTCGACCGGGTCCACGGCCGGGCCGTAGAGGTCCTCGCCGCGGTAGATCACCTCGCCCTGCACGCTGGCCGACGGGATCAGGTCGTTCATGCGGTTGAAGACGCGGATCAGCGTGCTCTTGCCGCAGCCCGACGGGCCGATCAGCGCCGTGATCTGCTTCTCGTAGACGTCGATCGTGATGCCGCGCACCGCGGGCTTGTCGCCGTAGGAGACGCCCACGTCGCGGCACGCGATCGCGACCTCGCGGTTGGTCTCCGCGCGCGTCGCCGGCGCACCGGTCTCGACGGCGGGCCTGATGTCCTGGATACCGATCACCACTTCCTCTCGTAGCGGTTGCGCAGCCAGATCGCGGTGGCGTTCATGGCGAGCAGGATCAGGAGGAGCACGACGATCGCCGCGGCGGCGAGCACCTTGAAGTCCTCCTGGGGGCGCGAGATCCAGTTGAAGATCTGGATCGGGAGCGCCGTGAACTGGCTGTCGAGCGAGTCCGGGTTGAAGGTCACGAAGGTCAGCGCGCCGAGCAGCACGAGCGGTGCGGCCTCGCCGATCGCGCGCGAGAGCGCGAGGATCGAGCCCGTGGCGATGCCGGGGATCGCGGCGGGGAGCACCTGGCGGCGGATCGTCTGGAGCTGGGTGGCTCCGAGCGCCAGCGAGCCCTCCCGGATCGACGGCGGCACCGCGCGGATCGCCTCGCGCGCGGCGATGATCACGATCGGCAGCACCAGCAGCGACAGCGTCAGGCCGCCGGCGAGGATCACCTGGCCCTGACCGAACGGGCCGCGCACGAAGAACGCGAGGCCGAGGATGCCGTAGACGATCGACGGCACCGCGGCGAGGTTCTGGATGTTGACCTCGATCGCGCGGTTCCACCAGCGGTCCCGGTTGGCGTACTCCTCGAGATAGACCGCGGCGCCGACGCCCAGCGGCAGCGTCGTGACCGCCACGAGGCCGATCAGCCAGATCGTGCCCACGATCGCCGACTGCGCACCGGCCTTCGACGGCAGGCTCGACGGGAAGTTCGAGACGATCCCCCAGTTCAGCGCGGGCCAGCCCTTCACGAGCACCTGGACGACCAGCGCGATCAGGGCGATCACGCCGACCGCGACGCTGGCGTAGAGGGCGGCCCGGAACAGGCCCTCGCGCAGGCGGAGCGTGGCGCTCACTCGTACACCTCGCGGTAGCGGCGGACCAGCCGGATGCTGAGCATGTTCATGACGAAGGTCGCCACGAACAGCGTCGTGCCGACCGCGAAGATCGTCAGGTACCCGGTGCTCCCGGTCGGCTGGTCGCCGATCCCGGCCGCGCCGATGAAGCCGGTCATCGTCTGGTGCGGGTCGAGCGGGTTGAGTCCGCCGTTCGGCACGCCGCCGGCGGCGATCAGGACGATCATCGTCTCCCCGACCGCGCGCGAGATCGCGAGCACGAACGAGGCGACGATGCCCGACAGCGCGGCGGGCACGACCACCTTGGTCGCGACCTGCATGCGCGAGCCGCCGAGCGCCAGCGCGCCCTCGCGCAGACCCCCGGGGACGGCCGACATGGCGTCCTCGGACAGCGAGGCGACGGTCGGCAAGATCATGATCCCCATCACGAGGCCCGCGGCCAGCGCGTTGAAGATCGACGGCCCGTCGCCGCCCGGCCAGACGTCCTGGAGCAGCGGCGTGACGAACGTGAGCGCGAAGAACCCGTAGACGACGGTGGGCACGCCGGCCAGCACCTCGAGCGTCGGCTTGAGGATCGCCCGGGCGCCCGGCCTCGCGTACTCGCTGAGCCAGATCGCGGCGCCGAGTCCGAACGGGATGCAGACGACGAGCGCCCAGAACGTCGTGACGAGCGTCCCCACCACGAGGTCGCGGACGCCGAACTGCGGATCCGCGAACAGCGGCGACCACTCCGAGCCGCCGAGGAACTCGCCGATGCCCACCTCGCGGAAGAACTCGATCGTCGGCTCGACCAGGGCTACCACGATCCCGACCGTCACCGCCACCGAGACGAGCGCGCAGAGGAACAGGACCCCCTGCACGATCCGCTCGCCGTAGCGGGGGCGGGCCGCCCGGAGGCTAAGCGCCGCCACTCAGCGCCCCGAGCTTCTCCTGCGCCTTCGCCAGCTGCTCCTCGGTCATCGGGACGAACCGGGCCTGGTCGGCCAGCTCGGCGACGTTCTGGAGGTAGAAGTCCAGGAACGCCTTGACCTCGGGCCGCGCGGCGGCCTGCCTGCTCGGGTAGATGAAGAGCGGCCGCGACAGCGGCTTGTACTCGCCGCTCTGCACGGTCTCCTTCGTCGGCTCGACGCAGCCCGCGCCGCCGTCGACCTTGACCTTCTTGTTCTTGTCCGCGTTCTGCTCGGCGTACTCGAGGCCGTAGTAGCCGAGCCCGCCCTCTGAGCCGGCCACGCCCTGGACGGTCACGTTGTCGTCCTCGGTCGCGTTGTAGTCGGTCCGGCTGTTGCCCTCCTCGCCGTTGATCTCGGCGGTGAAGAAGTCGAACGTGCCCGAGTCGGTGCCGGCGCCGAAGAGCTCCAGCTTCTCGTCGGGGAAGCTCGGGTCGACGTCCTTCCAGTTGTCGATCTTCGAGCCCTTGCTCCAGATCTTCGCGAGCTGGTCGACGGTCAGGCACTCGGCCCAGTCGTTCTTCGGGTTCACTACGAGCGTGATGCCGTCGTTCGCCACCTGGAGCTCGGAGTACTCGACCCCGTTCTTCTTGCAGACCGGGACCTCCTCGTCGTCCTTGATCGGACGCGACGCGTTCGAGACGTCGGTCTCCTTCGCGCAGAACTTCTCGAAGCCGCCCCCGGTGCCGGACGTGCCGACCGTGACCTTGACTCCGGAGTTCTCGGCCTGGAAGCCCTCGGCGGCAGCCTCCGTCAGCGGTCCGACCGTGCTCGAGCCGTCGGTGCGGATGGATCCGGAGAGGTCGCCCCCTCCGCCTCCGCTTTCCTCTCCGCACGCCGCGAGGAGCGACGCGCATGCGGCCATTGCCGCCAATGTCCTCATCTGTCTTGTTTTCATGACCGCAGCGTCGCCGCCCGCGGCCCGCATCCGGTTACCCGGCGGTTATCCAGTTGTGAAGAACCCGTGAACGCCGCCGGATCGAGGGGTCCTGCGGCATAGACTCATCCGGGATGGCCCCCGTCCGGCTCGCGATCGTCGATTCCGACAGTGGATTCGTGACGGTGCTGACCAAGCGGCTCGACGCGATCGGCTGGCACCACCGGACGCTCGACGCGCCGGTGGCGCCGCGCGAGCTCGTCGCGATGCGGCTGAACGTGCTCGTGCTCGACGTGACGCTGCTCGGCCAGCAGGCGTGGGACTACATCGAGCGCGTGGGTGAGGGCGTGCCCGGCCTCGGGCTGATCGTGTGCACCCCGCAGTCGACGGTCGCGCAGCGCGTGCGCGGGCTGCGCCTCGGCGCGGACGACTGGATCAACAAGCCGTGCCACCCGGAGGAGGTGATCGCCCGCATCGAGGCGGTCATCCGGCGGCGCAGGCGCGCGAGCACGCCAGCCGAGCGCGGCCCGGTCGTGGCCGGCGAGCTCGAGGTCCGCGCCGACCGGTTCCAGGTCTTCGTGGGCGGCCACAGCGCGGACCTCACGCGGCGCGAGTTCGAGCTGCTCGAGCTCCTCGTCGACGCGCATGGGCAGGTGCTCGAGCGCGAGGAGATCTACCAGCGCGTGTGGGGGTACGCGATGGCGCACGGCGACCGCTCGGTCGACGTGTTCGTGCGCAAGCTCAGGCAGAAGCTCGAGGCGCGCTCGCCCGGGTGGACCTACATCCACACGCACTTCGGGATCGGGTACCGCTTCCAGCCCGAGCCGAAGGACGGCGGCGGCGAGGACCTTCCGGCACCGGAGCCGGCGCCCTCCCCCGGGGACGAGGCGCCCGCGGCCCCGCGCGAGGGGCTGCGCGACGAGCCTCTGGCGCGTGGTCGCAGCCTGGCTGGCGCCGCCGCCTGAGGCTTCGGGTAGGTTGCGCGCGTGCGCATAAGGCTGACCGTCCTCGGGTCGCTCCTCCTCGTCCTCCTGCTCCTCCCCGCGAGCGCGTTCGCCCACGCCGAGAGGGCCACGTTCTTCCCGGACCACACGCTCGCCTCGACGCCGAAGTACCGGACCACCGGTCCCGCGCGCGTGGTCTGCAAGCCGGACTCGGCGCGGCGGATCAAGAAGGCCTTCGGGCCCGGCCAGAAGCGCACCACGCGGCTGCGCCAGTTGAAGAGCTGCAAGTACCGCCACATCCAGCAGGCGGTCGATGCCGCGGTGTCCGGCGACCGGATCCTGATCATGCCCGGCATCTACCGCGAGGAGCCGAGCCGCGCGATCCCGGTGAAGGACCCGAAGTGCGAGGGCGAGGGGTTCTGGGAGGCGTCCGGCGACAACCACCAGGCGGACGGGCGGGTGCCCACGTTCATGCACCAGGCCGTGTGCCCGAACTCCCGCAACCTGATCGCGATCATCGGCGACTCGCTCGACGACCCCGACCGCACCTGCGACCACAAGTGCAACCTGATGCTGCACGGCATGGGGCGCAAGCCGCGCGACGTCGTCATCCAGAACGACCGGTTCAAGCAGGACGTGATCCGCGCCGACCGCGCCGACGGCTTCCAGGTCCGCAACCTGACCGTCGAGCAGGCGGGCTACAACGACATCAACGTCGTCGAGACGAACGGCTTCCGGCTCACCAACCTCGTCGCGCGCTGGGCCAAGAACTACGGGATCCTCTCGTTCGCCAGCGACAACGGCCTGTACGCGCACATCGACGCCTACGGCAACGGCGACTCGGGCGTGTACCCGGGGTCTGGCCCCGAGGGGCACTGCAAGCGCTACGGCATCGAGATCCGGCACGTCGACTCGCACGACAACGTGCTCGGTCAGTCCGGCACGGCGGGCAACGGCACCTGGATCCACGACTCGAAGTTCCACCACAACGCGGCCGGCATCTCCGCGGACTCGTTCGCGCCGGGGCATCCCGGCATGCCGCAGGACTGCTCGAAGTGGGAGGACAACGAGATCTACTCGAACAACGTGAACTTCTTCGAGGACCAGCGCTACTGCAACTCGGTGCCGTTCGACAAGCGCCCGAAGGAGAAGGTCTGCCCGCAGTTCCTCGCCGTCGTCGGGTCGGGCTTCATGCTCTACGGCGTGAACCAGAACCTCGTCCAGCGCAACTACGTCTACGACAACTGGCGATCGGGCATGCGGCTGTTCTGGGTGCCGTCGACCCTGCGCGGCGACAACAACGCCAACGAGCAGACCGACAACTCGAACGCCAACCGGATCGTGAACAACCACTTCGGCGTGACCCCCGACGGCAAGGCGGCGCCGAACGGCAAGGACGTGTTCTGGGACGAGCAGGGGATGGGCAACTGCTGGGAGGACAACGAGACCGCCGCCGGCCGCTCGCTGACCTCCGATCCGCTGCTGCTTCCGACGTGCGCGTCCGGCGGGTCGCTCTCGCCCGTGTCGAATCCCGCGAAGACCGCGGGCGACGCGCCGTGCGCCGTCTGGAGCCCGCGCGACAACGACGCGCCCCCCGGCTGCTCCTGGTTCACCACTCCCGATAAGCCGGAATGAGGCGGCTCGCGCCCGCCCTCGCGGCGGTCGCGCTCGTGGTGCTGCCTCTTGTCGGCTGCGGCGATGACGAGGGGGCGGCACTCGGCTGGGCGGTCGAGCCCCGCGTGGTGCAGCATCCGGAGATCCCCGGCGACCTGCTCGTGACCGGCGCCGTTCGCAACGAGACCGACGACGAGCTGCGGCTCGACAGCGAGGACGCGCGCGTGATCGGGTCGGACGGACGGGCGCTGCGCGCGACGGTCCGGTTCGCGGCCGGCTACTCGCACTCGCTCTACCCGCCGCGCGACGCGCCGCGTGAGACGCCGCGCCAGGAGCGCGAGCGGCTCGGCGCCGCCGCGACGATCCCGCCGGGCGGCACCGCCCCGCTGACCGCCGCCTGGCACCGCCCGCGCGGCGGGGTGCGCGCGGTGCGGATCGAGATCGGCGACGAGTCGGTGCCGCTGCGCGGGCCCTAGTTTGCGCTGCCGGAAGGCGGCCCCCCGGCGGGTACAGTCCAAACCATGATCTGGCTGCTCCGCCACGGCGAGGCCGCGGACGGGAGCCCCGACGCGGAGCGTCCGCTGACCGAGAGGGGCGAGCGCCAGTCGCGCAACGCGGGCGCGGCGCTGAAGGCCCTCGGCGTGGAGCCCGCCGTGTGCCTCACGAGCCCGAAGGTGCGCGCCTACGACACGGCCCGGCTCGCGTGCGAGGCCCTCGGCATCGACCCGGTGCACGAGCCGAAGCTCGCCGGCGGGCCGTTCGATCCCGAGCAGCTGGCCGCCGGCCTCGACGACGCCGACGTGCTCCTCGTGGGCCACGACCCCGACTTCTCGATGGCGGTGCACTCGCTCACCGGAGCGCAGGTGCGGATGAAGAAGGGCGGCCTCGCGGGGCTCGAGAAGGGCGAGCTGAAGGTGCTGCTGCGCCCGCACGAGCTCGAGGCGATGGCGTAGCCGTGGCGCGGGCGCGCCCGATCCCCGGCTTCGCCGAGTCGCCCACCTTTCGCGACGCCGCGCTGCGCACCGTCGCGGTTCGCGCCGGCGAGGTCTTCGAGCACGCCGAGCACGTGCTGGACGTGACCGACATCGAGCGCGTGCACGACATGCGGGTGGCCACGCGGCGGCTGCGCGCGGCGCTCGAGATCTTCGCGGCCTGCTTCCCGAAGCCGGAGCACCGGAGGGTGCTGAAGGAGGTCAAGCGGCTGGCCGACGCGCTGGGCGAGCGCCGCGATCCCGACGTGGCTATCGAGGCGTTCGAGCGCGTGCGCGATGCGCTGCCGACCGCCGAGCGCGCGGGCGTGCACGGGCTGATCGACGAGCTGCGCGCCCGCCAGTCCGGCGCCAACGAGACCCTCGCCGCCGCCATCGAGCGCGTCCGGCGCGACGGCCTGCACGAGCGGCTCGTGGCCCTCACCGCGGAGGCCGAGCCCGCGTGAAGGCGCGCAGGGTCAAGGGCCTCAGCCCGGACATGCCGCTCGACGAGGCGCTTCGGCGGATCGCCGGCACCCGCCTCGGCGAGGTCCACTCGTTCGACCCCGCGGTCCGCGACCCCGCCGCCGTCGAGGAGCTGCACGACATGCGCATCGCCACCAAGCGCCTGCGCTACGTGCTCGAGATGAGCGAGCCGGTGCTCGGCGGGCCCGCCAGGCTCGGCGCGAAGCGCGCGAAGAAGCTCCAAGACCTGCTCGGCGAGATCCACGACTGCGACGAGCACCTCCCGCTGGTCGAGCGACACATCGCGCGGCTGCGCGCCGAGGACGCCGCCGCCGTGCGCGCCGCAGCGCCGCGGGGCGCGGCCGACCTCGACCCCGCCGCCGCGCGCGAGGCGCCCAACCGGCGCCGCTACGCCGGGCTCGAGGCCCTCGCCGCCTACCTGCACGCGCGCCGGGCGGTGCTGTACGAGCGCTTCGTGCGCGACTGGGCGCGGCTCGAGAAGTCCGGTTTCCGCGCGTCCCTCGACGGGGAGGTGAGCTGAACCATGGAGCCGACCCAGGCCGCCGAGCCGACCGAGGAGCAGCGCGACGCACTCGACCTCGAGGATCCGTCGCTCTACGAGAACCGCGAGATCTCGTGGCTCGACTTCAACGACCGCGTGCTCCAGCTCGCCGAGGACGAGACCATGCCGCTGCTGGAGCGCGCCAAGTTCCTCGCGATCTATCAGTCCAACCTCGACGAGTTCTTCATGGTCCGGGTCGCGGGGCTGCACGACCAGGTCGACGCCGGCATCCACACCCCCGGCAGCGACGGCCTCTCGCCGTCGGAGACCATCGACCGCGTGGCCGAGCGCGTCGCCGAGCTCGGCGCGCGCCACTCGCGCCAGTGGGCCGAGGGCGTGCTCCCCGAGCTGGCCGAGCAGAGCATCAGGGTCGTCTCCTGCGATGCGTGCGAGCACGACGAGCTCGAGGCCGTCGACCGCGCCTTCGACGACCAGATCTTCCCGGCCCTCACCCCGCTGGGCGTCGGGCCCGGGCGGCCGTTCCCGTACATCTCGAACCTCTCGCTGAGCCTGGCGGTCTGGCTGCGCGATCCGGTCACCGAGGCCGAGTCGTTCGCGCGCGTGAAGGTGCCGAAGGAGGTGCTGCCGCGCTTCGTCCCGCTGGGGAAGAGGACCTTCGTCCCGCTCGAGAACGCGATCGCGCGCAACCTCGGCAAGCTCTTCCCGGGGATGGAGATCCTGAGCCACGACGTGTTCCGCGTGGCCCGCGACGCCGACTTCACGGTCTCCGACGAGGCCGACGACCTGCTCGAGGCCGTCGAGCAGGAGCTGCGCCGGCGCCGCTTCGGGGAGGTCGTGCGGCTCGAGGTTGGCGCCACGATGGAGGACCACCTGCGCGAGCGGCTGGTCGAGTGGCTGAAGGTGGAGGAGCGCCAGGTCTACGACGTCGAGGGAATGCTCGACCTGACCGACCTGTGGGAGCTCTACGGCGTCGAGGGCTACTCCGAGCTGCGCGACCCGCCGCACGCGCCGGTCACGCCGGCGGCGTTCCAGCCCGCGGAGGAGGGCCGGCGCGCGGACGTGTTCGCGGCGATGCGCGAGCGCGACGTGCTGGTCCACCAGCCGTACGAGTCGTTCTCGTCGAGCGTTCTGCGGTTCGTGGAGCAGGCGGTCGAGGACCCGGACGTGCTCGCGATCAAGCTCACCGTGTACCGCACCGACGACGAGTCGTCGCTGATCCCGGCGCTCATCCGGGCCGCCGAGCAGGGCAAGCAGGCCGTCTGCATGCTCGAGCTGAAGGCCCGCTTCGACGAGCGCCGCAACATCGGCTGGGCGCGCGCGCTCGAGGAGGCCGGGGCGCACGTGGTGCACGGCGTGCCGGGGCTCAAGACCCACGCGAAGGCCCTGCTAGTGGTCCGCCGCGAGGGCGACGGGGTGCGCAACTACGTGCACGTCGGGACCGGCAACTACAACGCCAAGACGGCGCGGCTGTACGAGGACTTCGGGCTGTTCACGACCGAGCGCGAGCTGGCCGCCGACGTCGCAGACCTGTTCAACTCGCTGACGGGCTACGCCCGGCCGCAGGAGTTCCGCAAGGCGCTCCCGTCGCCGCAGTACCTGCGCGACGGGATCATCCGCGAGATCGAGAGGACGGTCGAGGCGCACGAGGCCGGGTCCGACGCGCGGATCGTCATGAAGATGAACGCGCTCGTGGACGCGCGCTGCATCCGCGCGCTCTACCGCGCGTCGCAGGCCGGGGTGCCGGTCGACCTCAACGTGCGCGGGATCTGCCGCCTGCGACCGGGCGTCGAGGGCGTCAGCGAGAACATCCGGGTCGTGTCGGTGGTCGGGCGCTTCCTCGAGCACTCGCGGATCTACGGCTTCCACCGCGGCGACGAGAGCCGCTGGTTCATCGGATCCGCCGACCTGATGCCGCGCAACCTCGACAGCCGCGTGGAGCTGGTGGTGCCGGTCGAGTCGGCGGAGCTCCAGGTCGAGCTCGAGGACACGCTCGAGCGCTGCTTCGGCGACGACACGTTCGCGTGGGTGCTCAGCGCCGCTGGCGAGTGGCAGCGGCGCACGCGCCGCGAGCGCAGCGTGCACGCCGAGCTGGTGGATCGCGCCCAGCAGCGCGCCTCCGGCAGCACTGACGCCTAGGCGCCGCGAAAACCTCGACTGGACGGATGTTGGTGGCGCCGTGCGGACGGGGGACCGATAGTGGGCAAACGCATGCCAACCCCCTTCGTAGAACGCCTCGGCCTCACCGAGCCTGCCTTCCCGTCCGTCGAGGGCTGCTCCGAGCGCGGGTTGATGGCGCGGGCGCTCATGTATCTCTTCGCCGCGGGCGGCGCGATAATGGCGGGCTCGCTCCTGCTCTCGCCCGAGGGCACCGACCAGCTGCGGATCGCGATCACGGCCGCGGCCGCCTTCGGCCTCGCGCTCGGGCTGTTCCTCGCCTACGACCGCCTGCCGCTCTGGGGCTTCCAGGTATTCCTCGCGGCGGGGACCGCCCTGATCGAGTGGGCGATCTACGCCAGCGGCGAGACGACGAGTCCGTTCGCGATGTTCTACTTCTGGATCGCGATCTACGCGTTCTACTTCCTGAGCCGCGCCCGGGCCCTGATCCAGATGGGCTTCATCGCGCTGGCCTACAGCGTGGCGCTGTTCGTCAAGAGCGACATCGGCAACGTGCCGGTCATGCACTGGGCGATCGTCACCTGCACGCTCGTGGTCGCCGGGGCGCTGATCGGCGTGCAGCGCAGCCACGTCGACAAGCTGATCGGGCGGCTCTCCGACGCCGCGCGCACCGACAGCCTCACGAGCCTGCTCAACCGCCGCGGCTTCGAGGAGCTGTTCGAGACCGAGCTCGAGCGGGCGCGCCGCGGCGGCCGGCCGCTCAGCGTGATCGTCGGTGACCTCGACGCCTTCAAGGCGGTGAACGACCGCTTCGGCCACGCGGCCGGCGACCGTGCGCTCGAGCGCCTGAGCGAGATCCTCCAGTCGGTCAAGCGGCGGATCGACACCGCGGCGCGGATCGGCGGCGAGGAGTTCGCCGTGATCGCGCCCGACACCGACCAGCACGCCGCGTACATCCTCGCCGAGCGCATGCGCCGCGAGGTCCGCGACATGTTCGCGTCCGAGCCGTTCCCGCTCACGATCTCGCTCGGGATCGCGACCTTCCCGCGCCACGGCGCGACCGCCGAGTCGCTGATCGGCGGCGCCGACGAGGCGCTCTACGCGGCCAAGAAGCTGGGCCGCGACCGCACGGTGGTCTACAACCCCGAGCTGGCCGACACGCTGCTCGCCGCGACCGGGTCGCCGACGCCGCGCTCCGAGCGCCACAGCAACACGGTGCTCGCGCTCGCCGAGGTGATCGACATCCGCGACTCCGGCACCGCCGCGCACTCGGAGACGGTTGGCCACTACGCCGGCGCGATCGCCCGCGAGCTCGGGCTGTCCGCTGACCTGGTCGAGCGGGTCCGCTTCGGCGGCATCGTGCACGACGTCGGCAAGATCGGCATCCCGGACTCCGTGCTGCGCAAGCCGGGCTGGCTCACCGACGACGACTGGAACGAGATGCACCGCCACCCCGAGATCGGCGCGCGGATCCTGCGCGGCGCGAACCTCGACGACATCAGCGAGTGGGTGCTCGCCCATCACGAGCGCCCCGACGGTCGCGGCTACCCGCACGGGCTGAGCGGCCACGAGATCCCGCTCGAGGCGCGCATCCTCGCGGTGGCCGACGCCTACGAGGCGATGACGAGCGACCGCGTCTACCGGCCCGCGCTCACGCCGGAGGTCGCGCGCGAGGAGCTCCAGCGCTGCGCCGGAACGCAGTTCGACTCCCGCGTGGTGGACGCCTTCGTCGGCGTGCTCGGTCGCGAGGACTCGGCGCGCGAAGTGCGCGTGGCGAGCTAGCCAGCCCGCCTCGCCCTCCCCGAATCGGATGACCCCCGCTCGGGGGGCTTCGCGTTTCTACGCTCAATATGTGTCCAGCGAACGCCGATAGACCGCGGGATGCGACGAGCCGAGCACCTCGCGGAGCGCCGCCGCCGCGCGCTCGTCCTGATCCTGTGCACGGTCCTGTGCGCCCTGATCACCGTGCTTCGCTTCGCGGTGGCGAACCCGGTGGAGTCGATCGGGTTTCTCTACACGATCCCCGTCGCGATGATCGCGGTCGAGTTCGGTGCCGGCGCCGGGATCGGGGCCGCGCTGGCGACCCTTGGGCTGACGGTCATGTGGGCAGAGACCCGCGATGTCCCGCTCGGCCTGGTGGGCTACGCAGCACGGGCCTCGACGCTGGCCGCGATCGGCGGCATCGTCGGCACCCTCGCCAAGCAGCGCGAGCGCGTCGAGCAGGACCGCAGACGCTGGTTCTCGATGTCGAACGATCTCCTGAGCGTGGCGAACTTCGACGGCCGCTACACGCACGTCAACGAGGCGTGGACCACGCTCCTCGGCTACTCGCGGGCAGAGCTGCTGGGGCGGGCCTACACCGACTTCGTGCATCCCGACGACGTGGAGCGCACGAACGAGGAGGCCGCCGCCCTCGGCGCGGGTCCGCATGTGCTGGTGAACTTCGAGAACCGCTACCGCGCGGCCGACGGGAGCTGGTGCTGGCTGCTCTGGAGCGCCCGATCCGACAGCGAGCAGATATACGCGGTGGCGAAGGACATCACCGAGCGCAAGCGACTCGAGCAGGAGCGCGAGGAGCTCGTGGCGCGGCTGGAGCAGGCCGTCCGCAGGGACCCGCTCACCGGACTGGCCAACCGCCGCGCCTGGGACGACCAGTTCGCCGTCGAGCTGCGCCGGGCCGCGCGCTCCGGGGAGCCGCTCTCCCTGGTGATGATCGATCTCGACAACCTGAAGACGGTCAACGACCAGCAGGGGCACCAGGCCGGCGACCGCCTGCTGCGGGGGTCAGCGGCCGCGTGGCGCGAGTGCATCCGCGAGACCGACTTCATCGCGCGGATCGGCGGCGACGAGTTCGCGATCCTGCTGCCCGACTGCGCCCCCGAGGAGGCCCAGCGCGTGCTCGGCCGGATGGCCGAGGGGATGCGCGATCGCCACTCGTTCTCCGCGGGCGTCGCCCTCTGGGACGGCGAGGAGCCCAGCACCGAGCTGGTGCGGCGTGCCGACGAGGCGCTGTACGCAGCCAAGGCGAGCGGGCGCGGCTGCGTCCGCGTATCGGCCGCTACCCTCCTGCCCCACAGCGGGCGTAGCTCAGTTGGTTAGAGCGCCGGCCTGTCACGCCGGAGGTCGCGGGTTCGAGTCCCGTCGCTCGCGTTGATTCCATAGCCAGATCCGGCTTCGGAGTGCGGCACGACCAGCCGCTGTGGGGGAAGAGGGGGAAGTCCCGGGAGGTGAGGGGCCGGATCAGCGCGCGATGCGCACGCGCTCGCACCGGACGATCCGGTCGAACGCGTCCGCCACCACGGTGTCGCGGCCGAGCCCGCAGTCGACCTTGTCCCGCTCGCCGTCGGCGGCGCGAACACGGTCGTCGCCCGTGCCGGCCATGAAGCGGTCGCGGCCGGGCCCGCCGGTCAGCGTGTCGCTGCCGCGGAAACCGTTGAGACGGTCGTTCCCGGGGCCGCCGGAGAGGCGGTCGTGGCCAGCGCCGCCGAACAGACAGTCGTTGCCGGGTCCGCCCCTCAGCAGGTCGTTGCCGCCCATTCCGCGGAGGAGGTCTCCTGCGGCGGTGCCGGTGAGCACGTCGCGCTTCCGGGCGCCCTGTTGGGTCCTCGCGCACGGCGGCCCGGCGGGCGGGTCGACCCGCGGACCGGGCGGATCGACCCCCGGACCGGGATCCGCGGGCGGACCCGGAAGATCGGCCGGAGGCTGGCCCGCCGGCGGGCCTGGCGGGGGGCTGCCGACCGGGATGGGTTGCCAGCCGATGCCGAGGTTTCCGTTCCTGACCGTGAGCGGAACGACGCTCAGGCTCGACCCTTCGGGGTCGACCATGTAGACGCCGCTGCCCGCGCGGCCGCTGCCGTAATAGGCGATCCGGGTTCCGTCCGGCGAGAACACCGGCTGGCTCTGCCACAGCTCCCCTCCCGTGGCCGGCAGCGCGACGTCACCGCCGCCGTGGGCGCCCATGACCCTCACCTCGTTGTCGGTGCTGTAGACGATGGTCTTGCCGTCCGGGGAGAACGACGGGCCGTGGGCATGCCGTGTCTCGGGCGTGAGCACCTGCTCCGCGCCACCTTCGACCGGTGTCGTCACGATGCGGTAGGTCTGCGGGACGTAGCCGCTGGGCTCGGGAGTGCCTGGGGCTTCACGCGCGAAGACCAGCCACTTTCCGTCGGGCGAGAAGCGCGGTCCGCTGAACGCGTTGCCCCTCCCGTGGCTCACGAGCTCCGTGCCGTCGACATCCATGGTGTAGACGTCCGTCCGCCCGCCCTCGTATCGCATGAACGCAACCTTGGTGCCGCCGGGAGCGAGCGCACCCCACAGGGCCGGCCCGTTGGTCGGTATCTGGACTGCGCCGCTGCCGTCGGCGTTCGCGATGTAGAGCGCCGCGTCCCGGGTGTAGACGATCTTCGCGCCGTCGGCGGTCCACCGGGGGGCGAAGACGTTCGCCCCCGCGGGCTCGAGCAGATCGAGCTCCGTCCCGTCCGGGTTCATGGTGTAGAGCCCCCTGCCGTCGCCGAGGTCGGCGCTCAGTGCAAGGCGCCCGTTGTGACCCGGATAGGTCGCCGACGCGGGCGAGGCGGCGATCAGCAGCACAGCGATCGTAATCAGGACAGGGCGAAGTGTCATGTCACGAAGGTACATGCGCCGACCGCTATGCGCAATTTGTACAAAGGGGTAGGCGAGGCGCGCCGATCGCACCGCACCTGCGGCCGGCGTGGGTCCCCCGTCGCTTAGTGTTCCGCGCATGAGCGAGGCACCCGAGATCGAGGGCGCGCGCGGCGAGGTGGCGGCCGCCGCGCGGCGGCTGGCGGCCGAGCGGCTCGTGCTCGGCACCTCCGGCAACATCAGCCTGCGCCGCGGCGACGCGGTCGCCGTGAGCCCTACGGGGGCTCAGCTCGCCGAGCTGCAGGAGGCGCAGGTGGCGGTGACCGATCTCGACGGCAACCAGATCGGCGGCGACCTCGCGCCCACCTCGGAGCTCGGGCTCCACCTCGGCATCCACGCCGAGCGCGGCGACGGCGCGGTGATCCACACGCACTCGCCGTTCGCCACGGCCCTCTCCTGCGTCCTCGACGAGCTGCCCGCCGTCCACTACGACATGCTGCGCTTCGGCGGCTCGGTGCGGGTCGCGCCCTACGCCACGTTCGGCTCCGAGCAGCTCGCGTCCGCCGTCCACGCCGCGCTGGAGGGGCGCACCGCCGCGCTGATGGCCAACCACGGCGCCGTTGTGGCCGCGGCCG
>DASVPL010000266.1:0-2754 GCA_036382905.1 Thermoleophilaceae bacterium | reverse complement strand
CAGGACGTGAGCCTGTGGGGCCCGACGCACCTGATCCTGATCGGCTCGGCCTCGTTCGCCGCGCTGGGAGTCTGGATCCTGCTGACCGAGGGCAGGCGCGCGCGGCCGCTCGCCGACGGTGATCGCAGCGGCGCGCTCTGGTCGCGGATCGACGAGTTCATCGTGCCCGGCGCGCTCCTGATCGGCCTCTCGACCTTCCAGGCCGAGTACGACTTCGGGCTCCCGCAATTCCGGCTCGTGCTGGCACCCGTGCTGATGATGGTCGCCGCCGGCGTGGCACTCGTGGCGGCGCGGATTCGCAGCGGGCCGGGCGGCGCACTCGCCGCCGTCGGGCTGTTCCTCGCGGTGCGCGGCGGCATCGCGGCGCTCGTCGGGCCCGCGCTCGGCCAGACCACCACGCACTTCCCGCTCTACCTGGCGGAGGCGGCCGCGGTCGAGCTGGTCGCCCTGCGCGTGAGCACGGACCGGCCGCTCCGCTTCGGCGCGATCGCCGGGGCGGCGATCGGCAGCGCCGGGCTCGCGGCCGAGTGGGGGTGGTCGCATGTCTGGGGCGGCGTCCCGTGGCCCAGCTCGATGCTGGCCGAGACCCTCCTGCTCGCGCCGGCAACCGCGGTCGCCGCCGGCCTCGTCGGCGGGTTCGTCGGCCGGGCGCTGCTGCGCGCTCCCGGCGCCGGCCCGGTGCGCCACGGCGCTGCGGCGGCGGTCGCCCTGGCGGTGATCGTCGGCGTGCTGGCCTGGGGGATCCGCATGCCCGAGCCCGATCCCGCGCCGTCGGCGGCGGTCACGCTCCGCGACGCCGGTCGCGGCACCGTGGACGCGGAGATAGCGCTCGACCCGCCCGGCGCCGCGCGCGACGCCGCCGTGCTCGAGATGCATGCCTGGCAGGGCGGCGGCCTGGAGAGGGTCGGGCTGCGCCCCCTCGGCGGGGGGCGGTACGCGACGACCCGGCCGATCCCAGCCGCCGGCGACTGGAAGACCGTGATCCAGCTCGAGGCCGACCGCGCCGTGTTGGCACTGCCGCTCTACATGCCCGCCGACGCGGCGATCCCGGCGCCCGAGGTCCCCGCCTCGCCGCGCTTCCGGCGCTCGTTCGAGCCGGCCTCCGAGGTGTTCATGCGCGAGCGGCGCGACGACGTGCCGGCCGGGCTGCTCGGCACGGCCTACGCGGTGGTCCTGGTCCTCTGGTCGGCGATGATCGCGGCGCTCGGCTGGGGACTGGTGCGCCTGGCGCACCAGCGCGAGCTGGCCCGCTCATTTAGGTAGGCCGCGCGCCAGCTTGGCGCTCAGCCCCGAACCTCTACATCGTTTTGTGTAACGTTCCGCGCTCGCAATGGCCGAACGCGGAGCTACACCCGAGGTCCCACCGGTCCAGCGCCGCGCGCTGAAGGCGGTCCGATCGCTCTTCAGCCCGCTGCTGCCGGACGACTACCTGGAGCTGATCAACCCGCTCTGGTCCACCCGCGAGCTGCGCGGGCGGATCGAGCGCATCCAGCCGGAGACCGAGAACGCGGTCACGATCTTCATCAAGCCGGGTTGGGAATGGCCCGGGCACAGGCCCGGCCAGTACCTGCGCATCGGCGTGATCGTCGACGGCGTGCACCACTGGCGTGCGTACTCGATCACCTCCGACCCGGGGCACCCGGAGGGCTGGATCAGCGTGACGCCGAAGCTCGTCCCCGAGGGCAAGGTCACGCCGAGCCTCGTGCGCAAGGCGAAGCCCGGCACGATCATCCGCCTCGGCGGGGTCGAGGGCGACTTCACGCTGCCCGACCCGCCGCCCGAGAAGCTGCTGTTCGTCAGCGCCGGCAGCGGGATCACGCCGATCATGAGCATGGTCCGCCACCTCTCGCGCTGCGAGACGCTGACCGACGTCGTGATGCTGCACTCGGCGCGCACCGAGGACGACGTGATCTTCCGCGAGCAGCTGCGCGACCTCGATCGCAAGCACGACGGCCTGTGCGTCCACATCCAGAAGACCGGCGAGGACGGGCGCCTGTCGCCCGCCGACCTCGACCGGCTCTGCCCCGACTGGCGCGCGCGCGAGGCGTTCGTCTCGGGCCCGTCCGAGATGCTCGACGCGATGATCGAGCACTGGGAGGGCAACGGCAACCCCGACCTGCTCCACCTCGAGCGCTTCCAGCCGAAGATCGGCGGCGGCGAGGAGGGCGAGGGCGGCAAGATCGTCTTCTCGAAGAGCGGCGAGGAGACCGAGTGCGATGGCGGCACGCCGATCCTCGTAGCGGGCGAGGAGGCCGGCCTCACGCTGCCGTTCGGCTGCCGCGAGGGCATCTGCCACACCTGCGTCGGGAAGCTCTCCTCCGGGAAGGTGCGCGACCTGCGCAACGGCACCGTTCACGGCGGCGACGGCGAGACCATCCGGACCTGCATCCACGCGCCCGAGGGCGACATCGAGATCGCGCTCTGACCCCACCAGGAGGACCATGACCACCACCCAGATAGAGAGCCCGCTCGCCCGGCTCAGCGCCGAGCAGATCGAGGAGCTCGCGCGCGAGTTCGATGCCATCCACGACGACGTCTACGAGGATCTCGGCGACCGCGACCGGCGCTACATCACGAGCATGATCGAGATGCACAGGCGCCTGGCGGTGATCTCGCGCGTGCTGCTGCTCGCGTCCCGCTTCAAGCCGGCGTGGATTCTCGGCACGGTGGCCAACTCGAGCGCGAAGATCCTCGAGAACATGGAGATCGGCCACAACGTCCTGCACGGGCAGTGGGACTGGATGAACGATCCCT
>DASVPL010000265.1:0-38136 GCA_036382905.1 Thermoleophilaceae bacterium | reverse complement strand
CTCCATCAGCTCGGTCGCGCGGACGATGGCCGCGAGCGCCTGCGGGACGGCGAGCCAGAACCCGGCCAGCGACGCCGCGGCCCGCAGCGGGTCGCGGACGATCGCGAGTGGCAGCGTGAGCGGGTTCACCCGGAGGATCGTACGCGGCCGGACGCGGGTCCGCCCCGGTCCTTTTCGCCCGCCGTCGCTGGCGCTAGCATCGCGGCCGATGCAGACCAAGACGCGTCGCACCGACCTGCTGAAGGCCTCGCCGCGGATGTTCGATTCCGAGCTCCTCGACTGGCTCTCGCGCGTCCACCCCGCGGTGCCCGTCGTGATCTTCCTGCCCGCGATTGTGGTCCTGCTGGTGCTCGGCGCCGCGGACCTCAGCGTGTGGGCCACCCTCGGCCTGTTCGCCGGGGGCTACGCCTTCTGGACGCTGTCCGAGTACTGGATCCACCGCGGGATCTTCCACTTCGAGCCCGAGGACGGGTTCGGCGCGCGTCTGCACTGGATCATCCACGGCGTGCACCACGATCACCCGAACGACCCGCTCCGCCTGGTCATGCCGCCGTCGGTGAGCGTGCCGCTGTCGAGCCTCTTCGTCCTGGCGTTCTGGGCGGTGCTGGGCTCGCCGCTGTTCCTGCCGTTCTCGGCGGGCTTCCTGGGCGGCTACCTGGCCTACGACATGACCCACTACGCGCTGCACCACCACAAGCCCAAGAGCCGGCTGGCGAAGCGGCTGCGCGAGCTCCACATGCGCCACCACTTCCAGGACCACACACGCGGCTTCGGCATCTCCGCGCCGTACTGGGACCGCGCCTTCGGCACCTTCCCGAAGGCCGCCGAGAAGGACCGCTAGGCCCCGCCGCGCCCGCGCGGCGTGGACTACACTCGCCGCGCACGCGGCTGTGGCGAAATTGGTATACGCGCGGCGTTCAGGTCGCCGTGGGGGCAACCCCGTGGAGGTTCGAGTCCTCTCAGCCGCACTGTCACCGAGAGCAGGCGCCAGCGGTCGGAGACGCTCTTGACGCGACAGAGCAGGTGGCGTCCATCGAACCGCGCGGCCGCACCGCGCGTATCACTCAGAGTCGGCAGACGTTTCCACCGGGCAGGAGGGACTGATGTCATCACGGCTGCGTACGTGCGCGGCCCTCGTCGCGGTAATCGGCGCGCTCGGCGCGCCGGGGACTGCGAGCGCGGCCTTCGACGTCGTCCCGAGCCCCAACGCCTACAGCGGTAACAACGTGCTGAACGGGGTGAGCGCGAGCTCGCCCACCGACGCGTGGGCCGTCGGGTCGCTCTGCTGCTCCGTGCGCAACTCGGGCACCGGCGCCCTGCTCGAGCACTGGGACGGTCAGGCCTGGACCGCGGTCCTGGGCCCCGACGCGCGCTTCCTGGACGAGGTGCTGAACGGCGTCGTCGCCACCTCGCCCTCGGACGCGTGGGCGGTTGGGCGCGTGAAGCAGTCCGGCTATACCGGCGGAACGCCCCTGATACTCCACTGGGACGGGTCGAGCTGGCAGCCCGTCACGCCTCCGAGCGGAATCACCGGCGAGCTGCGCGCCGTGAGCAGCGACACGTTGGGCGGCGCCTGGGCGGTGGGCGACGATGGGCACGGCCACCCGCTCGCTCTCCGCTGCGACGTCGCCTCGTGCACCCAGGCCGCGCTTCCGCAGGCCGGCGCCGTGGGCCACCTGCGGGGGATCGCAGCCGTCGGGCCGAACGACGTGTGGGCCGTCGGGGACAGCGGCAACATGACCCTCGCCATGCACTGGAACGGAGCGGACTGGTCCGTCGTCGCGTCGCCTAACCCGGACATGGACGTGAACATCCTGCACGCCGTGGCGGGCGTGTCCGGCAACGATGTGTGGGCGGTGGGCCACCAGGACCAGGACAAAGCCAACACGGGCGTTCCGCCCGGCACCCGCACCCTGGCGATGCACTGGGACGGGACCGGCTGGAGCCTCGCGAGCACGCCGAACGTGGGCGACAACGACAGCCTGCGCGGCGTCGCGGCGACTGGTACGGCTGCGATCACCGCCGTCGGGACTTTCCAGGACGCGAGCGGCGAGATCCCCCTCGAGCGCACGCTCGGCGTGCTCTGGGGCGGCTCGGACTGGACGACCGCGGCCACGCCGAACGTCGGTTCCTCCGACAACCTCCTCCGCGCCGCGGCGCCGATTCCCGGCACGCCCGACGTGTGGGCGGTAGGACTGCACCTCACGAGCGGCGGGCCGACCCAGACGCTGGTGCTGCGCCGGTCGCCCGACGCGGCGCCCGGGACAAGCGATCCGGCGCCGGCAAGCGATCCGGCGCCGGCAAGCGATCCCGCGGCGCAACCCGAGGCCGGCGCGCCCCTGTCCGCCCCTGCCGGGCCCGCGGTACAGCGGGAGACGACCGAGCAGGACACGACCGAGCCGGAGGCGACCGGCGGTCCCGCACCGCCACATGAGACCTGCGGCTCGATTCGCGTCACCGTCGCGCTCGGCAAGGCAGGCCTGCGGGCCAGCTCGATCCGGGTGAGCGCCAACGGCGTGAGGCACGTGCTCTCCGGCCGGCACAGGCGCGTGAAGGTCGAGGTGCCCTACACCGGCACGGCCAGCACACGGGTGACCGTCCGGATCCAGGGTCGCGGCGGCGAGCGGCGCACGATCACGCGGACCGTGACCCTGTGCCACCCCGCTCCGTAACGGGCAGCTCGGCGTCCCACATGCGTCCAGCACCGCGCCCGGGCGTCAGGAATCGCGCGCAGGTGCCGTTGAGAGAGGTATGAAGCTCAAGCCATCGCTCGCGGTGCTCGGCACCGCCGCCCTCGTCGCCTTCCCCGCGGGCGCGATGGCGAAGAGCGACCACTCCGGCGGGAAGGACAAGGGCGGCGACAAGGCCGCCGAGACGAGCAAGGGCCCGAAGAAGCCCAAGGTCTCGACGTACGAGTTCAAGGGCGTCGTCGGGGCTGTCGGCGCCGGCGGGGTGCAGGTCGAGGTCACGGGCGGCAACAGCCGCGCCCGCGGCTTCAAGGGCCAGACGCTGACATTCGACGTGACCAAGGCCAAGCTCAAGGTGGCCGACGCCAACGGGGACGGCAAGCGCGACCTCGCCGACGTGGCCGCGGGCGACCGCGTGAGGGTCCAGGCGAAGCTGCCGCGCGGCGCCGTCGACGCGACCGGGGCGCTCCCCGCCCGGCAGTTCATGGACAGGGGCCCGGCCGCCGCGCCGAAGGCCGGCGACGACGATGCGCCGAAGGCCGGCGACGACGATGCCCCAAAGGCCGACGACGGGTCGAAGGCCGACGACGACGGGTCGAAGGCCGGCGACGACGGGTCGAAGGCCGACGACGATGCGCCGAAGCGCGGCGACGACGACGACGCTCGGCCCGCCGCCTAAGAACCCCACCAACCCGGGCGCCGATCCCCCCGGCGCTCGCAAGTCCCCGAGGGTCCGGCCGAACGCCGGGCCCTCGGTCGTTCAGCCCAGGAAGCGCACGATGTGCGCGGCGATCTCCTCGCCGCGATCCTCCTGGAGGAAGTGCGCCGCGCCCTCGATCCGGACCTGCTCCCCGGCCGAGGGGATCGTCTCGGTGAACCGCTCGCCCGACTGCGGGAACGGGAACACCGGGTCGCCGTCCGAGAACGCCACGAGCGCCGGCTTCTCCCAGCGCGAGAGCTCGTCCATCACCGCGCCCATCTCCGCCGCCCCCGGCTGCTCCGCGTCGATCGGCACGATCAGCGGGAACCGAGCCGCCCCGGCCTTCGACTCGGGCGTCGGGAACGGCGCCTCGTAGGCGGCCACCACCTCGTCCGGCACCTCGGTCGCCGTGGCGCCCTGCACGATCATCCCGATCGGCAGGTCCGGGGTGCGCTCGGCGAAGTCCCGCCACGCCATGAACCCCTTGCTCACCCGGCCCGTGTACAGGCCGGTGTTCATCACCACGAGCCGCGCCACGCGGTCGGCGTTCTCCACCGCCCAACGCAGCCCGATCGGCCCACCCCAGTCCTGGACGACCACCGTCGCACCGCTCAGGTCGAGGCGCCCGAGCAGCTCGGTGACCAGCGCCACGTGGCGGTCGTAGGTGTACCAGTCGCGGTCGGTCGGCTTGTCGGAGCGCCCGAACCCGGCGAGGTCCGGGCAGATCACGCGATTGCCGGCCTCGACCAGCGGCGGCAGCATCTTCCGGTACAGGTACGACCAGGTCGGCTCGCCGTGGAGGCACACGACCGGGTCTCCGGTCCCCTCGTCCACGTAGTGCAGCCGCAGCCCGTCGATCTCCTCGTAGTGCGGCTCGAACGAGTAGCCAGGCAGACCCTCGAAGCGCTCGTCCGGCGTGCGGAAGATCTCCATCACCCGGGAACTTATCCTGCCCGGGTGATCTTCCGCCAGATCGTCCACGACGACCTCGGCTGCGCGTCGTACTTCGTGGGTGACGACGACGCGGGCGTGGCCGCCGTGATCGACCCGCGGCTCGACATCGGCGCGTACCTCGAGCTGGCGCGCTACCTGGGCGTGGAGATCGACCACGTGCTCGAGACCCACAGCCACGCCGACCACGTATCCGGGCACGGCCGGCTGGCCGCCGCGACCGGAGCGACGATCCACGTGCACCGCGACGCCGAGCCCGGCTATGACCACGCGGCGTTCGACGACGGCTGGGTGCTCGAGCTGGGCTGCGTGCATGTGACCGCGCTCCACACCCCCGGCCACCGGCCCGAGCACACGGCGTTCACGCTCACCGACACCGCACGCGGCGACGAGCCCTGGGCCGTCCTCACCGGCGACTCGCTGTTCGTCGGCGACGTGGCCCGGCCGGACCTCGCGGTGGACCCGGCCGCGGGTGCCCACGCCATGTTCCGCACGCTCCACGAGCGGCTGCTCGCGCTCCCCGACGAGTGCGAGGTCTGGCCGGCCCACCTCGGTGGCTCGCTCTGCGGCGGCCCGGGGATGGACATGAAGGGGTCGTCGACGATCGGCTACGAGCGCCGCCACAACGAGCTGGTCGGGATAGAGGAGGAGGACGTCTTCGTGGAGCACGTGCTCGCCGGGCTGGCGCCGCAGCCGCCGAACTTCGAGGCCATCGTCGCCATCAACCGCGGCCCGCTCGTGACCGAGGCCGCCGAGATCATGCCGCTCACGCCCCGCCAGGTGGAGCAGAAGGCGGCCGCCGGCGCGCTTATCGTGGACGTGCGCACCGACCTTCAGTTCGACGAGGCGCACATCCCCGGATCGGTGTCGAACACCATGCTGCGGGCGGGCTTCGGCACGAAGCTCGCGTGGATCGCCGATCCCGACCAGGAGATCGTGCTGGTAGGCCGCGACGACGAGGACGGCCGCCTCGCCGCGCGCCTCGCCGCCGTGGTCGGCATCACGCGGCTCGGCGGCTTCCTGGCCGGCGGCGCGACGAGCTGGCGCGCCGAGGAGCGGCCGGTCGCGCGCACCGAGCGGATCGGCGTGGACGAGCTGCACGACCGCGAGGGCGAGGTGCAGATCCTCGACGTGCGCGAGCGCGACGAGTGGGACGCGGGCCACATCCCCGGATCGGTCCACGCGCCCTACCACGACATCGACGCGGTGCCGGAGGGGATCGACCCCGCCCGCCCGGTCGCGGCCATCTGCATGTCGGGCCAGCGCAGCGCGGTGGCGGCGAGCCTGCTCGAGCGCCACGGGGCCGAGCGGGTGATCCACGTGGCCGACGGGGGCATCGGCACCTGGCGGCGGAGGGGCTACCCGATCGAGACCTGAGCGCCGCCGGGGGCGCCACGGCACCCGCGACCCGCGGGGCTACGCCACTTCGCGAAAGAGCTGCTCGTCGGCCCGAAGCGACTCGCGCAGGCGCGCCTTGAGCCGCCCGTGCAGCCGGCAGACGCGGCTCTCGGAGACGCCGAGCACGTCGCCGATCTCCTTCAGCGTCAGGTTGTTCACGTAGAGCAGCACCGCCAGCTCGCGCTCGCGCTCGCTCAGACGGCCGAACGCGCGGCGGAACTTGTCCTTCGCCTCGCCCACCGCCGTGGCCCGCTCCGGGTCGGCGCCGGCCTCGTGCGACTCGATGGTGTCGATCCGCTCGACCGAGCCCTCGTCGTCGTCGAGCACGAGCGTGTTCAGCGACGTCAGCTCGGAGGTCTGGATGTCGCGCCGGATCCGGTCGAGCTGGGCGGGGTCGATGCCGAGGGCGTCGGCCAACTCGTCGCTCGTGGGCTGGCGGGCGTGGATCGTGAAGAAGTGGTCGCGGGCGCGCACGATGTCGCGCTCCCAGCGGCGCAGCGGGCGCGGTGCCCAGTCCTGGCGGCGCAGCTCGTCAAGCACCGCGCCGTGCACGCGCGTCCAGGCGTACTGCTCGAACGTCGCGCCGCGGGTCGGGTCGAATCGGTCGATCGCCGCGATCAGGGCCTCGATACCGCACGAGAGCAGGTCGTCGACCTCGCACCACGAGGGCAGCTCGCGCACCTTTCGGTAGACGATGTGCTTGACGATCCCGGCGTAGGAGATCACCAGGCGATCGCGCAGGCGCGGGTCGCCGGTCTGCTTGTACTCGCTGTGGATCGCGAGCGCCTCCGCGTCGCTGAAGCGGCGCCTGTCCGCTGGCCGTAGCTGGCTCACACTCAAGTCGTCGGTGTCCGTAGACGTACGCTCGACCGACACTTGGGGGGTATGGACCATTGTCCGGGGCCACCCCCCTCCCCACTTCGGCGTATTTCCTCGGAAAGGGCGCGGTCGGGCACGTTTGCTGCGGTACGTTGGGCCTGCTTGGCCCAAAACGACGACAGCGTCACCGTTGTGATCGTGGAAGACCATCTCGCACTCAGGAAGGGTTTAGAGCTCCTACTGAGCGGGACGGAGTTCAGCGTGATCGGCACCGCGGACGACGCGGAGGAGGGGCAGCGCCTCATCGAGGAGCACGCTCCCGCCATCGCGATCGTCGACATCGGCCTGCCCGGACGCAGCGGGCTCGAGCTCACGCGGCGCCTGCTCGCGTCCACCCCTGAGCTCGGCGTGCTGCTCTACACGGGGATAGGCGACCAGGACACGCTGGTGCGGGCGCTCGACAGCGGCGCGCGCGGGTTCGCCCTCAAGGCGGGGGCACCGGACGAGCTGGTGGCGGCGCTGCGGGCGGTCGCAGCGGGCTCGAGCTACGTGGACGAGCGGCTGCGCTCGCTGCTGCTCGCGCGCTTCACCACCGAGCGGATCGGGGTCCTCTCGCCCCGCGAGCGCGAGGTGCTGGACCTGCTGGCCCAGGGCCTGAACGGCGAGGAGGTGGCGGTGCGGCTCGTGCTCTCACCGGAGACCGTCCGCACCCACGTGCGCAACGCGATGGAGAAGCTCGAGGCGAACACGCGCGTGCACGCGGTCGCGATCGCCCTGCGCCAGGGCGAGATCTAGGGCGCCCGCGTGGTCAGCGTCACCGTCTGCTGACCGATCTGGTCGGGGCCGAAGCCCGTCGGGTCGAACTGGGTCGGGCCGTCGGCCACGAAGTGGACGAGGCGGAAGCCGCGGTAGGTGCGCGTCTCGACGCGGCGGAAGCCGGGCGGGGTCGAGCGCGGGAACCCCGGCAGCTCGCGAAGGTCCGGGCGGCCTGCCCGGCCCGGCTCGACTAGCACCCACATCTGGTCGGTAACAACCGCCCCGAATGCCACCTGACGGCGCAGGTAGGCATTCGGGATGGCGTGGTTGAGGCCGGGCATCACCACGATCGGCACCTCCGCCTCGCGTCCGAGCGATCTGAGCGCGCCCTGCCAGTCGGCGTTCTGGTGGCGCCAGTCGGCGTGCCCCCCGATCACGAGCGCCACGGCCACGAGCAGCGCCGCCGCCAGGGGGACCCCCCGCGCACGCGTGAGCCCGACCGCCGCCAGCGCGGCCATGCACGCCCACGCGACGAGGAGGTTGCGCATGAAGAAGTGGTCGTCGATCCCCGTCACCGCGAGCAGCAGCGGCGCGGCCACCGCCGCGGCGCCGAGCGCGCCCAGGAGCGCGGGCCCGCGCAGGCGCCGCGCGAACCAGGCCCCCGCCGCGATCCCCCCGATCGCGAGCGCGATCGCGAGCGCCTCGAGCACACGACTCGGCGGGTTCGCCCCGGCCGCGAGCTGGCGCAGCGCCTGCTCGACGCGCTCGTCGAGGGCGAGGCTGTCGATGTGCGAGGCGCGCTCGTCGCGCTGGTCGGTCACGAACGACAGGAGCGGCAGGCACGCCACCACGAGGCCCGCGCCGGCCATCGCCACGCGCGTGCGCGCGCCCGGCAGTAGCCAGAGCAGCGCCACGAGCTCCGCCGCCACGAGGAAGCCGGCGTAGTAGTGCGTCCAGAGCGCCAGGGCCGCGAAGACGGCCCACGCGGCGAGCCAGCGCCCGCCGCGGCGCTCCACCGCCTCGCCGAGCGCCCACAGCGAGAGGCAGCCGAACAGCACCACCAGCGGGTACGCGCGCGCGTTCAGCGAGTACTCCACGAGCACCGGGCTCACCGCCGTGAGCGCGGCCACCGCCAGGCCGATCCGCTCGCCGCAGAGGCGGCGCACGGCGAGGTACGAGGCGGGCACGCAGAGCACGCCGGCCAGAGCCGCGGGCGCCCGCAGCGCGGCGTCGCCGGTGCTGTCCACGAGCTGCGTGAACGCCCAGGTCACCAGGTAGTAGAGCGGCGGGGTCGACTCGGTCTCGCGGACGCGATCCAGCAGCGCCCCGAGCGAGTCCTGCTCGACCACGCTGAGCGTGAAGGTCTCGTCGTACCAGAGGCTCTCGAGCCCGAGGAACGGGAGCCTGAGCGCCGCGCCGACGACCGTGAGCGCGCCGAGCACGAGCCATGTGCGCCGGGCCGTTCGCACCCGGCGAGGTTAGTGACGGGCTAGCCGGTGCTGGCCTCGGCGCCGTCGTCCGCGCGCGCGTCGCGCGTCTGGCGGCGGCGGTCGTAGCTGAGCTGCGCGCCCAGCAGCCAGGCGCCCGCGAACACGACCACCAGCGCGAGCGCCCCGATCTTCGGCCCGATCAGCACGAGCAGGATCAGAGCGACGATCGCCGCGGCCAGCAGCGCCTGGCCCACGATCCTGAAGTCGAGCAGGTGCGCCGTCTTCGGGCGCTCCTCGATGACCTCTTCGAGCTTCGCGTTCAGCTTCGCCGGCGAGAGGTCCTCGCGCAGCGCCTTGACCTGCTCGCCCGCACTCGGGCTCTCCTCTTCACGCGGCTCCTCGGCCATCCCCGTCCCTCTCCTCGCTCGACACCCGAGAGGTATCCCGGGCGCTCCCGGGGCAAACACCGCGCTCTCATACCCTCCTTCGCAATGCGCCGCTCCCGCCTCAGACGTCTGCGAATCCCGCTGTCGGCGCTCGCGATCGCCGTGGCCGCCGCGCTCGGCGTCTCGGCGAACGACGACGGGCCCGGGGGCGAGAGCCGCGCGGCGGCGGGTCAGAAGCCGGTGGACCCTCTGATCGACGCGATGCGCGCCCGCTACCCCGAGATCCAGCGCCCGAACGGCCACTTCCGCTCCTCGATCGGGGGCGGCACCCGCTACGGCAACGCCTACATGGGCTACGCGCTGCTGATGAGCGGCGTGCGCACGGGCGACGACGCCGCGGTCGAGGCCGGCCTGCGCGGGCTCACCAACCCGCTCCAGCCCGGCCGCCGCCCCAACCGCCCGAGCGTGTTCGAGAGCCTCGCGCTCGCGGCCGGCTACAACATCGCCCGCGAGCACGCCGCCGGCGAGCCGCTGTTCAAGCGCTTCCGCGCGGCGTGGGAGGACTTCCTGCGCGACGCGCCGCTGATCCGCCTCCCCGCGGTGACGTACTACGGCAACCACTGGCTGATCGAGGCCGTCGAGATTCGCGAGCTGCTCGCCACCGGCCTGCGGTCGGAGAGCCCCACCTCGGTGCTGGGCGGCCAGCGCGCCAACGCCGACCGGCTGAGCAGCGAGCTGATCAACAAGCGGATCCCGGCGATGGCGCGCGCCGAGGCGGTCGCCGCGCCGAACGGCCGCGCCTTCGTACTCTCCGACCCGCCCGACAACCCGCTCGCCTACCAGGGCCTGTCGCTCGGCTTCTACGCGCGCGGAGTGGAGCTGCTGGGCGACGAGGCCAGCGACGCCGCCCGGCGCACGCTGGCCGAGGTCGCGCGCGCCTCGCTGCTGCTGGCCGCGCCGGACGGCGACGTCGCCTACTTCGGGCGCAACCAGGAGCAGGCCTGGGGGCTGGCCGGCACCGTCTACGGGGCCTACGCCGCGGCCGACCTCGACGAGACGGGCTCGGCGGAGGACGGCCAGCTGCGCGAGCTCGCGAGCCGCGCCCTCCAGCGCCTGCTCACCGTGCACGGCGTGACGCACTGGGGGCTCGAGATCACGCCGAGCGTCGCGCGCTCGCGCTGGGTGCCGCCCGCCGGGCTCGACTCCGGCGCCGGCGGCCCATCGTTCGGCGGCCTGGTGCTCGCCCTGCTCGAGTGGGCGCGCGACGAGTCGCGCGAGCCGCCGGACCGCGTGTCGATCCCCGCCGACCGCCCGCTGCGCACGAAGCTCTCCCACGCCGAGAGCCGCTTCACCGTGATCCGCCGCGGGCCCGTCTGGGCCGTGATCCGCCCGACGATCAGCGGCAAGTACCCGTACGACGTGCGCTACGACTTCGGAGTCGTCGCGATGAAGGTGCTGCGCAGCGACCGCTGGGTGGACGTGCTCCGCCACCGCCCGTTCACCGCCGCGGATCCCGACAGCGCGGGGCCGATCCTGCGCACCGGCGGCGTCCCCGCGTTCCCGTTCGCGTCCGACGTCGGGGTCGCGCCCAACGGCGCCGTGACGATGCGCGGCGGCTGGCGCCTCGCGCCCACGCGCGTCAAGCGCGTGGTCGCCACGCTGCCGGACGGCGGCAAGGTTCGCGCGCTGGGGTCGATCCCCGGGGCGCCCGTCCGGACCGGCGTGGTGTTCCGCTTCGAGCCGACCGACTGCGGCATGCAGCTCACGTTCCCGGTCCAGGCGGGCGACGCAATCGAGTACTCCGCGTTCCTGGCGCCGCGCGGGCTGCGCACCGGGCCACGCCGCCTGGAGGACGCGAACGGCGCGGTCACGTTCAGCCGCCCGGCGCGGGTGGCGACCGAGCAGGGCTATGCCTCGGGGGTCGAGCCCGCGCTGGTGAGGGCGCGAGCCGGCTTCGACGCGCTGGCGGCCGGCCCGCTGACGATCACGCACTGTGCCCAGCCCGGGCCGCTGCCGGCCGACCCGCTGGCCCCGCCGCTGCCCCGCGGCTAGCCGACCCGCGCGCCGCCGCCGCCCCGCGTGCCGACCCGCGCGCCGCCGCCGCCCCGCGTGCCGCCGCCGTCCCGCGCGCAGCCGCTCAGCGCGGCTGCCACGCGTCCTCGGGCTCGACCAGCGCCGCCACCGCGTCCGGAAGCTGCCCGGCGGCGATATCGGCGAGCGTGGTCCGCTCGAGCACCTCGCGCAGCCCGGCGCGCACCGCCACCCACACGTCGCGCAGCGCCTCCGCTCCGGCCGGGTACTCGAGGGCGTCGGGCCGGCGGCCGCCCACGTTCGCGAGCGGCCCGTCGACGGCCCGCACCACGTCGGCCAGCGCGATCGCCGCGCCCGGCCGCGCGAGCATGTAGCCGCCGTCCGCCCCGCGCCGGCTCTCGACCAGCCCCGCGTGGCGCAGCTCCCCCAGGATGTTCTCGAGGAAGCGCACCGGGATCTGCTGGGCCAGCGCGATGTGGTCGGCCTTCACGGGGTGCCCGCCCTCGGCGCGCGCGAGCTCCAGCGACGCCCTCAGGGCGTAGTCGGTCTTGGCGGAGACGCGCACGCCGACATTGTGGCGAGCGCGCGCCGGCGGCGTGGGGGCGCCGCGTCCCGCGCGCCGACCGCGCGGGGGACCGCGCCGGTTACGCGGCCAGCGAGGCCGCCCCGTCCACCCCGCGCACGTGGATGATGTCGCCCTCGCGCAGCTCGAGCTCGCGCTCCTCCGCGCGCGAGAGCTGCGCCACCACGCCCTCGCCGCTGGCCAGCGTGAGCTCCACGCGGACCTCGAATCCGAGCCGCGACACGCGCTCGACGACGGCCTCGTCGCTCGTCCCCGCGAACGGCGTCGGCAATAGCTGCAGGTCGTGCGGGCGTACGAGCTTGCCGTCGAGCTGCGTCACGAGCCCGACGAAGCTCATCACGAAGTCGTTCGCCGGCTTCTCGTACAGCTCGTGCGGGGTGCCCGCCTGCTCCACGCGGCCGTCGCGCACGAGCACGATCTGGTCAGCGAGGTCCATCGCCTCCTCCTGGTCGTGCGTGACGAACAGCGTCGTCACGCCCACCTCGGCCTGGAGGCGCTTGAGCCAAGCACGCAGCTCGTTGCGCACGCGCGCGTCGAGCGCTCCGAACGGCTCGTCGAGCAGCAGCACGCGCGGCTCGATCGCCAGCGCGCGCGCCAGGGCCATCCGCTGGCGCTGACCGCCGGAGAGCTGGGCCGGGTAGCGGTCGACGTAGGTGCCGAGCTGGACGAGGTCGAGCAGCTCGTCGACCTTGCGGGCGATCTCGGCCTTCGGGCGCTTGCGGATGCGCAGCCCGAACGCCACGTTGTCGCGCACGGTCATGTGCTTGAACGCCGCGTAGTGCTGGAACACGAACCCGATCTCGCGCTCCTGCGCCGGATCGCCCGTCACGTCGCGGCCGTTGATCAGGACCTGGCCCGCGTCGGGCTGCTCAAGCCCGGCGATCACGCGCAGCAGCGTCGACTTGCCGCCTCCGCTCGGGCCGAGGATCGCGGTGAGGGAGCCCTCCGGCACGAGGACGGACACGTCCTCGAGCGCGACGTGCTCGCCGAACCGCTTGTGGATGCCGGCGGTCTCAATACCCATGCTGACTGCGCCTCCTGGATAGAACTGTGAGTGTCACGAGCACGCCCATGCCGAGCAGCGCGAGCAGCACGGCGGTGGCGTATGCGGCGGTCAGGTCGAAGCCTTCGAAACGGTTCTGGACGTAGAGGGTGAGCGTCTCGGTGCGGCCCTCGAGCCGGCCCGAGACCACGCTCACCGCGCCGAACTCGCCGAGCGCGCGGGCCGTCGAGAGCACGACGCCGTAGATCACGGCGGGCCGGATCGCGGGCAGCGTGATTCGCAGGAACGCCTGCCAGCGGCTGGCGCCGAGCGTGTGCGCGGCCTGCTCCTGCTCGTCGCCGATCTCGCGCAGCACCGGCAGCACCTCGCGCACCACGAACGGCAGCGAGACGAAGATCGTGGCGAGCACGATCCCGGGCGTCGAGAAGATGATCCGCACGCCCTGGTCGGCGAGCGCGCCGCCGAGCCAGCCGTCCTGCCCGTAGACGAGGATCAGCGCCAGACCGACGACCACCGGCGAGATCGCGAACGGCAGGTCGATCATGCGGTCGAGCAGCGTGCGCCCGGGGAACCTGCGCCGCGCCAGGAGCAGCGCGCAGCCGATCCCGAACGCGGTGTTGGCCGGGACGGCGATGGCCACCACCAGCAGGGTTAGCCAGAGCGCGTGCGTGACGCCCGGCGTGGTGAGCGCGTCGAAGAACGGCCCGAGCCCGTGCTCGAACGCGCGGAAGAAGATCATCCCGATCGGCGCGGCCAGCAGCAGCCCGAGGTACCCGAGCGCGACGCCGCGGATCGCGCGCCTACCGGCCATCGTCCACCCACCTCGGCCGGCCGAGCCGCGAGAGCGCTGCGAGCAGCAGCACCGACGCGGCCAGCAGCACCACCGACACCGCCGCGGCGGTCGTCACGTCGCCCGTCTCGATCCGGCCGAAGATGAAAACCGACGCGACCTCGGTCTTGTACGGCAGGTTGCCGGAGATCAGGACGATCGACCCGAACTCGCCGAGCGCGCGGGCGAACGCGAGCCCCGAGCCGGCCACGATGGCGGGCCGCAGGCTCGGCAGGACCACCCTGCGAAACGTCGTCCAGGGCGAGGCGCCGAGCGAGGTGGCCGCCTCCTCCATCTCGCGGTCGACCTCCATCAGCACGGGCTGCACTGCCCGCACGACGAACGGCAGCGTGACGAACAGCAGCGCCAGCGCCACCGCCGCGCGCGTGTAGGCCACGTCGATCCCGACCGGACCCTTGGGCCCGTAGAGCGCCAGGAGCGTGAGGCCGGCCACGACGGTCGGCATCGCGAACGGGAGGTCGATCAGCGCGTTCACGAACCGCTTGCCGCGGAACTCGTCGCGAACGAGCACCCACGCGATCATCGTGCCGGTCACGGCGTTGACCGCCGCCACGACCAGGGAGACGGCGAACGTGAGCTTGAGCGAGGCCACGGCCTGCGGGGCCGTGACGGCCTCCCAGAACGCGCCGACGCCCTCCTCGAGCGAGCGGTCCACGACCGCCGCGAGCGGGATCAGGACGATCAGCGACAGGTACGTCGTGATCAGCCCGATGCCGAGCGCGGAGCCGGGCGCGACGCGCAGGCGCCGCGACCGCCGTCGCGGCGCCCCGGTCGCGGCGATGGCGGCCGCCTCAGCCACCGGTCGAGACGCCCTTCGCCTTGTTGATCTCCGCCATGACGCCCTTGTCCGGGTCGAAGAACTTGTCGTTGACCTCGCTCCAGCCGCCGAACTCGCCGATCTCGAAGAGCTGCTTGGGCTTCGGGAAGCGCTTCTCGTCGTTCACCGACTCGAGCACGGGCCGGTAGCCCTCCTCTACGAAGATCCTCTGGCCGGCCTCCGAGCGCAGGAACTTCAGGAAGGCGGTGGCCTTCTCGTTGTCCTTGCCCTCCTCGGTCACGGCGATCGGGTTCTCGATCAGGATCGTCTGGTCGGGGATCACGTAGTCGAGCTCGACGCCCTTCTTCTGCGCCGCGATCGCCTCGTTCTCGTAGGCGAGGAGCACGTCGCCCTTGCCCGATCCGAACGTCTGGAGCGAGTCGCGCGCCGACTTGTCCTGCACGGTCACGTTGTCGAACAGGTCCTTCAGGAACTGCTGGGCCTCGGCGTCCGACTTCCCCTGCGCGGTCTGCGAGCCGTACGCGGCCATCACGTTCCAGCGCGCGCCGCCGGACGTGAACGGGTTGGGCTCGATCACCTCGATGCCGTCCCTGGTGAGGTCCTCCCAGCGCCGGATGTTCTTCGGGTTGCCCTTGCGGACCGCGAGCACCACCACCGAGCGGGTCACGAAGCCCTCGTACCGGTCCTTGTTCCAGTCCGCGGCGACCTTCTTCGGCTCGACGAGCTTGTCCACGTCGGGCTGGAGCGAGAGCGCCACGATGTCCGCCGGCAGCCCGGAGGCCACGGCGCGCGACTGCTCGCCCGAGGCCGCGAACGACTGGCTGAACTCCACGCCCTCCCCCTCGGGCGTCTGCTTGAACGCCTCGGTGAGCTTGGCGTAGGCCTCCTTGGGAGTCGAGTAGCCGACCAGCGAGATGCGGTCGTCCGACCCGCCGCCGCTGCCGCCGCACGCCGTCGCCGCCAGGGCGAGCACGAGCACCAGAGCGGCGGCGATGAGGTGGTTGGCTGGGCGTGTACGGGGCATCTTCACCTTTCCGGTCGAGTAGGGAGGCGTGCATATTACATAAACCGGATCGGGTATCCAGGATTTGAGGGCGCCATGGGGTCCGCGCCCTATTCCCGCCGCCGCCCCGGGGGGTTAGGCTGGGTGGCCGATGGCCAGGCTCCGCGCACTCGAGCAGTGGCTGCTCTCGCTCGTGATCAGGCGCGGCGAGGGCGGGCTGCTCGACCCGGCCGTCCTCCAGCGCGCGCTCGGAAGCCTGTTCGTCGCCGGTGCGACCCTCGGGACCGTCTCGATGGCGTTCCCGCAGCCGCCGGGGACCGATGTGCCGGGTCTGTTCGTGCTGTTCGCCCTCGCGTACGTCGGCGGCGCGCTCCTCCTGCTCGGGCAGGGACGGCTTCCCGCCTGGACGCCGCACGCGGGCCTCGCGTTCGCGAGCGTGCTGGTCACGCTCGGCATCAACTTCACCGACCAACGGACCAGCGTCTACGCGATGTTCTACCTGTGGGTGAGCATCACCGCGTTCTACTTCCTGCCCTGGGCCGCGGCCGCCGTGCAGATCGCGCTGATCACGGTGCTCTTCGCGGTCGTGCTGGCGGTCGAGCAGCCGGCCGCCTACGAGGAGCAGTGGATCATCACCATGGGGACGGTCGTGGTCGCGGGGCTGTTCGTCGGCACGCTGAGGCGGGGTGTGGAGCGGCTCATCGGCGACCTCGAGGAGGCCCACCGGACCGACCACGCGCGCCTCTACGCCGCCGAGCGCGAGGCGCGGCTCGAGGCCGACCGGGCCAGCCAGTCGCTGCGTCGCCTCCAGGCGGTCACCGACGTCGCGCTCTCGCACCTGAAGCTCGACGAGCTGCTGGAAGAGCTACTGAACCGGGTCACCGAGATGCTGGAGGTGGACTTCGCGGCGATCGTGCTTAGCGAGGACGACGACTCGCTGCGCCTGCGTGCCACGCGCGGGCTCACGACGGACCTGGGTCAGCTGCGGCTGCGGCCGGGTGAGGGGTTCGTGGGGCGCGTGGCGGCCGAGCGGCGGCCGATCGTGCTCGAGCAGGTGCACGAGGCGGACGTGATCCCGCCGCTGCGCGGCAGCGGGATGGAGTCGCTGATGGGGGTCCCGCTGATCGTCGAGGGCCGTGTCACGGGCGTCATGCCGCTCGGCTCCTACACGCGCCGCGCGTTCACGCCGGAGGAGGTCCGGCTCACGCAGCTCGTGGCCGACCGGATGGCGATCGCGATCGAGCACGCTCGCCTCTACGAGCGCGAGCACAGGATCGCCGAGACGCTCCAGCGCAGCCTGCTGCCGCACGTCGTCCCGTCCGTGGCCGGCGTCACCGTCGCCACGCGCTACCTGCCGGCGAAGGCCGAGGCCAAGGTGGGCGGCGACTGGTTCGACGTGGTCGAGCTGAGCGGCGGCGGCATGGCGTTCTCGATCGGCGATGTCGCGGGGCACGGGATCGAGGCGGCCGCGCTGATGGGACAGCTCCGCAACTCGCTCCGCCTGGCGGCGCTGGAGGGCGAGGACGCCGGCCGCGCGATGGCGAGCGTGGACCGGCTGCTCCAGAGCCAGCGCCTGCGCGAGGACAGCATCGCCACCGCCGTCGTGGCCAGGCTGAACGGGGACGGGCTGACGCTCGAGATGGCGAGCGCCGGGCACCCGCCGCCGCTGATCGTCCGCCCCGACGGGTCGGTGAGCTTCATCGACCATCCCCGTTCGGTCCCGCTCGGCGTGCCCGCGCCCGGCGGCCGCGAGACCGGCTCGTGCACGCTCGAGCCGGGCTCGCTCGTGCTGCTCTACACCGACGGGCTCGTCGAGCGGCGTGGGGAGTCGATCTCGGACGGCCTCGACCAGCTCGCGGCGGCGGCCGCGGCGGCCGGCCACGAGCCCGAGGCAGCGTGCGACCACGTGATCGAGGCGATGCTCGGCGGCGAGGGGCCCGCCGACGACGTCGCACTGCTCGCGGTCGCGGTCGACCGTCGCTAGCGTCGAGCGGCGCATGGAGCCCATCACCGCCGCGCTGCGCGACGGCAGCGTCGTCGCCATCCGCCAGATCGAGCCCGACGACAAGGAGCGCCTGCGCGCCGCCTTCCACCGGCTGAGCGACGAGTCCCGGCGGCGGCGGTTCATGGGCCCGGCCGAGGAGCTCGCGCCCGAGGACCTGGTCTACCTCACCGAGCTCGACCATCGCAGGCACGAGGCGCTGGTGGCGGTCGATCCCGAGAGCGGCGACATCCTCGGCGTGGCGCGCTGGGTGCGCCAGCCGGGGCGGCGCGAGGTGGCGGAGCTGGCCGTCGCCGTGGTGGACGACCGGCAGGGACAGCGCATGGGCAGCGAGCTCGTGGCGGCGGCCAACCGGCGCGCGCGCGAGGAGGGGATCGAGCGCTACCACGCGATCGTCTCGACCGACAACGTGCAGGTGATCGAGGCGCTCGAGCGCAACGGCGCGGTGCGTCGCGGCGCGCAGGAGGATCCCGAGGCGATCGACTTCGAGGTCGATGTCCCGGGCGAGGGCGTGGGCGCCGGACTCGCGGCCGGCCTGCGGGCGGCGGCGTCGGGTCAGCTGCGCATGGTCGGCGCGGCGGCCGACTGGGTGCGGGCGCTCGTCCCGTGGTCGCGCGACTGACCGACGGCCTGCGGCGCTTGACAGGACTTCGGCGGCCGGGTTACGGTCGTAGATGCTTGACCTTGTCCGCGACCCAGTGTCGCGAGAGCGAGGGGGAGAGCGCGGCGCCGTCCGAGAGGGCGGCGCTCGCTCTGTCCGGGGCCGGTTCTAGAAACCGCATGTGAACGCGGAGCTCGCTGCGGCGGCCGGCTCGGTCCTCGACGCGAACTGGCTCGGCTCCTCGACGCTTCCCAGTCCGCGGCTCTATCCGCACCAGTGGAGCTGGGACTCGGCGTTCGTGGCGATTGGCAACGCGGAGCGGGCGAGCGACCGCGCCCGTTGCGAGCTCGACACGCTGTTCGCCGCGCAGTGGACGAACGGGCTCCTCCCCCACATCGTCTTCAACCCCGAGAGCGAGGCCTACTTCCCGGGGCCCGAGACGTGGCGGACCGAGGTCTCGCCGCACGCGTCGCCCGGCCGCGCGACGTCCGGGATCGTGCAGCCGCCGGTGCACGCGGTGGCCGCCTGGCGGGTGCACGAGCTGGCGCCCGAGCCGGACCTCGACTGGCTGGCCCGCCTGTTCCCGCGACTGGCCGCGTGGCACGACTACCTCTACCGCGAGCGCGACCCCGAGGGCGACGGCCTGGTGGCCATCCGGCATCCCTGGGAGTCGGGCATGGACGACTCGCCCGCCTGGGACGCGCCGCTCGCGGCGATCGAGCTAGAGCCGGGCGCGGTGCCGCCGTACCCGCGCAAGGACCTGACGATGGCGCGCGCCGACGAGCGGCCCACCGCCGCGGCGTACGACCAGTACGTGCACCTGGTCGAGACCTTCAAGCGCTTCCGCTACGACGAGCGCGAGATCCGCGCGCGCTCCGCGTTCGTGGTCGAGGACCCGTGCTTCAACGCGATCCTGGTGGCGGCGGGGCAGTGCCTCGCGCGGATCGCCGAGGCCGTCGGCGAGGACGGAGCGCGGTTCCGCGAGCAGGCCGCGCGCACCGCCGCGCAGGTGAACACGCGCCTCTGGAACGACGCGCTGCACGCGTACGTCCCGTTCGACCGGGTGGCGCGGCGGCAGGTGCTCGCCCCCGTGGCCGGCGGCTTCGTGCCGCTGTTCGCCGGGATCCCGAGCGCGCGGCAGGCACAGCTCATGTGCCGCCAGCTCGACAGCGCCCACTTCTGGGCGCACGGCGGGGCGGGCTGGCCGGTGCCGACCTGCGACCGCGTCTTCCCCGGCTTCGTGCCCTCGCGCTACTGGCGCGGGCCGGTCTGGGTGAACGTCAACTGGCTGATCGCCCGCGGCCTGCGCCGCTACCGCTTCGCGGCCTACGCCGAGGCGATCGAGGCGGCCACGCTGCGGCTCGTCCGGGACGGCGGGTTCAAGGAGTACTTCCACCCCGTGACGGGCGAGGGGCTGGGGTCGGAGTCGTTCGCGTGGAGCGCGGCGTTGGTGCTCGACCTGCTGCGTACGTCAACGGCGAGCACTTAGGGAGGCCGGTTGGGCGCCGCGGTTTCATCGATTGGAGCCTTTCTCCGTCATGGGGTACACAAGGCTCCAATCGATGCGCGGCGGCCGGGTCAGCCTCCCTTTACTGCCGCCGTTTCCGCGCCCGAGCCCTTACTGGCGCCCGCCCCCGCGAACCCGCGGATCAGCTCCGCCAGCCGCTCCGGCTGGTCCTCCGGCACGAACGAGTAACTGTCGGCGATCTCCTCGACGCGTGCGTCCGGCAGGCGCTCGGCGAGCCGGTGGGCGTGCTCCAGGGGGAAGACCTTGTCCTCGGTCGCCCAGGCGATCAGCACCGGCTTGTCGAACGAGCCGAGTCGCTCGGCGGCCTCCTGGGTGTGGCGGGAGTCGATGGCGCGGAGGATGCGGGTGACGTCGCGGCGCACATCGCCGCGCTTGAAGAACGCGCCGACCCAGGCGGCCTCCACGTCGGGATCGCTGATCGGGCGCTTGGTGAGCCAGCCGAACGCGAGCGGGAGCCGACGGAGCGGTCGCAGGCGCAGCGGCTGCACGAACGCGGTGAGCGCGGGCTGGAAGCGGGCCAGCACCTGGAGCGGCTGGAACATCGGCGGGAGGAAGTTGTCGAAGGCGTCGCAGGGCGTGAGCACGACGCGGCCGATGCGCTCGGGACTCTGGGTCATCGCGATCTGCGTGAGCGCGCCACCGGTGTCGTTGGCCACGAGGGTCACGTCCTCGAGGTCGAGCTTCTCCAGGAACTCGGCGATCAGGCGTGCGAGGCCGGGTGGTGAGACGTCGGCGTCGGGCTTCATCGGGATCGTGTGGGCGCCGAGCGGGAGGTCGGGGACGATGCAGCGGAACTCGCTCTCGAGCGCCGGCGTGACCTTGCGCCAGAGCCGGCCGTCCACGAGCAGGCCGTGCACGAACACCATCGGCGGCCCCTCGCCCGTGTCGCGGTAGCGGATCCTCCCGGCCGACAGGTCCACGTGCTTCGTGCTCATGCTCTCCCCCTACTGCCGCTGACCGTACCGTCGGTATGGTGCCTGAACGCGGCGGCGCCAAGCGTGAGCCGCGTCACGCAGCCGCGGCCGCGGCGCCGCGCTACGACCCCGGCTCGCGCCGGGCGCGCTCCAGCAGGTCGATCTGCTCCTGCTTGCGCATGATCATGTGCTCGAGGCGGTGCTCGATGGCCTCGGAGCGCGCCTCGCGCCCGGTCGGGCCGATCGACGCCTGAAGCGCCTCGGCGCACTCGGTCTCGTCCTCGATGAGCTGGCCGATCAGCTCGGTTGGGTCGGCTGCGTAGTGCAGCGGCGCGACGTCGGTGGTCGGGTCCGCGCCGAGTGTCTTGATCTTCTCGACGAGTCGGCGCGCATCCGCCAGATCGGCCTGCGCGAACTCCCACAACGACGTCCCGAAGTGCGAGTAGGCGAAGCCGACCATGCTGCCCGCGGCCAGCGTGTACTGCACCGCGGAGCGGTACTGGAGCCGCAGCGCGGACTGGAGGAGCTCGACCTCCTCCTTGACGTCCAGCTTCTCGTCCTCACCCATCGGGGGCACTCTAGGCTGGGCTCGCATGGAGGAGCGTGCGCCAGGTTCGCCGGACGAGGAGATCCTCAGCGCGGAGAGCCCCGCGGTCGCCACCGTCGAGACCGACGAGGAGCGGCTCGCGCTCATCCACGACGAGCTGGTGACCGGCTTCGAGTCGCTCTCGGGCCTGGGGCCGGCGGTGTCGGTGTGGGGATCGGCCCGCTCATCGCGCGACGGCGCGGAGTACGAGCTCGGCCGGGCGGTCGCGCGGAGCATCGGCGAGCGCGGGATCGCGGTGATCACCGGCGGCGGGCCGGGGCTGATGGAAGCGGCGAACCGCGGCGCGCGCGACGCCGGCGTGCGGTCGGTCGGCCTGCGCATCGAGCTGCCGTTCGAGCAGGGCATGAACCCGTACGTGGACCTGCCGCTGCACTTCCACTACTTCTTCACCCGCAAGCTGATGTTCGTGCGCTACGCGAGCGGATTCGTGGCGCTGCCCGGCGGGTTCGGGACGATGGACGAGCTGTTCGAGGTGGTCACGCTGATCCAGACCGGGCGCGCACGCGACTTCCCGGTGGTCCTCGTGGGCAGCGACTACTGGTCGGGGCTCGTCGACTGGCTGCGCGAGCGGGTCGCGGGCGACGAGAAGATCGGCGCCGAGGATCTCGACATCCTCACCGTGACCGACGATCCCGACGAGGTGGCGGAGATCGTCTGGCGAGCGGCGTGCGCGCAGGGTCTCGCGTAGTCGGATAACGTTCGTTATCTGAGATCCGGGAGCGAGCAGCCGAAGGGGCGGGCGCCGGAGGGGCGGGCGGAGCAGCGCCGCACGCGCGTCGAGCAGCAGCGCCGCACGCGCGCGGAGCTCGTTGCGGCGGCCACGCGCGTGTTCGCGACGAAGGGGTTCCACGGCGCGTCGGTCGGGGACGTGGCGGCCGACGCGGGCTACACGACGGGTGCGGTCTACTCGAACTTCGGCGGCAAGGAGGACCTGTTCCTGGCGGCGTTCGAGCACGAGGTCGCGCGCCACGCGCGCGAGGTGACGGAGGCCGTGGCCGCGGCGGGCGACGACCCGGCGGCTCGGACCCGCGCGGCCGCCGGGCAGTGGACGGCGTTCCTCGACCGCGCCCCCGAGCGCTTCCTGCTGTTCGTGGAGTACTGGGCCTGGTCGGTCCGCGACCCCGAGCGGCGCGAGCGCTTCGGCGAGCGCTTCGCGGCGTTCCGCGCGACGACCGAGCGGATGATCGCGGAGGCGGCGCCCGGGCTGCCGGTGGACCGGCTGGCGGTGATCGCGAACGCGCTCACGTACGGGATCGCGTTCCAGCGGCTGGCGGAGCCGGACGCGGTGCGCGAGGACGCGTTCGCGGAGGGCCTCGCGCTCGTGTTCGCGGGGGCGGTCGCGCGGGGCGAAGGGGCGGCCGGAGGCGCAGCCGCGGGCATGGGAGGGGCGGCCGCGGGAGGGGCGGCCGCGGGCTCCGGAGGCGCGGCCGCGGGCTCCGGAGGCGCAGCCGCGGGCTCCGGAGGCGCAGCCGCGCGCGGCGAAGGCGCGGAGGCGCGCGACGAGGGCGCGGCCGCGGCGCGCGGCGAAGGGGCGGTCCGGTGAGCCGCTCCCCCCTGCTCGGCGAGGAGCGCTCCGTGCGCCTCTCCGCTGGCGAGCTGCGCTATCGCGAGCGCGGCCGCGGGCGGCCGATCGTCTTCGTCCACGGGTTCCTCACGAACGCCGACCTGTGGCGCAACGTGGTGCCGCCGCTCGCCGAATCGCACCGCTGCATCGCGCCCGACTGGCCGCTCGGGTCGCACACCGTCGCGATGGACCCCGACGCGGACCTGACCCCGCACGGCACCGCACGCCTCATCGCCGAGTTCCTGGACGCGCTCGAGCTCGACGACGTCGTGCTCGTCGGCAACGACACCGGCGGCGCGCTGGCGCAGATGGTCGCCACGCGCCACCCGGACCGGCTCGGCGCGCTCGTGCTCACCCCCTGCGACGCGTTCTCGAACTTCCCGGCCTGGTGGTCGAAGCCGCTGCGGCCGATCGGCCGCCACCCGCGGCTCATGCGGATCGCGGGCCTGCCGCTGCGCGCGCGGCGAGTGCAGCGGCTGCCGCTCGTGTACGGCTGGGTGGTCAAGCGCCACCCACCGCCCGAGATCGCCGCCGGCTGGGTCGAGCCGGGGCTGCGCGACGAGGGCGTGCGGCGCGACTTCGGCAAGGCGTTCTCCACCACCCACCCGAGCCAGACGCAGGAGGCCGCGCGGCGGCTGCCCGAGTTCGGCAAGCCGGCGCTCGTGGTCTGGTCCACCGAGCGCACGCGCATCTATCCCCTAGCCCACGGCGAGCGCCTCGCGAAGCTGCTCGGTGCGCCGCTCGAACTGGTGGACGACTCCTACATCTACGTGCCCGAGGACCAGCCGCGGCGGGTCGCGGAGCTGATCGACGACTTCCTTGCGGAGAAAGCGCGACCATACGCCCATGCCCGCTGAGGAACGAATCACGTTCTGCCGGATCTGCGAGGCGAACTGCGGGATGGTCGCCACGGTGGAGGACGGGCGCGTGACCAAGCTGCGCCCCGACCGCGAGCATCCGCTCTCCCAGGGCTACGCCTGCCCGAAGGGCATCGCGTTCCCGGAGGTCCAGGAGGATCCCGACCGGGTGATCCACCCGCTGCGCCGGCGCGCCGACGGCGAGTTCGAGCGGGTCAGGTGGGACGAGGCGCTGACCGACATCGGCAACCGGCTGCGGGCCGTGCGCGACGAGCACGGCGGCGACTCGATCGGGATGTACATGGGCAACCCGGCGGCGTGGTCGTTCTCGCACACGGTCTGGGGCAAGGGGCTGATCGACGCGCTCGGGTCGCCGCACTACTACTCAGCCGGGTCGCAGGACGTGAACAACCGCTTCGCCGCGAGCGCGCTGATGTACGGCTCGCCGCTCACCGTCCCGATCCCGGACGTGCTGCGCACCGACCTGCTCGTGATGTTCGGGGCCAACCCGTTCGTCTCGAACGGCTCGGTGCTGTCGATCCCGCGCGTGCGCGACCGGCTCCGCGAGATCGAGCGCCGCGGCGGGCGCGTCGTGGTGGTCGACCCGCGCCGGACCGAGACGGCGCGCGAGTTCGACCACGTGCCGATCCGCCCCGACGGCGACGCGCGGCTGCTGCTCTCGCTGCTGCACACGATCTTCGAGGAAGACCTGGTCGACCACGACGCGGTGAGGGAGCAGGCGCGCGGCGTCGGCGTCCTCGCCCGGCTGGCGAACGGCTTCGCGCCGGAGGCGACCGAGCCCTGGACGGGCGTGCCCGCCGAGCGCGTGCGGGCACTCGCGCGCGACATCGCCACAGCGCCGAGCGCGGCGATCTACGGCCGGACCGGCTCGTGCCTCGGCCGCCACGGCACGCTCACCGCCTTCCTCATCGACGCGCTCGCCGCGGTCACCGGCAACCTCGACCGCCCCGGCGGCATCGTGTTCGGCAGTTCCCCGCTCGACCTCGAGGGCGCGGCCGAGCGCGCTGGTCTCGCCACCTACGGCAAGCGGCGCTCGCGTATCGGCGGCTTCCCGGACGTGCTCGGGCAGATGCCCGCCACGCTGATGGCGCCGGAGATCGAGACACCGGGGCCCGGCCAGCTCCGGGCGCTCATCGTGACGGCGGGCAACCCGGTCCAGTCGGTGCCGGACGGCGCCGCGCTCGAACGCGCGCTCGGCAAGCTCGACCTGCTGGTCTCGATCGACATCTACATGACCGAGACCGGCCGCCGGGCCGACTACGTCCTGCCCGCGACGACCTGGCTGGAGCGCGAGGACGTGCCGGTCGCGTTCCAGCAGTTCTTCTACCGGCCGTTCATCCAGCACACCGAGGCGATGGTGCCCGCGCGCGGCGAGGCGCGGCCGGAGTGGGAGATCTTCGACGCTTTCGCGCGCGCTCTCGGCGTGGTGGCCTCCAGCATCGCCCCGATGCGCCTTCTCGGGCGCGCTGGGGTCCGAATCGGGCCGCGCCGGATGCTCGACCTGATGCTGCGCAACGGCCCGCGCGGCGACCGCTTCGGACTACGACGCGGCGGGCTCAGCCTCCGCCGGCTCGCGCGCGCGCCGCACGGCCTCCTGCTCGGCGACGAGTGGCCGACCGGCGTGCTGCGGGGGCGGGTGCGCCACCGCCCGGCGCTGGTGGACCTCGCGCCGGGCGAGATCGCCGGCGAGGTGGCGCGGCTGGGCGCCGAGCCCGCGCCGGGCGAGGGCGAGCTGCCGCTGCGGCTGATCGGCATGCGCGAGCTGCGCTCGCACAACTCGTGGATGCACAACGTGCCGGCGCTGATGCGCGGCGAGCGCCGCCACGCGCTGAGGATGCACCCACGCGACGCGCTGGCCCGCGGCCTGGAGGACGGCGCGCCCGCCCGGGTGCGCTCCGCGTCCGGGGAGGTCTCGGTCCCCGTGCTCGTGACCGACGAGATGACGCCCGGCGTGGTCGCGCTGCCCCACGGCTGGGGCCACCGCGGCGGCTGGCGGGTCGCCAACGCGGCGGGCGGCGCGAACGCGAACGACCTGATGAGCGCTGAGCCGGAGTCGCTCGAGCGCCTGGCGGGGATGTCGAACCTGAACGGCGTGCCGGTGGAGGTCGAGGCGGCGCCGGCCGAGGCCACGCCGGCCGAGGCCGCGCCCACCGCCGCCGCCGGCTAGGGAGCGCCCCGCGCTAGGGCGCGCGGAACTTGCCGTCGGCCTCGATCCTGCACCTGCTCGACCCGAAGTCCTGACGGCTGAGCCGGCGGACAAGCGCCACGCCGCGGCGCTTGGGATCGAGCCGCGGCACGCCCGGCCCCTGTAGCTCGACCGGCACGAGCCGGCCGCCCAGGAACCTCCCGTCGGGGCCGATGCGCAGGCGCACCACGCCGCTCAGCGCCAGCACGCCCGAGGTCGAGAGCGTGTGGTAGCCCACGAAGTTGCCCAGCGAGTAGGCGATCGGCCGGCCGCGGCGGCACTCGATCCCGCGCAGGACGTGCGGGCCGGAGCCGAGCACGGCGTCGGCGCCCGCGTCGATCATCGTGCGCGCGAAGCGGCGCGTCTCGCCGCGATTCTCGCCGAACGCCGTCTCGCGCCCGTGCGGCACGTGCGTCGCGCCGGACCCCTCCGCCCCCGCGTGCATGAACACGACGACCACGTCGGCGCGCGAGGCCGCCGCGGCCACCTCGCGCCGGGCGCGCAGGCGCACCCGGGCCGCCTTCACCCGCGCGGCCCTCACCTCGCTGCGCCCCTTCCCCACGTCGAGCAGCGGACCGGTCCACGGATACGGCGCGTAGCCGAGGAACGCCACGCGCACGCCGTTGGCCTCGAGCACCCGCACCTGTCCGCGCAGCCCGGTGTGCGCGATCCGCGCGCCGTGCAGCGCGCTGCGCGTCTGCGCGAGCCCGGAGCTGCCGAAGTCGCGCGAGTGGTTGTTCGCCAGGTTCAGCATCTCGAAGCCCGCGCGGCGGAACACGCCCGCGTACGAGGCGGGGGCCTGGAACGCATGGCAGTTCGTGCTCCCGCCGCCGCACTTGCTCGGTCCACCGCGGCCGAGCGTGCCCTCGAGGTTGCCCGTGACGATGTCCGCCGCGAGCGAGGAACGCAGCGGCGCGAACACGGAGTCGGGCGAGCGCGGCAGCCCGTGCCCCCGCGAGAACGACATGTCGCCGACCCACGAGATCGTGACCGGGTCGGCCGCGGACGCGGTGGCCGGCAGCGCCAGCACCGCGACCAGTCCCGCCAGCAGGATCCGGCGCACTAGCCGAGCACGAGCTCGGCGGCGGTGCGCAGAGTGTTCGCGTCGCCCTGGATGAGCATCGTGGTGACGATCGACTCCCGCCAGGCGTCGAGGTCGTGACGGATCTTGTCCAGCGGGCCGACGAGCGACATCTTCTCGATCAGCTCCGCCGGGATCGCCGCGGCGGCCTCCTGCTTCTTGCCGCCGAGGTAGAGCTCCTGGATCTCGCGCACCTCGTCTTCGTAGCCCATCCGCGCCGGCACGTTGGCGTGGAAGTTGGCCCCCTTGGCACCCATCCCGCCGAAGTAGAGCGCGTAGAACGGCCGCATGCCGTCGATGCCGTCCTGCACGTCGTCGCAGACGATCAGCGGGACGGTCGCGGCCACGTCGAACTCCTCCTTGGTGCGCCGCGCGCCCTCGCGTGCGAAGCCCTCGTCGAGGTAGGACTCGAACTGGTCCTGGTTGTCCGGGCAGAGCAGCATCGCGAGCCAGCCGTCGCACAGCTCGGCACACAGGGCCACGTTCTTCGGACCCTCGGCCCCGAGGTAGACCGGGATGTCCTCGCGCAGCGGATGGATGCCGGCCTTCAGCGGCTTGCCGAGGCCCGTGCCGCCGGGCAGCGGCAGCGGGTAGTGGACGCCGTCGTTGGTGACCGGGCCCTGACGCGCCCAGATGTCGCGCAGGATGCCGATGTACTCGCGGGTGCGCGCGAGCGGCTTCGCGAACGACTGGCCGTACCAGCCCTCGACCACCTGCGGCCCGGACACGCCGAGCCCGAGCGCGAAGCGCCCGCCCGAGAGGTGGTCCATCGTCATCGCGGCCATCGCCGTCGCGGCGGGCTGGCGCGCCGACATCTGCACGATCGCGGTGCCCAGCCGCAGGCGCTCGGTCCGCGACCCCCACCACGCGAGCGGCGTCAGGCAGTCGGACCCGTAGGCCTCGGCGGTCCAGATCGAGTCGTAGCCGAGCCGCTCGGCCTCGAGGATCGTGTCCTGCATGCCGGGCGGCGGGCCGCCGGCCCAGTAGCCGGTGTTGTAGCCGAGCTTCAGATCGCCGCTCATGGGGTGAGCACCAGCTTCCCGACCGTGCCGCGCGAGCGGATGTCCTCGTGCGCCCGCCGCGCCTCCGCGAGCGGGTACTCCCCGCCGACGATCGGCTCCAGCTCTCCACCGATGACCATCTCGAACATCCCCTCCATCGCTTCGCTCATCAGATCGGGCCGGCGCATCATGTGCACCAGCCAGAAGCCCAGCACCCCGCGGCTCGTGCCCATCAGCCGCCCGGGGTCCACCGCCGGCGCGCCCTCGCGGCCGGCCTGTCCGAAGTGCACGAGCCGCCCGAACGGCGCGAGCGCCTCGAGCGACTGCTCGAAGGCGCGGCCGCCGACCATCTCGAGCACCACGTCCACGCGTTCGCCGCCGTTCGCCTCGCGCAGGGCGGCGGTGAGATCCTCGGCGCCGGAGTCGACCACCGCGTCGGCCCCGAGCCGCGTGGCCAGCTCGCGCTTCTCCTCGGAGGAGGCCAGGCCGATCACGCGCCCGGCGCCGAAGCGCTTCGCGAGCTGCACCGCGATCGTGCCCACGCCGCCGGCCGCCGCGTGCACCACCACGCTCTCGCCGGGGCGAAGCTGCGCCGAGGTGCGCAGCAGATGCCACGCGGTGGTGCCCTGGAGCACGAGCGCGAGCGCCTGGCCGTCGCTCACGCCGTCCGGGACCTCCCACATCGCCGCCTCGAACGCGACCGCCTTTTCGGCGTAGCCGCCAGCGGGCACGAGCGCCACGACGCGCCGCCCGTCCGGCGCGGTCCCGACGACCTCCCCGCCGGGCACCAGCGGAAGCTGCGCCGGCGCCAGGTACGAGTTCTCCGCCTGGTGGGTATCGGCCCAGTTCACGCCGGCGGCGCTCACCTCGATCACCACACCGCCCTCCGGCGCCTCCGGATCGGGCAGCTCCGCCGGCAGCAGCACCTCCGGCCCCCCGAACTCCTCGATCCGAATCCCGCGCACGGACTGGACCCTACGGTGTCGCGCGTGGCGACGACGGCCCGTCTGGGGGGTCCTCCGGTTGGCTCCGAGCCCCGGCGGGTAACTGGCCGATGAGAGGGGAAGGCCGAGCGCATGCGCCCTGGCCGATGGCGGTAACGATCCACGGCGGTTACCGTGGGTGTCGAGACCGCACGAACCGGAACCATTCTTGATGATCCTGGAGCCGCGATGAACGAAGAATTCGCGAACGTAAACGGCGTCGAGCTGTGCTACGAGCACTTCGGCGACCCCGGTGATCCGCCGGTCCTGCTGATCATGGGGCTCGGCACCCAGATGATCGCCTGGCGCGAGGACTTCTGTACGCAGCTCGCCGAGCGCGGCTTCTTCGTCACCCGCTACGACAACCGCGACATGGGCCGCTCGACCCGCTTCGACCACGTGCCCCCGCCGCGCACGCAGGAGCTACTGACACGCCGGCCGCGCCAGCTCGCCTACACGCTGGCGGACATGGCCGACGACGCCGCCGGGCTGATCGAGGAGCTCGGGTTCGAGTCCGCGCACATCGTTGGCGCGTCGATGGGCGGGATGATCGGGCAGATCCTCGCGATCAACCACCCCGAGCGCGTGCGCTCGTTCACGTCGATCATGTCGACCACCGGCAGCCGCTTCGTCGGCCAGCCCGCGGCGGCGGTCTACCCGTTCTTCATGAAGCCGATCCCCAAGTCGAAGGACGCCTACATCGAGCGCGGTCTCCAGCTCTGGAACGTGATCGGCTCGCCCGGATTCGAGCGCGACGAGGAGGAGCTGCGCAGCGTGCTCTCGCGCACCTACGAGCGCGGCCTCAGCCCGGCCGGCACGATGCGCCAGCTAGCGGCGATCGCCGCCGCCGGCAACCGCGCGAACGACCTGAAGCGCATCACCGCCCCGACGCTCGTGATCCACGGGACGAAGGACAAGATGATCCGCGTCTCGGGCGGCAAGGCGACCGCCCGCGCGATCCCCGGCGCCCGGCTCGAGCTGATCGACGGCATGGGCCACGACCTGCCGCGCGGCGTCTGGCCGCGGGTGATCGACGGGATCGAGCAGAACGCCGCGCGCGCGGCGGATGCCGGCGAGCGCCAGCCGGCCGCCGCCTAGCTGGACGCCACGTCGACCCCGCGGCTCCGCGCGTAGGCGAGGGAGATGTCGACCCACGCCTGCACGAAGCGCTCCTCGTCGACGTCGAGCGGCGGCGCCCCGTAGATGTCCTCGTGGGTGCGGTAGGCGGCCATCGTCTGGACCATCACGACCACCACCGCCTCGGCGTCGATCGGCTCGGCGCCCGCGTCACGTAGGCGCCCGCTAAGAAACTCCGCGGTGCGGCGGAGCGGCCCCGCCCCCATCCGCTCGTAGACCTTCGCGACCAGGTCCGGGAACTGGTCGCCCTCCTTCCGCAGGAAGCGGTGTAGGTCGCGGCGGCGCAGTAGGTCCTGGAGGTTCCAACGCGCCATCAGCGTGAGTTCCGCGCGCAGGTCGCCGAGCGGGAGAAGGTCGATGGCGCCCTGGATCTGATCGAGATCCTCGACGTGGCGCTCGAGGGCCGCGTCGAGCAGCTCGCGCTTGCCCTTGAAGTACTGGTAGAGCGCGCCCGAGCGCGGTGCGAGGCCGGCCGCCGACTCGATGTCGCCGACGGTCGTGCGCGCATAGCCGCGGTCGGCGAACAGGTGCATCGCAGCGGTGATCAGCCGGTCGCGGGTGCTCTCTCGGGTGGCGGTCGTCATCAATACGCTCGACTTGATAGTTTAATCCAATGACCGGACGGAGGCGCGATATCGACTGGTTGCGAGCCGGCGCCGTCTACCTGCTGCTGCTCTTCCACTCCGCCCGCCCGTTCGACTCGGGCTCCTGGCACATCAAGGACTCCGACCGGCCGCAGGCCGTAGAAACACTCACGGGCGCCATCTCGGCGTGGCACATGCCCCTCCTGTTCACCCTCGCCGGCTGGTCGATCGTGCCGTCGCTCGACCGCCGCGGCGCCGACGGCCTGTTGCGGGAGCGCCGCCAGCGCATCCTGGTCCCGTTCGCCTTCGGCACCGTGGCGCTGATCCCGGTGTGCGCCTGGGTGGAGCAGCGCCACAAGGGCAACACCGAGGAGTCCTTCCTCGAGTACCTGCCCAGCTTCTTCACCAGCCTCGACCAGTTCACGTGGATGCATCTTTGGTTCCTGATCTATCTCTACGTGTTCACGACGCTCTACCTCCCCGCCATGCGGCGCGTGCACGCGCGCGGGTGGCAGGTGGAGCGCGTGCCGCCGTGGATGATCTACGCCGCGATCGTCCCGCTCGCCGCCGTCCAGGTCGGGCTGCGCGGGCGCTGGCCCGGCTACCAGAACCTCTACGACGACTGGGCGAACTTCGCCTTCTACAGCCTCTTCTTCGTCGGCGGGTTCCTGCTCACGTGCTTCCCCGAGGTCGAGCGCACGCTCCACGGCGAACGCAGGCGCGCGGCGGTGCTCGGCATCTCAGCGCTCATCGGAATGGCACTGCTCGCGGGCAACGGCATGCCGGCGACCGGCAGCGCCGCGTGGATCGCCCTGCACTCCCTCTCCGCGGTCGCCGCCCTCTGCATCGTCGTCGCAGCGCTCGGCTACGGCGCCCAGCTGCTCGCCGGGAGCGAGCGCGGTCTCGACTTCGCGCGCAACTCGGCGATGCCCGTCTACGTCCTCCACCAGCCGATCATCATCCTCTTGGCGCTGCCGATCGTCGGACTGCCTGCGGGCGTTCCCCTGAAGCTCGGGCTCCTGGTCGGCGCCTCGACCGCGGCCACACTCCTCGCGTACCGGCTCGCGCAGCGGTCGTCGACGCTGTTGTGGCTGCTCGGCTCTAAGCCGGCTGTGCGGACCCGGTCAGGTGCGGCTTCTCGTTCTTCGCGTCGTGGAGCGCGAATCCGCGGCCTGACCCGTCGAGCCACGACGCGAAGCTGACCGTGCCCGGGATGTAGACCGGGAGCTTGAAGGCGACGTCCACGTCGAGCGCGTCAGGGAGGTGGCCGTCGAGCGCGGCCAGGCAGCGGGCCTTCAGCCACATGCCGTGCGCGATCGGTCGCGGCATCCCGAAGGCGCGCGCCGTGAGCGGGTGCAGGTGGATCGGGTTGCTGTCGCCCGAAACCCCCGCGTAGTCGCGCCCCACGCCGCCCGCGAGCTTCCACTTCGCCTGGGCGCGCGGCGGGTCGGGGCGCTCGCCGCCCCCGTCCTTCGTGCCGGAGTCACCGCCGCTGCGGCGCAGGTAGGTGCTCGCGCTGCGCCAGACCGGCTCCCCGGCGGCGGCGACCTCCGCGCGCATCTCGAACTGCGTCCCCTTGTCGTGCGGGCGCAGGCCATCGGCCCACACGCGCACGTCGAGGCGCTCGCGAGCCTCGATCGGGCGGAGCTGCTCGATCCGGTTGCGCACGTGGACCATCCCGATCACCGGGAACGGGAAGTCGCCGGCGGTCATCAGCTCCATCGACAGCGGGAACGCGAGCAGGTGCGGATAGGTCGGCGGGAGCACGTCGCGCAGGCGGAAGCCGCACACGCGGTCGTACTCGGCGAGGTGGTCGCGCTCGACCTCGATCCCGCCGAGGCGCAGCTCCCGGTCGGGCAGCACCGGCTCGCCGCCGCCCACGCCGGGCAGGCGCTGGAGAAGTCCCCGCGCGGCACCGGCGGCCGCCTTCGGGTAGAGCACCCGCATGCGCGGCTGCGACTCGAGTTCGCGGACCTCGGTCATGCCCCGATGAGCGCCTGACCGCAGACGCGCACGGCGTTGCCGTTCACGCCGCCGGAGCCGGGGGCGGCGAGCCAGGCGATCGCTTCGGCCACGTCCACCGGCAGCCCGCCCTGCGCGAGGCTGTTGAGCCGCCGCCCGCCCTCGCGCGTGGCGACCGGCATCGCGGCGGTCATCTGCGTCTCGATGAATCCGGGAGCAACCGCGTTGATCGTGGCCGGGCGGCCGGCGACCACGGGCGCCAGCGCGTCCACCAGCCCGATCACGCCGGCCTTGCTCGTCGCGTAGTTCACCTGGCCGCGGTTGCCCGCGATGCCGCTCACCGAAGAGACAGTGACGATCCGCCCGCCGGGGCGCAGGACGTCGTCCTTCAGCAGGACGTCGTTGATGCGCACCTGGCTCGAGAGGTTGATGTCGAGCACGAGGTTCCACTGGTCCGCGCTCATCCGGCCGAGCGTCTTGTCGCGCGTGACACCCGCGTTGTGGACGACGACGTCGACCCCGCCGTGGCGCTCGCGGAGGTGGTCGGCCAGCCGGCGCGGGGCCTCCGGTGCGGTGATGTCGAGCTGGAGCGAGGAACCCTCGATGCGGTTCGCGACCGCGGCGAGCGCCTCGCCCTGCGCGGGCACGTCGAGCGCGACCACGTGCGCGCCGTCGCGCGCGAGCACCTCGGCGATCGCCTCCCCGATCCCGCGCGAGGCGCCGGTCACGAGCGCCACCTTCCCGTCGAGCGGCCGCTCCCAGTCGGCCGGCGCCGGCGCGTCGCCCGCGCCGATCCGGATCGGCTGGCCGGACACGTAGGCGGAGCGGCCCGAGAGCAGGAAGCGCAGCGTCGACTCCATCCCGCCCTCGCCGCCGGGCGCCACGTACACGAGGTTGGCGGTGGACCCGTTGGCGCCGACCTCCTTGCCCGCCGAGCGGACGAAGCCCTCGAGCGCGCGCTGGGCGACCGCGTGGAGCGGCGTCTCGGCGTTCTCCGGCGGGGTTGCGAGCACCACGAGCCGGCCGGACGGCTGGAGCCGGCGGATCACCGGGTGGAGCGCGTCGTAGACCTGCGCGAGCGAGTCGGTGTCCTCGACGCCGGATGCGTCGTAGACGATTGCGGCGAAGCGGCGCGCCTCGTCCACGGCCGGGTCGAAGGCGGCGGTCTCCGGGCCGGCCGCGGTGGCCGCCTCGCGCAGGTGAGCGGCGCCGGGCACGTGGGTGGTGGCCCCGATCGAGCGCGTGACGGCGGCGGCGGGCACGGCGAGCCGGCCGCCGAGCGCACCGCCGAGCAGCACCGCGCCGTCGACCACCGGGTCCCCCGGCTGATGGCGGCGCAGCTGCGCGGGGCGAGGCAGCCCGAGCTGCCTGGTGACGAAGCTCCCGGGCCCCGAGTTGGCGAACGTGGTGTAGCGGTCGGCCACGGCCGGGCAGGGTACTAGCGGCTTTCTAGACTGCCCGGCCGATGACGAGCTCCAACGGCAGTCCCAGCCCGCGCCGCGCGGCCGTGATCGGCGGCAACCGCATCCCGTTCGCGCGCTCGAACGGTCCCTACGCCGACGCGTCCAACCAGGACATGCTCACCGCCGCCCTCGACGGCCTGGTGGCACGCTTCGCGCTCCAGGGCGAGCGGCTCGGCGAGGTGGCCGCGGGCGCCGTGCTCAAGCACAGCCGCGACTTCAATCTCACACGCGAGTGCGTGCTCGGCAGCGCGCTCGACCACACGACGCCCGCCTACGACGTGCAGCAGGCGTGCGACACGAGCCTCGAGGCGACCGCGCTCGTAGCCAACAAGATCGCGCTCGGCCAGATCGAGTCCGGCATCGCGGGCGGCGTGGACACGACCAGTGACGCTCCCGTCGAGATCAACGACGACCTCCGCCGCGTCCTGATGGACATGAACGCGGAGAAGAGCACCGCGGGGCGCGTGAAGCTGCTCGGCCGGCTGCGCCCGGGGCAGATCGTGCCGGCGATCCCGCGCAACCAGGAGCCGCGCACGGGGCTCTCGATGGGCGAGCACGCGGCTGTCACCGCGCGCCAGTGGGAGGTGCCCCGGCTCGACCAGGACGAGCTGGCCGCCGCCAGCCACCGCAACCTCGCCGCCGCGTACGACCGCGGTTTCATGCACGACCTCGTCACGCCCTACCTCGGGCTCGAGCGCGACCAGAACATGCGCCCGGACTCGAGCGCCGAGAAGCTCGCCAGCCTGCGCCCGGTCTTCGGCACCGCCGAGGGCGGGGCCACGATGACCGCTGGCAACTCGACGCCCCTCTCCGACGGCGCCGCCGCCGTCCTGCTGGCGAGCGACGAGTGGGCCGCCGAGCGGCGCCTGCCCGTTCTGGCGCACTTCGTGGACGTCGAGACGCACGCCGTCGACTACGTGCACGGCGACGACGGCCTGCTGATGGCGCCCCTCTACGCGGTGCCGCGGCTGCTCGACCGCCACGGCCTGACGCTCCAGGACTTCGACTACTACGAGATCCACGAGGCGTTCGCCTCGCAGGTGCTCGCGACGCTGAAGGCGTGGGAGGACCCGGGCTTCTGCCGCGAGCGCTTGGGGCGCGGCGCCGCGCTCGGCCCGATCGACCGCTCGCGCCTGAACGTGGCCGGCTCCTCGCTGGCGGCGGGTCACCCGTTCGCGGCCACGGGCGCGCGCATCGTGGCGACGCTGGCCAAGCTGCTCGCGGAGAAGGGGTCGGGCCGCGGCCTGATCTCGATCTGCGCGGCCGGCGGCCAGGGCGTCGTGGCGATCCTCGAGCGCTAGGCGCCGAGCCGCGACCTCACCCACGGCGCGCCACCGCGCCCGTGACGCGTAGGCTTCCCGCCGGGAGGGGATCCGACGTGCGACAGCTCACCAGTCTCGACTCGCAGTTCCTCGCGCTCGAAAGCGCGCGCCAGACCGGTCATGTGGCCGGGCTCGCGATGCTCGACCCGTCGACCAAGCCGACCGGGTCGCTCGGCTGCGGCGACATTCAGGACCTGATCTCCGAGCGGCTCCCGCTCCTGCCGCCGCTGCGCTGGCGGCTCGCCGAGATCCCTCTGGGCCTCGACTACCCGTACTGGATCGACGACGCCGACTTCGACCTCGACTTCCACGTGCGGGAGCTCGCGCTCCCACCCCCCGGCGACGACCGCCAACTCGCCGAGCAGGTCGCGCGGATCGTCTCGCGCCCGCTCGACCGCGCCCGCCCGCTCTGGGAGCTGTACCTGATCCACGGCCACGAATCGGGCCACGTGGCGATGCTGACCAAGATCCACCACGCGGTCATCGACGGGATGAGCGGCGCGGAGATCATGGGCCTGCTGCTCGACCTGAGCCCGGAGGGCAGGGAGCTGCCCGAGCCGCCTCCGGCCCAGCACGAGCGCAAGCCGAGCGACCTCGAGCTGCTGGCCCGCGGCGTGCTCGGCGTGCCGCGCTATCCGATGCGGCTGGCGCGCTCGCTCCCGACCGCGATCCCGAACATCGAGGAGACCCCGCTCGCGAACCTGCCGGGCGCCGGAACCGTCGGGCGTCTCGGCGGCCTGGCGCGCCGGCTGGTCTCGGGCGACGGCCAGATCCCCGACCGCCGCCGGCTCGTGCCCCCGCGCACGTCGTTCAACGGGCGCATCTCGCCGCACCGGCGCTTCGCGTTCGGCCAGCTCTCGCTCGACGACGTCAAGAGCGTGAAGAACGCGCACGGCTCCACGGTGAACGACGTGATCGTCTCGATCTGCGCCGGCGCGCTGCGGCGCTGGCTGATCGAGCACGACGAGCTGACCAACGACCCGCTCGTCGCGCAGATCCCGGTGTCGGTGCGCACCGACGAGCAGGTCGGCACCTACGGCAACCGGATCATGCTGATGAGCGCGCCGCTGCACACGGAGGTGGCCGACCCGGTCAAGCGCCTGCTGCGGACCCACGAGTCGCTCTCGGAGATGAAGGAGCGCCACCGCGCGCTGCCGGCGGAGCTGCTCCAGGACGCGAACCACTTCATCCCGCCGGCGGTCTTCTCGCGCGCGGCGCAGCTCACGTTCAGGCTCTCGACCAACGCCCAGATCGGCCGCCCGACGTGGAACCTCGTGGTCTCGAACGTGCCCGGCCCGCAGTTCCCGCTCTACTGCGCGGGCGCGCGGCTCGACGCGAACTACCCGGTGTCGGTGATCACCGACGGCATGGGCCTGAACATCACGGTGATGAGCTACTGCGGCCACCTCGACTTCGGGATCGTGGCCGACCGCGACCAGATGAAGGACGTCTGGTGCCTGCTCGACTGGCTCGGGGACGAGCTGGCGCTGCTGCGCCCGAGCCGCACCGGCCCGCCGGCGGCCGAGCCGGTGCCACAGGTCTAGTCGCCCGCGGGCGATAGCTTCGCCCGCAAGGTGGAGCACCTCGAGGTCTTCATAGTCGCCCTGTTCGTGGCCGTTGCCGGCCTGAACGCGCTGGCGCGCTGGCTCACGATCCCGTACCCCATTCCGCTGGTCGTCGGCGGGCTGGCGCTGGGCTTCGTGCCCGGCATGCCCGAGATCGAGCTCGACCCCGAGCTCGTGCTCACGATCTTCCTCCCGCCGCTGCTCTACTCGGCGGCCTTCTTCTCCGACCTGCGGGCGCTGCGCGAGGACGTGCGGGCGATCTCGATGCTCGCGATCGGGCTCGTGCTCGCGACGATCGGCATGGTGGCCGTCGTCGGGCACGAGGTGATCGGACTCTCCTGGCCGATGGCGTTCGCCCTCGGAGCGATCGTCTCCCCCACCGACCCGGTCGCCGCCACCACGATCATGCGCCGCCTCGGCGCTCCGCGGCGGGTGGTGAACATCGTGGAGGGCGAGAGCCTCGTCAACGACGCCACGGCCCTGGTCGCGTACCGCGTGGCGGTGGGCGCTGCGGTGGGCGGCAGCTTCTCCGCCGCCGACGCGGGGCTCGAGTTCGTGGGCGCGGCCGCCGGGGGAATCGCCGTCGGCCTCGCCGTCGGGTTCGTGATCGGCGAGATCCGCCGGCGCCTGGACGATCCCCCGAGCGAGAACACGATCTCGCTCCTCACCGCGTACGCGGCGTTCATCCCGGCCGAGCAGCTGCACGCGTCGGGCGTGCTGGCCGCGGTCACTTGCGGCATCTACATGGGCTGGCGCGCCCACACGTTCGCCTCGCCGGAGACGCGGCTTCAGGGCTTCGCTGTGTGGGAGATCCTCACGTTCCTGCTGAACGCGGCGCTGTTCGTGCTGATCGGCCTGCAGCTCCACGTGATCCTCGGCGACCTCGACGGCCGCGGGGCCGGCGAGCTGATCGGGTACGCGGCGCTCGTGTGCGCGGTGGTGATCGGCTCCCGCTTCGCGTGGCTGTTCACGGTCCCCTACCTGATCCGCGCGGTCGACCGGCGCCCGGCGCAGCAGCAGCGGCGAGTGGGACCCCGGCCGCGGATCGTGACGGCGTGGGCCGGGCTGCGCGGCGCCGTGTCGATGGCGGCGGCTCTGGCACTGCCGCTCGAGACCGATGCGGGCGCGGCCCTCCCCGATCGCGACCTGATCCTCTTCATCACGTTCGCCCTGATCGTCGTGACCGTTGTGGGGCAGGGGCTCACCCTGCCGGTGCTGATCAGGCGGCTCGGCATCCGGCAGGACGGGAGCGAGGAGGAGGCTGAGGAGATCCGGGCGCGGGTGACCGCGGCGAAGGCCGCCCTCGAACGCCTCGACGCGCTGGAGGCCGAGGAGTGGGTGCGCGAGGTCACGCTCGTCCGCGCGCGGCGCCTGCACCAGTTCC
>DASVPL010000264.1:0-14173 GCA_036382905.1 Thermoleophilaceae bacterium | reverse complement strand
ACCGGCTCGGCGACCTCGTAGTGGTGCGTGATGTCGAGATGCAGGAACTCGAACTCGGGCCCGCGCAGGTGCGCGATGTTCTGGAGCGACCCGGTCTCGAGGTTGTCCACGCACAGCACGCGGTGGCCACGCTCGATGAGGTAGTCGCAGAGGTGGGAGCCGAGGAAGCCCGCTCCGCCGGTGACAAGGGACGTCGGCACCTGCGCCAGACTGTAGCGCGCATGCCGGGTGCCGGAGACACGCTGGAGAACCCCGCCACGGGGGAGCGGATCACGTTCCTGCGCACCGCCGCGGACACCGGCGGGGACCTGCTCGAGATGGAGGACGTGTGGGTGCGCCCGGATCATGCGACGGCGCCGCACCTACATCCGCGGATGGAGGAGACGTGGGAGGTCGTGTCGGGGCGCGCCGGCTTCCGGATCGGCGACGACGAGCTCGAGGCCGGTCCCGGGGAACGCGTGGTGGCCCCGCGCGGCGTGGTGCACAGCGCGTGGAACCTGAGCGGAGGTGAGACCCGCCTGCGGATAACCATGCGGCCGGCGCTGCGCTGGGAGCAGTTCGTCGAGCGCCTGTTCACGGCGCCTGGCCCCGAGCTCCTGCGTGAGTTCGCCGACGAGATTCAGCTGCCGGGCTAATTCCCCACTGTCCCCCAAACGGAGGACAATCCCCGGCCGGGACTTCGTCGCCAACAACGGGCTCGCCGGGCTGCTCGTCGGCTTCGTCTTCAAGCCGCCGATAGTCGAGCTCACGCGCTCGCCCGTGCCGACGGTGTCGTGGACGATCACCGCGTCGGTCACGGTGAGGGCCGGCGGTCTGGCGAGCGACACGAAGAGCCTGTCGGTCCCGGTCGAGCTCGGGCAGCTCGAGATCCCGAAGTTCATCGCGCTGTTCCGGCACAAGAACTTCGCGGCGTTCGAGGATCCCGACACGCCCGGTTTCGTCCTCATGCTGATCCCGCACCATTCGATCCTCCAGGGGATCAGCGAGCCGCTCAACGATCTGCTGGACCGGATCCACGAAGCACTCCGGCCGCTGCGGTCGCTGGTGGGGATCGCCGCCTTCCTCACCGGCATCGACACTCTCAAGCAGGCGCTGGCCAGCCAGCCGCTGGTCCGGGTCAAGCGCGGGAGCGAGGACAACCTCGAGGACATCCACATGCGCGTGGACAAGTTCCTCGGGTCGACCTGGCTGGAGAAGGACCTGCGGCCGAACGACCGGGTCAGCGCGCTGATCCTCATGGGCCCCTGCGGCACGCGCGTGGGCTGCTTCGACGACGAGGACTTCACGACCGAGCACGGCGAATGGGGGTTCCACGTCCGCACCGGCCCCGAGATGGTGACGATCATCAGCGACCTGTCCGACGGCAAGCCACCGCCCACGTTCCCCGAGGAGGACCCGAACGACCCGCGGTCGCAGCGGCTGTTCATCCTGAGAAGGGGCGGCGCCAGCTTCGCCGACAACATGACGTCGGTCCTGTTCGATCCCGAGCCGTCGGACCAGGAAAAGGAGCTTCCCGACCCATGCCTGGCGGTCGAGGTGCCCGGGTCCGGCGGTCCGATCCTCTAGCGCCCCCGGCTGGATTCGAACCAGCGGCCTAGCGATTAGAAGTCGCCCGCTCTGTCCACTGAGCTACGGGGGCCGGGACGGCGAGTCTAGTTCCGCGTTCGGGTGTTCAGAGGGCTGTGCCCGGTCCCATCTCTAGCCTCGGCCCTGTGAAGCGCGCCCTCCTCGCGACCGCGTTCGCGATTCTCGTCGCGGCGGCCCCGGCCGGTGCCGCCCCGCTCCCCGACGTGGTGGCCGACGATCTCGCGCCCGCCCGCGGCACGAACCTCGTGCGGGCGATCGGCCTGCCCGACGGCTCCGGCGCGCGGATGGTCGCCCGCGGTTCGGTCACGCGTTCGCTGCCGCGCCGGCCGTGGTCGGTATCGGTCGACCTCCGGCCCTCGGACCACAGCACCGTGGTGGTCGAGCTCGGGGCCGACAAGCTCGTCTTCGACCGCAACGGCGACGGCACGACGCGCGTGCGCGGCCCCGGCATCGCTCCGACCGCGCTCCCCGAGCAGGGCTACGCCGGCCGCGACTGGCGTCACCTCGAGATCGCCGGCGGCAGCGACCCGCTGCTCGCGATCGACGGCCAGCCGATCGAGAACGAGCTGGCGGCGACCGGCTCCACCGTGCGCGTGCGCGTGGTCGAGGGCTCGGCGCAGGCGACCGGCCTCGTGGCCACCCGCCGCGACGACCGCCGCGCCGCGCTCCTCCACCGCCTCGCGGAGCTGCACGCGCGCACGCCCCTCGGGCGCTTCCCGGTCGGGATCGGGGACGACGACTCGCTCCTGCGCTTCACGCGCGACTGGACCGACGGGTTCTGGCCCGGGATGCTCTGGCTCGCCGCGGACATGACCGCGCCAAGCGCTCCGTTCGCCGACTTGGCGCGCGCGGCCACCGACCGCCACCGCGGCCGCGAGCGCGACGCGATCCACGACCAAGGCTTCCGCTACCTGCTCTCTTCAGCCGCCGCGCACGACCGCGAGTGCGGCGGGCGCGCGCGCTCGTCGTCGGCGTGCAGGCGGCTGCGCGCGAGCGCGGTGACCGCCGCGAACACACTGCTCGAGCTGGCCGCCGGGAACGAGGCGGTCGGCACCATCCCGACGGTCGGGTCCGAGGGCGACTGCCGTCGCTGCGCGTCGGCGGACGAGAGCGAGACGATCATCGACAGCCTGATGAACCTCGGCCTGCTCGGCTGGGCCTGGCGCGAGCGCGGCGACGCGCGCTACCGCGAGGTGGCACTGCGTCACGCGCGGGCGGTCGAGCGACTGCTCGTGCGCCCGGACGGCTCGACCGCCCAGTCGGTGATCGCCTCGCGCGCGGACGGGCACGTCGTCTCGGTCGGCACGCGGCAGGGCTACTCGGACACGAGCACGTGGTCGCGGGGCCAGGGCTGGGCGCTCTACGGCTTCGCCGACACGGGCGCGCGCTTCCGCGACCGCGGGCTGCTCGCGGCGGCCGAGCGGGTGGCCGGGTACGTGGCGGGGCACCTGCCGGCGTCCGGCATCCCCCCGTACGACTACGACGCCCCCGCCCCCGCCCCGACCGACACCTCCGCCGGGACGATCACGGCCGCGGGCGCCCTGCGCCTCGCCGCGGCGTGCGAGTCGATCGCGCGCGCGTGCGAGGACGGCCCGCGCTGGCGCCGGCTCGGGCTGCGGATGCTGTCCGCATCGCTCGGCCGCGTGAGCCGGCTACCCCCGATCGGCATGCTCGGCGACCAGGTCTACTCGCTCGGCGGCGGCTCGACCTGGGACGACCGCGGCGAATACGCCTTCGGCCTGTACTACGCGTTCGACGCGATCAGGCGGGCGCGGTCGGGCTAGAACAGCCCGGCGATCTGCGAGGTCTGGATCGCGAGCATGAAGCCGAGCGTGTACGTGACCAGGCCCCACGCCTCACAGGCGTGGCGGGTGACCGGCCGCAGGTAGAGACGCGAGTAGCCCGTGCGGTGCATCGAGAGGACCACCGGCACGAACCACAGCACCCCGATCCCCATCAGTACGAACGGGCCCCAGCCGCTGATCAGGTAGACGAGCTCCCAGCGGAAGTCGGTCGCGGCGTCCTCGAAGGTGCTGCGGAAGATCACGTACGGCGCCGCGGCCACGAGGGCGACCGAAGCTGCCGCCCCAAGGCGCCGCATGCCCGCATTTCCCGCTGTACTCGTCCTCACCCGCTGCTCCGGTCCGGGATGCTACAGACGCGCCGCCGCGGGCTCTCCGTTGCCGATTGACAGGTCTACACCGGTGCGCATACGCTGGCGCAATGACACTCTCACGCCAAGGACGGCTCACAGTCCTGACAACGATCCTCGCCATCGCCTTCGCAGCGGTGGTGGGGCCGGCCAACGCCGGCGGCGGCAAGGACCTCGCCGAGGGCAATGGCACCACGCCCGACCCGAACGCGAGTGGAACTGACTTCCGCTTCGCGTTCAACGCGATCGGCGACACGACCAGCGCGAAGGGCACGCTGCGCCTCAAGAACCCCTCGACCGGAACTCAGGTCCGCGGCGAGGTGATCTGCCTCCAGACCGAAGGTCCGCAGCGCGCGGTGATAGCCGGTCGGATCACCTCGATCTCCGGGCCGGCTCCCTACGGTGCGCCGAACGTGGAGGAGGGCGACGCGTTCCTCCTGTTCGCGGAGGACAACGGCAAGAACCGCAGCGAGAGCGACCGGCTCGCGGTGTTCCTGTTCCTCGGCGAACCGCCGACCACCGAGCTGTGTGACGCCGACCAGTCGGGACCGGCTCCGATCACCTCCGGTCACATCACCATCCGCGACCGCTAGCGACTCCGAGGCAGGCGGGCGCGCGGGGGAGCCCTGCGCGCCCGCCCTGCGCGGATGGCCGGGCTCGAGCGGCTAGGAGCCCTGCAGGAGCGACTCGATCTGGTCGAGCGCGGCCTGCTCCTCGGCGCTGATCGCCTTGCCACCGATGCCGATGAAGCCGCCCTCCTTGTGCGCCTCGGCCGCGGCGCGGGCCAGGCTCATGACGAAGCCCTTGTAGGCCTCGACCTCGTCGGGGGTGGCCTTCTCGCCCAGCAGCCGGAGCGCCTCGCGGAGCCGCGCGTCGCTGACGGCCTCGAAGCCGCCCTCGCTCTGCACCTTCTGCGGATCGAGGCTTGGCGGAGAGCCGACCAGCTCGGCCACGAGCGGGTTCGTCTCCTGCCCCTGCTTGGCCTCGGCGTACACCTTCCCGACCGCGATGCTCTCGCGGATCGTCCCGCCGCGGCCGGCGGCCACCGTGCGCAGCGCCGCGAGCATGGGCGCCTCGGTGATCGTGGACCACTCGTCCGCGTTGAAGTCTGCTTTGGTCGTCATGCGGGCTCACTACCCGTTCGGCCTCGTCGTACGCGCGTAGCCTGCTGGCGATGACCCGCCGTCCGATCCGGCTCTCCCCCGCTGACGCCGCGGCGCCGCTGTTCGAGGCGATCCGCCGCGAGGCGGACGTGACTGCGGCATTCCCCCCGGCGGTCGAGGCGGAGGCCGAGGCGGCGGCGCGAGTCCCCGTCGCTGGGGAGCGCTCCGAGCTCCCGTTCGTGACGATCGACCCGCCGGGCTCGCGCGACCTCGACCAGGCGCTGCACATCGAGCGCCGCGGCGCGGGGCACCGGGTGAGCTACGCGATCGCGGACGTGGCCGCGTTCGTGGGGCCGGGCGGCGCGCTCGACCGCGATGTGCACGAGCGCGGCGTGACGGTGTACGCGCCGGACGCGAAGGTGCCGCTGCACCCGCCGGTGCTGTCGGAGGGAGCCGCCAGCCTGCTGCCCGGCGAGTGGCGGCCCGCGGTGCTGTGGACGCTCGACCTCGACGCCACCGGAGAGCTCGTCGCGGCGGCGGTGGCGCGGCGGCTGGTGCGCAGCGTCGCTCAGCACACCTACGAGGACGTGCCGCCGGAGCTCGAGCCGCTGCTGCGCGAGGTGGGCGAGCGGCGGCTCGCGATCGAGCGCGAGCGCGGCGGGGTGCGCCTGGCCGTGCCCGAGCAGGAGGTCGAGCGCGAGGGCGACTCGTGGACGCTCCGCTACCGCGTCCCGCTGCCCAGCGAGGAGCACAACGCGCAGGTGTCGCTGCTCACCGGGATGGCCGCGGCGGACCTGATGCTGCGCGCGGGGGTCGGGATCCTCCGCACGCAGCCCGAGCCGGAGGCCCGTGCGGTCGAGCGGCTGCGCGAGCAGGCACGGGCGCTGCGGGTCGAGTGGCCGGCCGGGCTCTCGTACCCGGAGTTCGTGCGGACGCTCGACCCCGCCGTGCCCGCCCACGCCGCGGTCATGCACGAGGCGACGGGCGTGGGCCACGGGGCCGGCTACACGGCCTTCGACGGAGCGCCGCCGGAGGAGCCCGAGCACTTCGCGATCGCCGCGCCGTACGCGCACGCGACGGCGCCGCTGCGGCGACTGCAGGACCGCTACGTGTCGGAGTGCTGCCTCGCCGCGGCGGCCGGCGGGCCGGTGCCGGACTGGGTGCGCGCCGGGCTGCCCGAGCTGCCGGGCGCGATGGCCGCCGCGGACAAGCGGGCGCGGGCGGTGGAGCGCGCCGTGGTGGACGTGGTGGAGGCGCTGCTGCTGCAGGGCCGCGAGGGCGAGCGCTTCGAGGCGGTCGTGATCGACGAGGGGACCGTGCAGCTGCGCGACCCGGCGGTGCGTGGCAAGCTCGACGGCGACTGCCCGTCCGTGGGGACCGAGCTGACGGTGCGGCTGGAGCGCGCCGACCCCGCCACGCGGACGGTGGAGTTCTCGCCGGCTTCCGGCTGATCGGGGCGGCCGGATTTGAACCGACGGCCGCTGCGTCCCAAACGCAGTGCTCTACCAGGCTGAGCTACGCCCCGAGGCCCCGCGAACTGTACGCGAGCTAGAGCCGCCGGCCGCGGTTGCGTCCAGAGGGTGTCCAGACCACCTGGACGGGGGTTCAGCTGGGGCCGCACACGGCCGATTGAGGGGTCAGATCGGAAATCCGGCCCTCATGGATGGGGGCCGCCAACCCCTCCCCCGCCGCCATGAACCTCTCACTTCGCCATGCCCGCATCGCCGTCCTCGTGGCCGCGATCCTCGCCCTGTTGGTCCCCGCCACCGCGTCCGCCTGCCCCGGCGAGAACGAAGAGCCGACGGCCGTCTCGCTGGACGTCGCCGAGCGCGCGACCTTCTGCCTCATCAACCGCGAGCGCACCACGCGCGGCATTCGCAGGTTCCGCCGCAACCCGCGCCTCGACCTGGCCTCGGTCCGGCACGCCCGCTCCATGGCCGCCCGCAACTTCTTCGAGCACGGCAACTTCGTCGGCCGCATCCGCGGCGCGAACTACCTGCGCGGCGCGCGCGGCTGGCGCCTCGGCGAGAACATCGCCTGGGGCTCGGGCACGCTGTCCACGCCGGTCGAGATCGTCGACGCCTGGATGCACAGCCCGGGTCACCGCGCGAACATCCTTCAGCGCGGCTTCCGCGAGATCGGCATCGGCATCTCCCGCGGGACCCCGAACCGCTCGTACGAGGACGGCGCGACCTACGCGACCGACTTCGGCACGCGCGGCTGATCCACCCCGGATCCAAGCCTGATCGGCACTTGGCGCGGCGGGCTCGCTAGCCTGCCCGCCGCCGATGGCCGACGTCCAGCCCCTCCGCTCGCTCCGCTACGACCTGAACTCCGTCGGGTCGCTCGACGCCGTCGCGGCCCCGCCGTACGACGTGATCGACGACGCGCTGCGCGCGGAGCTGGTGGCCAAGAGCCCGTTCAACGTGGTCGAGATCGACCTCCCGCAGGGCAACGGCGGCGACCCCTACCTCCACGCCGAGACCACGTTCGAGGCATGGCGCCAGCAGGGCGTGATCGTCAAGGAGCGCGAGCCGGCGATCTGGCCGATCGAGCAGGAGTTCGTCGACCCCTACGGGCAGAGCCACGTGCGCGGCGGCTTCCTCTGCAGGGTGCGCGTCGAGGACTACGGCCCCGGCCGGATCCGCCCGCACGAGCGCACGCAGCCCGGGCCCAAGGAGGACCGCCTGCGGCTCACGCGCGCCTGCCGCGCGAACCTCTCCCCCATCTTCAGCCTCTACGCCGGCGACCCCGTCTCGTTCGGCGACCTCGGCGCAACGTGGGGCTCCTACACCGACGGCAGCGGCGCCACCACGCGCGTCTGGCGCTGCGGTGACGAGGAGCAGCTCGCGGCCGTGCGCGACGCCCTCGCCGACCGCGAGCTCCTGATCGCCGACGGCCACCACCGCTACGAGACGGCGCGCGTGTACGCCGAGGAGATCGGCGGCGAGGGCGAGCACCGCTACTGCCTGATGGCCCTCTGCGCGATGTCCGACCCCGGGCTGACCGTGCTCCCCACCCACCGCCTGCTCACGCGCATCGACCCCGAAAAGCGCGAGGCGCTGCGCGCCGCCGTCGAGCGCGACTTCGAGGTCGAGCCGATCGAGCGCGACGACCTCGAGCCCCCCGCCGGCGACCGGATCGAGCTCGGCTACTACGACGGCCACCACAAGCGGCCGCTGCGGCTGCGACTGCGCGACCAGGCGATCGCCGACCGTGCGCTCGCGAGCAAGCCGCCGCCCTACCGGCGGCTCGACACCGCGTTCCTCGAGCAGGCGATCCTGATGGACACACTCGGCCTCACAGAGGACGACATCGCGCGGCAGAACGGCATCGGCTACGCCAAGCGCGCCGACCACGCGATCGAGGCCGTGGAGAGCGGCGCCGCCGAGGCCGCCTTCTTCATGGGCGCGACCCCGGTCGAGCTCGTCCAGGAGGTCGCCGAGGCGGGTGAGTCGATGCCGCCCAAGTCGACCTTCTTCTACCCGAAGATCCCGACCGGGCTCGTCTTCAACCCGCTCGACTAGCCGGCGGAGGCCGGCGCGAGGTCCGGTGGCGAGTCCTCACCACGCCCGCCGGGCGTGAAGTCGAACATGTTCCAGAAGAGGTCGATCGAGTCGAGGTGGCGCATCTCCTGCCCGGGCTCCATGGGCTGGTAGAGGAGCTCCGAGCCCCAGAAGTGCCGGATCGTCGCGCCGGTGCGCTGGAAGACGTTCAGCATCGGCTGGTCGTACCCGTCGGGGTCCTTGCCGTGGTAGTCGCGGTTGTAGCTGTTGCCGGCCGTCGACAGCAGTGGCAGCCATGACCAGCCGCGGCGCTCGGCGAACTCGAGCAGGCGCGGCACCGGCGACTCCGCGACCACGGCGAAGTTGATCCGCTCGACGATGTGCCTGGTGGCGCCGTCGATCCCGTCGAGCATCGAGGTGCAGCCCATGCACGGCGCGTCGCGATCCGGCCCGAACATGAAGCTGTAGACCGCGAGCGTGTCCCCGCGCGCGAACAGCTCCGACATGCGGACCGGCTCCGGCGTGCCGTCCGCACCGGCCCGCTCGAACACGTAGTCCTCGGGCACCTCGCCGCCGGGCGGCAGCTCACGCCGGGCCGCGGCGAGCGCCTCGTGCGCACGGCGCTCCTCGACCTCCGCGGCGAGCAGGCGCTCGCGCGCCGCCCGGTATTCCGCCGACTCGTTCGGGAAGGCGACAGCCGCAGCCATCAGGCTGCCTCGGCCGCGGGCTCGGAGGTCGACTGACCCTCGCGCTCCGCGTCGGCCCCGGCCGCGGCCCCAGCGGGCTCCGGGCGCAGGACGACGAGCGCCAGCGCCAGCGCCGCGACCGCGAGGCCGGCGCCCACGACGAACGCCACCTGGTAGCCGCCGGTGAGCGCCGCGGCCGTGGACTCTCCATCCGCGCGCAGGCTGTCGGTGTGCGTGGCGGCGAGCGTGGCGAGCACCGCCAGACCGATCGCGCCGCCCACCTGCATCGAGGTGTTCACGAGCCCCGACGCTAGGCCCGCGTCCTCCGGATTGACGCCGGACATGGCGAGCATCATCAGCGCCGGGAAGCCGAGGCCGCCGCCGGCGCCGATCAGGAGCATCGGCGGCAGGACGTCGGTCAGGTAGGTGCCCTCGACCGGCGCGCGCGCGAACAGCGCCAGGCCCGCCGCGATCAGCACGAGGCTCGGGAGGATCGTGTTGCGAGGGCCGAAGCGCATCGCCGCGCGCTCGGAGAAGCGCAGCGAGAGCGTGCCCATCACGAGCGTGACCGGCACGAACGCGAGGCCGACCTCGAGCGGGTCGTAGCCCAGCACGCGCTGGAGGTAGAGCGCGCCGAGGAAGAACATGCCGAACATGCCCGCCACGAGCAGGATCTGAAGGGTGTTGGCGGTCACGACGTTGCGCGAGCGGAACAGCCGCAGCGGCATCAGCGGGTTCGGGATGCGCGCCTGGCGGGCGACGAACACGGCCACCAGCGCCGCCGAGATGCCTCCCAGCCCGAGCGTGTGCAGCGACACCCAGCCGCGGTCGCTGACCTCGAGGATCGTGTAGACGCCGAGCATCAGCGCGACGGTGACGAGTACGGCGCCGGGCACGTCGGCGCCCTGGCGGAAGCCGATCCCCTCGTCGGCCTCGACGAACCGCCGCGCCAGCAGCGCGGTGGCCACGCCCACCGGCAGGTTGATGAAGAAGATCCAGTGCCAGTTGATCGCCTCGGTGAGGACGCCGCCGGCCAGCAGACCGATCGACCCGCCCGCCGATGCGACGAAGCCGAAGACGCCGATCGCCTTGGCCTGCTCGCGCGGCTCCGGGAAGAGCGTGACGATCATGCCGAGGATCACGGCCGACGCGAGCGCGCCGCCGATGCCCTGCACGAAGCGCGCGCCGATCAGCACGCCCTGCGACTGCGCGACGGCGCAGAGCAGCGACGCGGTCGTGAATATCGCCAGCCCGACCAGGAACACGCGCCGGCGCCCGATCAGGTCGCCGAGCCGCCCGGCCAGCAGCAGCAGGCCGCCGAACGCGATCAGGTAGGCGTTCACGACCCAGGCGAGACTCGACTGCGAGAAGCCCAGGTCGTCCTGGATGGTGGGCAGCGCGACGTTCACGACCGTCGCGTCGAGCACGATCATGAGCATCCCCGTGCACAGGACCACGAGGGCGGCCCAGCGCGAGCTCTTCTGAGGTGTGGTCGATGTGGTCATGTAGTTAAAGACCGCGCCCGCGGCCCCGACTCATCGGTCGCAGGTGGTGATGTCGAGCGTACGAGCCCCCGCGGCGGCGGGAAAAGTTGCCCGCACACGCGTGATTACGGGGTGCGATCCGGACGAGTAGCCGGGCAGCATCTTCACCTCGGCCGGAGCCTCGCTGAAGGTGACGACCTGCTGGCCGTCCGCGATCCGCGCCCCGTCGACGCTGATCCCCTCGGGATCGCGCACGGCCAGCACGTCGTACTCGATCGCGTCGCCCGCCGCCACTGGAACGCGCTGGCGCACGCCGCAGCCGATCGCCTCGAAGCGGAACTTCGTGCCGCGGCGGACGAACGTCCCGTCGGGCAGCCGCCAGCCGCCCGTGACCGTGACCGAGTCGGAGTCGGCCGCGATCCGCTCGCCCGTGGGCACGCCGCCGCGCAGCCGCGGCCCGGCGCTGTCGGCCGCTCGGCGGTCCTCGCTCTCCACGCGCGGGCGCACCGGGATCACGTCGCGCCAGCGCCCGTCCTCGAGGCGCTTGAGGGCCACCAGGCCGAAGTCGTTGCGCAGGTCGTCGAGGCGGCGCTGGAGGTCGCGTGACTGGCGGATCGCGAACCAGACGCCGCCGCGGCGGAGGGTCACGAACGTGTCGTCGGCGCGGCCGAGCCGGCGTGGGCCGCCGGCGTCCGACGCGATGCGCCCGACGCCCCGCCTGGCCCGCTCGGCCTCGTCGCGCGCCGCCTCGAGGTAGATCAGGGTGAGCCCGTTGAAGATCGCGGCGCCGGCATAGGGGTCGACTCCGGGGAGCCCGCGCTGCGGATCGCGCGCCAGGGCCGGGATGATCCACATCCCCTGCGGCCCGACCGGATACGCCGTGCGCAGCCGCTCCACCGTCCGGTCGGCCAGCGCCCGCCAGCGCGCGGCGCTGCCGGCGCCCACGCCCGGCAGCCGCGCCGCCACCTCGACGCCGTAGGCGGTCATCGGCAGCGCCCACGACTCCTCCTGCGAGCGCCCCGCGTAGGCCAGGTCACCGTCCGGCGCGGTGAGCAGCCACGAGGCGTGCGCCAGGCGCCGCAGGAGCTCGCGCGAGCGCTCGGTCGCGCGGCTTCCCATCAGCTCGAGCGCGCGGGCGTAGAACGCCATCGACAGCCCCTGGTAGGCGAGCGGGTACTCGGGCCGGTCGCTCAGCAGCGCCGCCACCGCGCCGCCGGAGCGCAGCATCGTCGGGCGCGCCACGAGGTGCACCTCCTCGTTCACGGTCTGGTCGGCCCGCCGCTCCACCCCCTTGTAGACGTCCGGGTTGAGCACCGCGCCCCGGGCCTTCGACCGCAGTCGCGTGCGCTTCAGCTCGTAGGTCGCCACCGCCTCGACCAGGTGGTGGTTGAAGTAGCGCCGCGAGCCCGCGCGCAGCAGAAGCGGCTTTACCTCCTTCAGCCAGCGCTCCCAGCTCGCGCGGTTCTGGCGGAACAGCGGCCGGGAAGCGATGCGGGTGCGCGCGAGGTTGTAGGCGCTGGCCAGGGCCCAGGTCTCGAAGTTGGTCTGGAGCGTGTCGCGGTACTCCGGGTGCTCGGCGACCCATGTCAGCGAGCGGACAGCCGTGTCCATCAGCGCGCCGTCACCGGTGCGCACGCCCGTGCGCAGCAGCGCGTAGCCCAGCACCGCCTCGCCGTAGCGCGCGTTGCCGAGGCCGGGCTTGCAGCTGCGCACGAGACAGAAGGAAACGTCGCCCCCGTATACGTAGTCTTGGTAGGTGCCGTTCTCGTTCTGCAAGCCGGGCCAGGGGGCCGCGATCTCCTCGGCCAGCGGCCCCCATGTGGAGGGTGCCTTGGCCGCCGCCGCGGGCGCGAACGCGAGCACGGCGAGGAGGATCGGGACGAGCGTGGCGCGGCGCATCGGCGTGAGTAAACACGCAGCCGTCGCCGTTGCAGCGCTATTCATGGTGCTCGCGGCGCCAGCTTCGGCGGCCCCGACCCCGGCCTGGACTCAGAAGGCGGACGAGATCGCCGCCCCGTGGCCGGGGCTCCAGGAGGCCAGCGGGAGCTTCCGCGACTACGTGCTCGTGCGCGATCCGAGCGATCAGCGCGACGACTACGGCGACGCGATCCTCGGCTACGGGCTGCTGCTGAACGCCACGCGCCGCAACGATCCCGCGCTGGCCGATGCCGGCCTGCGCGCCCTCGAGTACTCGCTCGAGCGCGCCGCGCGCAGCCCCTCGACCCAGGTCTTCCACCAGCTCGCCACCGTCTCGGCCTACAACCTGGCGCGGCAGCGGTACGCGGATCACCCGGTGTTCCAGCGCGCGCGCTCGCGCTGGGAGGACGTGCTGCGGCGGATCGAGGTCTACCGGATCGGGCGCCAGAAGGTGACGAACAAGTCCATCGTCGAGGCGATCCTGCTGCTCGAGCTGGTCCGCTCCGGCCTGACCTCGACCCAGCCCGGCGCCGCGCTCGCCGATCCCGCGGCCACGCTGGCGCTCGTGAAGCACTTCCTCGCGAGCGACCTGCCCGAGGCGGCGCGGCCGTTCCAGATCGACGGGCGGACGGTGCTGGGCGATATGCCGCTGCTGCCGCCCGCCTACCACGGGCTGTCGATCGGGATGCTCGCGCGCACGATCGAGCTGCTGGGCGACGAGGCGCCGTCCGCGGCGCGCACCCTCCTGCGGCGCGGGGTAGCCGCATCGCTCGCGATGGCCGGCCCCGACGGCGAGGTCGCCTACCACGGCCGCTCGCAGGCGCAGGCGTGGACGCTCACGCTCACGGCCTACGGCGCCGAGCGCAGCGCCCAGCACGGGCTCGCGGAGCGCACCGTCGGCCGGCTCATCGACGCCTACCCGACCGGGCCCGAGGGCTTCCTCGTGACCCCCTCGATGGCGCAGGGCATCGACGCGGCGATCCCGGGCGTGGACGAGTACGTCGCCGCGGCGTCGTACTCCGGACTAACGCTGATGGCGCTCGAGTGGGCGATCGCGGCGGGCGGGGGCGACGCAGGTGGAGCGCAGCCGTCCGGCGCGCACGTGCTCGGGACCGGAACCGGCGCCTGGGCGACCTCGCGGCGCGGAGACGTCTGGTTCGCCGTGAAGCGCACGCGCACCTCGCCGCGCGACCTCCGCTACGACTTCGGGCTGATGGCTCTGAAGGTGCGCGGAGGCGGCACGTGGGGCGACGCGATGCCTCTGCGGCCGCGCACCGTGTCGGGGGTGGACTCGGTCGGGCCCGTCCTCACCGCCGGCGGGTCGGTCGGGTACCCGGAGGGGACGGAGCTGCGGCTGGGTAGGGCGGGCGCGATCGTGGTGCGCGGCGGGTTCCGCACGCGCACCGGGCGCTGGCTGCGGCGCGGGGTCACGTTCACGTTCGCGCCCGTGGCGTGCGGGGTGCGGCTCACGTTCGCGGCGCGTGCCGGGGACCGGTTCGCCTACTCCGGGTTCTTCCTGGACACGCCGAGGCGCTCGGGGCGCACGGTGCGCGACGGCGACCAGCAGCTCCGCTTCGACACGGCGCCGAGCGTCGGCGTCCGCGCCGGCTACGCCTCCGGGTCGGACGTCGGGCTGACCCGGGCGGTCGCGCGCTGGAAGCGCACCCGCGCGGGGACCGCCTCGATCGAGACCTGCGCCCGCTAGGGAAGCGGGCAGACCGGCAGACCGCAGCCGGGC
>DASVPL010000263.1:0-19899 GCA_036382905.1 Thermoleophilaceae bacterium | reverse complement strand
CGCACCGCGGGGACCCGCCGGCCGAGCCGCTGCACGCGGCGCTGCGCGAGCGCCTCGAGCGCGGCGCGGCGTTCTGGACCGACCTGCTGGTCGACGTCGGCGAGCTCGACGGGCGCGGGGTGGAGCCGGTCGAGCTCCAGGAGGCGCTCTGGGACCTCGTCTGGGCGGGCGAGGTGACCAACGACGCGTTCGCCCCGCTGCGCGCGCCGCGGCTCACCCTCGCCAAGCAGCGTGAGCAGCAGGCGCGCGGGCGCCGCTTCGCCGGGCGCCGCCGACGCCCGGGCGCGCCGCAGATCCAGGGGCGCTGGTCGCTCACCGGGCCGCTGTTCGCCGAAGCACCGGCGCACGGGCCGCGCCTGCGCGCGGTGGCCGAGCTGCTGCTCGAGCGCTACGGCATCGTGACCCGCGAGACCGTGCTGGCCGAGGGGATCCCCGGCGGCTTCGCCGCCCTGTACGGGGAGCTGACCAACCTCGAGACGCTCGGCACCGCTCGCCGCGGCTACTTCGTGGAGGGCCTCGGTGGAGCCCAGTTCGCGCTGCCGGCGGCGGTCGAGCGGCTGCGCTCGCTGCGCGCGGACGAGCCCGCCGGCGCGCTTGTGCTCGCGGCCACCGACCCCGCGAACCCGTACGGCGCCTCGCTGCCGTGGCCGCAGCGCGACGACGACTCGGGGCGGCGGCCCGCCCGCACGGCCGGCGCCTACGTGGTCACGATCGACGCCGAGCCGGCGCTGTACCTCGAGCGCGGCGGCAAGGGGATCGTGACGCTGCGCGACGGCGCGGTCGACGCGGCCGGCGAGCCGGCGGACTGGGTGCGCGAGGCGCTCGACGCGCTGGCCGACCACGTCGCGCGCGGCCGCCTCCAGCGGCTGGCGCTGGAGCGCGTCGACGGCGAGCCGGGGGTCGGCTCGCCCTACGGCTCGCTGCTGATCGAGCTGGGCTTCCGCCAGTCGCCGCGGAAGCTGACGCTTACCGCCTGAACAGGCCTTCCAGAGGGAGGGCGAAGCCGGGTAGCTGCGGCGAGGTGAGATCGTCGCCGGCGCTGAGCTCCAGCTCGACGTCGAACGTGCGCGCCTCCGGCTCTGAGCGCCGCAGCACGGTCACGCGCTCCGCACGGTCGTCGACGAGCCACAACTCCGGCAACCCGCCGCGCTCGTACGCATCCTTCTTCGCGCCGATGTCGTAGCGCCACGTGCTCGGAGAGCGGATCTCGACGCAGAGGTCGGGGATCCGGTCGGGATACCGGCGGAGGTCTGGCGGACGATTCTCCTCCGCGATCCACACGGTGTCCGGATTCAGGAGGTTGTGCTCGCCGATGCGGACGTCGGTGCCAGCGATCAACAGGCCCCGGCCGGGACCGGCCTCCGACCAGACCGAGAGCGCTGCGATGACCCGCGCACGAAGGAGGTCGTGGATCGGCTTCGGATCACTCACGACGATCCGCCCGTTCACGAGCTGCTTGCGGTCTCCCTCGACCGTGATGTCGTAGTAGTCCTCGACCGTCATCCGGCTCGCTGTCGCGCTCATGCTCCACACGGACGATAAGCCAGCCCGCCCTGAGTTTCTGCCCCCCTGCCCGGCCGTTTTCGTCCCCCTAACCTCGGTTGCCATGCCCGAGGGCGACACGATTCACGCGGCCGCGCGGCGCGTCGGGGCCGCGCTCGTGGGCCAGCCGATCGAGTCGATCGAGACGCCTCAGCGCCGGCACGCGATGGACCGCTGGCCCGAGCGGCTCGCGGGCCGCGCCGTGCGCTCGGTCGACGCGAGGGGCAAGCACCTGTTCCTGCGCTTCGACGGCGACCTCACGGTCCACTCGCACCTGCGCATGGGCGGCTGGTGGGGGGTGTTCCGCCGCGGCGAGCGCTGGCGCCGCTCCCCGCGCCGCGCCTGGCTCGTGATCCGCACCCCGAGCCACGAGGTGGTCCAGTTCGACGGACCGGTACTCGAGCTGATGACCGACTCGCGCACGCGCTTCGACCAGCGGCTCGCCGCGCTCGGTCCGGACATCCTCGCGGACGAGCTCGACCGCGACGAGATCGTCCGCCGCCTGCGCGCCGACGACCCCACGCGCGGCATCGGCGACGCCCTGCTCGACCAGCGCATCCTGGCCGGCATCGGGAACATGTGGAAGTCGGAGGGGTGTTGGGTCGCGCAGGTGGACCCGTGGCGGCGCGTCGCGACCGTGAGCGACGAGGAGCTGCTGCGCGTCGTCGATGCGACGCGGCCGCTGATGCAGGCGTCGGTGGAGAGGGGCGCGCGCGGGTTCAAGCGCGACCTCAAGGTGTTCGAGAAGACCGGCCGCCCCTGCGAGCGCTGCGGCACGCCAATTCGCCAGCGCGGTCAGGGCGACGACAACCGGACGACCTACTGGTGCCCGGGCTGCCAGTCCTGACCGGCGCGGATCTTCCGAACTAGAGGATCGGGTCCTGGTACGGCGGTTGCGGCTCGGGCTGAGGCTGGGGCTGCGGCTGTGTCCCGACGGGCGGGCCCGTCATCTTGCACTTGCGCGCGCTGTAGTCCTTCGGCTCCGCGTCCGACGTGCCCGGGTGCCCGGCGCTCGTGTAGCGGTGGGTGCGCTTGACGACCTTCTTCTTCCCCCGGCGCCACTCGAACCGCACGAACCCGCGCATCGTGTACGAGGTCCCGGCGGGGGGCGGGCTGAAGCTGAACGTCCAGCCGCGCTCGATCCACGAGAACTTGTCCGAGCCGGCCAGCACCCACGGCGACTTCCCGCCGGCCGACACGTTGCGCCACTCCTCGCCGTCCAGGTACTGCACGTAGAAGCGCATGTACATCCGGTAGCCCTTGGCGCCGCCGGGCATCCGCGCCGCGATCCCGACGTCGTCGGGGTGGCTGGCGGAGTCGCAGACGTTCACCGTCGCCCACAGGTTCTTCGTCGCGGCGCCCGCGGACGGCGCGGCTGCCCCCAGCAGGGCCAGGGCGAAGCAGAGCGTGATGATCGAGCGGCGTAGGGGCATGGGCAGTACGTCGGGCCGGAGCGCCGACCCTACCTAGACCCCTAAGCCGCGTCTAAGTTGCGTGAGCGCAGGCGCGTCAGAGCGCCAGCGTCGTCTGGACCGTATGCGCCACAGCGGCGACCGCGCCGAGCAGCGAGACCCACGCGAGAGCGCGCAGTCCGAGCGTCCGTGCCATTCGTTCCTCCTTCCGCGCCGCACGTCCATGTGCGGACCTGACCTCAGGGTACGCGATAATCCTCGTAATGGGGAGCGGGGAGGACACCGCAAGGCTGCTCAGCCAGGTCTCGCTTTTCCGCGAGCTGTCCGAGCGGGAGCTTGCGGAGCTGGCTCAGGTGGCCGTGCCACGGCGCTGGCTCGCGGGCGAGTCGGTCTTTCGCGAGGGTGACTCCGGAGACACCTGCTACGTCGTCAAGAACGGCGCCCTGCGGGTCACGCGCCGCCATTCGGACGGGCGTCAGATCACCCTGGCCGAGCTGCGCGAGGGCGACATCTTCGGCGAGCTGGCGATGTTCGGCGAGGGCGAGATGCGGTCGGCCACCGTGGAGGCGGTCGAGGACAGCGAGGGCGTGGCGCTCCTGGCGGGCGACCTGCGGCGCACGATGCTCGCGCACCCGTCGATGGCCGTGGCGATGCTGGCCGGGCTGGCCGACCGGATCCGCCAGGTCAACGAGCGGCTCTCGCGGCAGACCTTCCAGACCGTCGACGGGCGCGTCGCGAGCGCGCTGCTCGGCCAGGTCGAGGCGATCGCGGGCGGCGACGGCGCGCGGGAGGTGCTGATCCGAGCCACGCAGGCACAGATCGCGCAGCTCTCCGGCTCCTCGCGCGAGAGCGCGAGCCGCTTCCTGGCGAAGCTCGAGCGCGCCGGGGTGATCACCACCGGGCGCGGCAAGATCCTCGTCCATGAGCCTGCGGCGCTCCGCAACTACATCTACTGAGGACGCGCGGGCGCGAATGGTCGAGGGCCAGCTCCGCGAGCGCGGAATCGCCGACGAGCGCGTCCTGGCGGCGATGGCGGAGCTCCCCCGCGAGGCGTTTCTGCCCGAGGAGGAGCGCGACCGCGCCTACCGCGACGGCGCGGTGCCGATCGGCGCCGGGCAGACGATGTCGCAGCCTTGGATCGTGGCCCGCATGACCGCGCTGCTCGACCTGACCGGCGAGGAGCTGGTGCTCGAGGTCGGGACCGGCTCTGGCTACGGCGCCGCCGTGCTGTCGCGCTGCTGCCGCGGTGTGCTCACGATCGAGCGCCACGCCACGCTCGCCGAGCGCGCCCGCGCCGCGCTGGACGAGACGGGCTGCGCCAACGTCGAGGTGCGCGTGGGGGACGGGTCGGCCGGCGCGCCCGACCGGGCACCGTTCGGAGGAATCTCCGTCACGGCCGCCGCGGAGGAGGAGCCGCCGGGCCCGCTGCTCGATCAGCTCGCGCCGGGCGCGGCCCTCGTCTGCCCCGTCAGGCGTGACGGCGGCGAGGAGCTGATGCGCTTCCGCGACGGCCGCGAGGAGAGGGTCGTGCCCGTCCGGTTCGTGCCGCTCGTGGCGGAGCCGCAGGCCGAGTGATCCGCGAGTTCTCGGCCGGCGGGGTGTGCGTGCGCCGCATGCGCGGGCGCGACTTCGTTGCGGCGGTCCGCGTGAAGGGGGGAACCGTGCTCGCGCTCCCGAAGGGCCACATAGACCCTGGGGAGAGCTCCGCCGAGGCCGCCGCCCGCGAGGTGCGCGAGGAGGCCGGGGTGACCGGCGATCTGGTGGAGAAGCTCGGCGACGTGCGCTACTGGTACCGCCGCGACGGTGACCGGGTGATGAAGAACGTGGCGTTCTTCCTGTTCCGCTACAGCTCGGGAAGCGTCGCCGACCACGATCACGAGGTCGACTCGGCCGAGTGGGTGCCGCTCGAGGACGCCCCGCGGCTGCTCGCCTACCGCGGCGAGCGCGACATGGCGAGCGCCGCCCTGTCGGCGCTCGGTGCGGCTCGGTAGTCTGAGGGCCGCCGTGTTCGTCCTCAACTTCTACTCGCCGGTCTTCGTGGACCAGCTCAAGCGCGGGCGCAAGACCGCCACGATCCGGCTCGGCGACAAGAGCCGCAAGTATCAGAAGGGCGAGGTCGTCCTGATCACGGTGGGCTTCCAGCACTCCCCGCGCGAGAAGATCTTCGAGGCGGTCATCGACGCGGTCGACGTCAAGAAGGTGTCGGAGCTCTCCCCGCGCGACATCGAACACGACAACCCCGAGTTCCGCCGCGTCGAGGAGACGGCCCATTTCCTCGAGCAGATCTACGGCCGCCCGGTCTCCACCGACGACACGGTCACCGTGGTCCGCTTCTCGGCGATCTACGACCGCCCGGAGGAGATCACCGAGCGGATGCGCCCCGCGGCGCCCGCCCAGAACTAGCCCGCGGGGCCGGCGGTGGCGCGCAGCGAGCGCGATCGCAAGCAGACGTCCAGGGTCCTGGGCGTCCTCTTCGCGGCGCTGCCATTCGCCCTGGTCCAGGGCGTGTTCGCATCGCTCCTGGGCGACGGCGTGAAGCGCCGTGCCTGCGATGTGGAGGACTCAGGCGGGTACCTCGTGCTGCTGGCGGCCGTGGCCTTCGGAGCGGTCGTGCTCGCCGTGCTGCTGGCCCTGCCGCGCCCGCGCTGGGCCGCGGGCGTGCTGGGGTTCGCCGGCCTCGCGTCGCTCGTCTTCGCCGCTGCCGGCGGCTGGGGCGCGAGCAACTGCGCGCTCGGCATCTAGGGCACCGCCAGGGCGCACCGCCGCTCCCCACGCGGGATCGCGTTGCAGCTTTGGCACTCTCGTTGCTAGAGTGCCAAACGCATTTCCGAGGGACTCAAACGGAGGTTTTGTCTATGAAGCTCAAGCCCCTGGGCGATCGTCTGATCGTCAAGGCGGTCGAGGAGGAGGAGACGACTGCCAGCGGCATCGTCCTTCCCGACACGGCCAAGGAGAAGCCGCAGCGCGGCAAGGTGCTCGCCGTAGGCGACGGCAAGCTCAGCGAGGACGGCGGCAACCGCATCCCGCTCGACGTCGCGGAGGGGGACGAGGTCCTCTACTCCAAGTACGGCGGCACTGAGATCAACATCGAGGGCGAGGACCTGCTCGTCCTGCGCGAGTCGGACGTACTCGCGAAGGTCGCCTAGCACTTCTACGGAGAAAGACGGAGGAAACGGAACTTATGGCTCACAAGGAGCTCAAGTACGACCAGGACGCACGCTCGGCCCTCGAGGCCGGCGTCGACGCGGTCGCCAACGCGGTCAAGGTAACCCTTGGCCCGAAGGGACGCTACGTCGTCCTGGACAAGAAGTTCGGCGCCCCCACCATCACCAACGACGGCGTCACGATCGCTCGTGAGATCGAGGTCGAGGACGTCTTCGAGAACCAGGGCGCTCAGCTCGTGCGCGAGGTCGCCACGGCGACCAACGACGTGGCGGGCGACGGCACGACCACCGCGACCGTGCTCGCTCAGCAGATCGTCCGCACCGGCCTGAAGAACGTGGCCGCCGGCGCGAACCCGCTCGGCCTCAAGCGCGGCATCGAGAAGGCCGTCGACCAGGTCGTGGACGAGATCCGCAAGCAGGCGAAGGAGATCTCGGGCAAGGACCAGATCGCCCGCGTGGCCGCGATCTCGGCCGCCGACGACGAGATCGGCGACATCATCGCCGACGCCATCGAGAAGGTCGGCAAGGACGGCGTCGTGAACGTCGAGGAGGGCCAGACGTTCGGCATGGACCTCGAGTTCACCGAGGGCATGCAGTTCGACAAGGGCTACATCTCGCCGTACATGGTCACCGACCAGGACCGCATGGAGGCCGTCCTCGAGGACCCGTACATCCTGATCGCGAACCAGAAGATCGGCTCGGTCCGCGACCTGCTGCCCGTGCTGGAGCAGGTCATCCAGGCCGGCAAGTCGCTGCTGATCATCGCCGAGGACGTGGAGGGCGAGGCCCTCGCCACCCTCGTGGTGAACAAGCTCCGCGGCACGTTCAGCGCCGTCGCCGTCAAGGCGCCGGGCTTCGGCGATCGCCGCAAGCGGATGCTCGAGGACATCGCGATCCTGAGCGGTGGCGAGGTCATCACCGAGGAGATGGGCCTCAAGCTCGAGAACACGCAGATCTCGCAGCTCGGCCGCGCGCGTCGCGTCGTGGTCGCGAAGGACAACACCACCGTGATCGACGGAGCCGGTGAGGCCGAGGCGATCAAGGGCCGGATCAACCAGATCAAGAACGAGATCGAGAACACCGACTCGGACTTCGATCGCGAGAAGCTCCAGGAGCGGCTCGCGAAGCTGGCCGGCGGCGTTGCGGTCGTGAAGGTCGGTGCCGCCACCGAGACCGAGATGAAGGAGAAGAAGCACCGCGTCGAGGACGCGCTGCAGGCCACCCGCGCGGCCCTCGAGGAGGGCATCGTGCCGGGCGGCGGCGTCGCGCTGCTGCGTGCGGCGAACGCGGTCAAGGTCGACGCGATCGACGACGCTGACGAGCAGACCGGTGCGCGGATCATCCTCCGCGCCCTGGAGGAGCCCGTCCGCCAGCTGGCCAACAACGCCGGGCTCGAGGGCTCGGTCGTGGTCAACGACGTCCGCAAGGCCAAGGCCGGTCACGGCCTCAACGCGGACACCGGCGAGATCGTCAACCTCGTCGAGGCCGGGGTCATCGACCCGGCGATGGTCACGCGCTCGGCGCTCCAGAACGCCGCGTCGATCGGGAAGAACATCCTGACGACCGAGGCGATCGTGGCCGAGGCGCCGGAGAAGGACGGCGCCGGCGGCATGGGCGGCGGCATGCCCGGCGGTATGGACGGGATGATGTAGCTCCCGGTCCACCGACCGGAATCTGTTGGCGAAGGCCCGGCATTGCGCCGGGCCTTCGTCGTTCCTGGGCCCGGTTCCGAGGTCCCCGGGTGCGCGAGCACGCGCGGCCTCTGCGTGGTGTCGCGCGGCCCGGCGCGGCTTCGCGCGGCCCGGCGCGGCTTCGCGCCAGCCTGTACAGCTTGTTTAGGTTTTCCTCCACAAGGCGATATATTCTTCAACACGGTGTTGAACAAAACCGCCACAAGGGGAAGAATCCAGATGTCGCCCAACCTGAAGGACCCGCGCCAGTTCGATGACGCTTACCGCCAGCTCGCACCACAGGCCGTCGCCGCCGCCAACCGCGTGCTGCGCGACGAGGCGGCCGCCGAGGACGTCGTGCAGGATGTGTTCATGCAGCTCTGGCTGAGGCCGAGCGCGTACGACGCCGCGCGGGGCCCGCTCAGCGCGTACGTGACGATGATGGCGCGCAGCCGCGCGCTCGACCGCTGGCGTACGCGCAGCGCCCGAGACAACGCCGTGGAGCGCACCAAGGAGGAGGTCCGCGTGACCGGCCGCGGTGCCGAGGAGAGCGCCGACGAGCAGGTCATCCGCCGCGAGCGCTCGCGCACGCTGGCCGGGGCGCTCAGGCACCTCCCCGCCGAGCAGCGCGACGCCCTGCTGCTCGCCTACGGCCGCGGCATGACCGCGAGCGAGATCGCCGAGGTCAGCGCCATCCCGCTGGGCACCGCCAAGAGCCGCCTGCGGCTCGGCCTGCGCAAGACCCGCGAGAACCTGGCGGCGGCGGCGTAGCCCGGGTGGCGAACGACCTGACCATCCGCGAGGTCGCGGCGCGCACCGGCGTGAACGCCGCGACCCTCCGCATGTGGGAGCAGCGCTACGGCTTTCCCGAGCCGGGGCGCCTCGACAGCGGCCACAGGCGCTACAGCGACGAGGACGTCGAGCGGGTGCGCCGCGTTGCGCGCGACCGCGCCGCCGGACTCTCGATCCCCGCGGCCATCGACCGCGCGCTGAACGCCACCGCCGAGGTCGAGCCGTCGATCTACGCCGGCGTCCGCCGCCGGCGCCCCGACCTGATCCCGTACCTGCTGCCCAAGCGCACGCTGATCGCGCTCAGCCACGCGATCGAGGACGAGTGCGTCGCCCGCGCCGAGCGCCCGGTCCTGTTCGGCAGCTTCCAGCGGCCCAGCTTTTTCCGCCACGCCGAGGCGCGCTGGCGCGAGCTCACGCGCACCGCGCACGCGGCGATCGTCTTCGCCGAGTTCGACGAGCGGCGCGATCCCGACGGCGGGCCGCACGAGGTCCCGATCGAGCACGAGCACCCGCTCTGCCGCGAGTGGGCCCTCGTGTGCGACGCGCCGGACTACTCCGCCTTCCTCGCCGCCTGGGAGCGGCCTGGCCAGGACGCGATCCGGGACTACGAGCGCCGGTTCGAGACCGTCTGGAGCGTCGAGCCCGAGCTGGTGCGCGAGGCCGCCCGGGTCGCCGCGGGGATCGCAGAGCAGGGCGCGCCCGACATCGTCTCCGCGATCCGCGAGCGCCTCCAGGACACGCCGCCGCCAAGTGCGGACGAGTTCCGCCTCGTGGGAGCGCTGACCAACCGGATGGTCGCCTACGTCGGCTCGGAGACCGCTAACGGGCTCCCAGCACCGCACGCATCGGTCGCGGACTGACGCCGAGCGCCTCGGCGTCGGCCGTCCCGCGCGGCGTGGTCATCGGTATCTCCATCAGCTCGGCCTCCTCCCAGACGGCGAACGCCTGGGCGCCCACCACCGCCTCGACCGCCCGCAGCCCGCGGCGGACCACCGGCAGCGGCACGTGCACGAGCCGCCGGCGCCTGCGCAGCGCGCCCAGCGTCTCGAGGGCGATGTCGTCGTAGGAGAGCGTCTGCGGCCCGGCCAGCTCGTAGCGCGTGTGGGCCGCGCCGTCGGCTCCCAGCGCGGCCATGACGCAGGCGGCGGCGTCGTCGGCCCAGATCGGCTGGTAGCGAGCCTGCCCGGAGCCCGAGATCGGCATCACCGGCAGCAGCGACATGCGCTCGAGCAGGCGGACCCACGGGTCGCGCGGCGAGTAGACGATCGAGGGGGCGAAGACCACGCTCGGGATCTCCGCGTCCTCGACGGCCTGCTCGGCGAGCGCCTTGGCCCGGAAGAAGCGCGCGCGCTCGTGCAGCGAGGCGCCGAGTGCCGAGAAGAACACGAACCGCTCGACCCCGGCCTTCTCCGCCGCCCGAAGGAGCCGCAGGGTCGCGACGGCGTTCAGCTCCTCGATCGAGGCGCGCGGCTGGTCGCGGATCGAGGCCGCCAGGTGCACCACCGTCTTGACCCCGCGCAGGGCGTTGCGGAACGAGGCGGGATCGGCGAGGTCCCCCAGCGCGATCTGGACCCGCACCCGGTCGGGCCCCAGGCCGCGGGGGTCGCGGACCAAGCAGCGGACGCGCTGGCGGTCGGCCACGAGGCGCGCCAGCAGCGCCGAGCCGAGGTTTCCGGTCGCGCCGGTCAGCAGGATCACGCACGCAGCGTAATAAGATGCGCGCTCGCGCCCGTTTTACGTGCGCGGGGATCCCGCCGAACCAAGGAGAAACGCCGACCACATGGCCTACGTCATCGCCGAGCCCTGCATCGACACGAAGGACAATTCGTGCGTCGAGGTCTGCCCGGTCGACTGCATCCACCCGACGCCGGACGAGCCCGACTACGACGACGTCAAGATGCTCTACATCGACCCGGACGAGTGCATCGACTGCGATGCGTGCGTGGAGGCATGCCCGGTCGACGCCTGCTTCGCCGAGGACCAGCTCCCCGACGAGTGGCAGAACTACATCCAGGTCAACGCGGACTACTACAAGTCCAAGCAGTAGGCCGCGGGGGCGCCCGCCCGGGCGTCAGTGCCCGTTCAGCTCGCGCCAGCTGTTCGCGATCACGTTGATGGTCTGCGTCGTGGTCACGAGGTTGAAGGCGTTCGAGTCGTACTGAAGCACCAGGCCGTTTCCATCGATCGCGAGGCCGCCGCGTCCGTCGACCACGATCGCCCCGCTGACGTACGCGCCGCCCGTGACGGTGACCAGGTTGTCGGCCCGGTTGTCGGCGTTCACCGCGTAGATCAGCCCGTAGAAGCCGGCGCTGCCCTGAATGATCAGGTCGCCCCGGTACATCACGAGCATCCCCGGCGCGGCCGGGGAGTTCACCCACGAGCCGCTGTTGATCTGGCACGAACCGTCCTCCACGAAGACGAGCGGGGCGGTCGGCACGGTGGACGGGCACGTGCTGAACCAGGTGTTCGCGGCCTTCGCGCGGTTACGGAGCAGATCGATCTCGTTGGGGCTCATCGCGCTCGGGATCGACGGATCGGAGACCCACGAGTTCGGGTAGACCTGCCCCTTCGTCGGCTGGTAGTCGAGGCACGGGTTGCCGCGGTCCGGCCCGCCGGGGCCGACCGTGCAGCGCGCGAGGACCCCCGGCCCGCTGCCGGTGTCGAGCAGCTGCTTGTTGCCGTTGTTGAGGGTGTGGAAGTGGCCGGCCGTGAGCACGCCACGCGGGAATGCGCGGGCGATCGGCGTGGCGCGGATCAGGGAGACGATCGTGCGCGACTCGCCGCGGATCGTGGCCTGCGCCCGCAGCCACATGACCCCGTCCGGGGCGCCGCCCCCGGGGCCGCTCTGGTCCCACGCGGGCTGGCTTGCGGTGGCCACGTCGTCGTAGAACGAGCCGAGCCCGTTGTCGCGCACGCTGAGGTTCCACGAGATCGGCGCGCTGTTGCCGAAGTCCTTGCTCGCGAACCCGCGCAGCAGGTTCCCGGCATCGGGACACCTGACGGTCGTCGACTTGTTCGTGCACGGGACGAACGCCTTGTCCGAGGTCTCGGGCCACCCCGCCGAGAGCAGGTTGGCCTGCGCGTTGAGGGCGCCCTCCGCGAGCGTCAGCGTGGACTCGCGCAGGCGCTCCTTGCCGGTCATCTTGGTCTGGTTGTCGGTGAACGCGAGCAATGCCATCGCGGACGCCAGCATCAGCATCGTGAGCATGACCGCCAGCACGAGCGCCAGGCCCGACTCGTCCGCCGCACGGGCGCGCAGCGCGTGGACGATCCGCGTCCTCACGGCGCCACCACGGTGACGGGACCGGCGGTGGACTGAAGGCCGCCGATGTCGAACGCCTGGAGCACGATCTTGCGGTTGCCGGCGGCGGGAGCCGTGTAGGTGTAGAGCGTGCTCGTCCCGATGCGCGTCGTGTCGTCGCAGGTGCTGACCGTCGTCACGTCGCACCAGCGGTAGGTGAGCGGGAGCCCCTCCGGGTCGGTCGAGGCCGCCGCGTTCAGGGTGATCTTGCGCGAGCCGGCCACGCCCGGGATGGCGGTGAAGGACGCGGTCGGCGAGCCGTTCTGATTGCGCAGCAGGACCCCGCTCGTCAGCTCGGTCTCGCGTGGAGCGTGGGTCCAATCCCGATCCGAGTAGATGCTCACCCGGATCGAGGTGATCATGTCGAGCGAGGCGCCGGTCGGGAAGTAGCTGAACAGCGGGACCGCGGTGGGCCGCGTGGTGGAGGTGGCCCGGTTCGTGATGAAGTTCGCCACGGCGCGCTTGGTGCCCCAGGAGTTGTCGGGGCAGTTGACGGAGGGCAGCGTGGTGGGCGGGGTCGCGGTGGTCCACCGCAGGCTCTGCTCCCAGATGCGGCCGCTCGTGAGCGAGACCGAGCCGCCGCTCGTCGTGTCGAGGCAGTAGCGGACGCGCATCAGGTTTCGCGCGTTCTGGCTTCCGCTCGGCTTCGGGGTGGGGTCGACCGTCTCGATCACGAGGTCGTACGGGCTCGCCAGGTTCACGAGCTGGTTCTGTCCACTCGTGTTGCGGAGGTTGCGCGTGATCATCACCACGGCGTTGCGCGCGTTGTCCTGCGAGTCGTTCTGGTTCGCCGTGACGCGCCCCGTGCGGTTGAGCACCTCGAACGGCGCCAGCGCGGCGCCGATCACGATGATGGACAGCGAGCCCGCGACGAGCACCTCGACGAGCGTGAAGCCGCGCTGAGAGCGCAGCCGGTTCCTGATCGCGCGAGCGATCATCCCGAGATGTTCTCCTTGGGCGACTCGGCGAGGTGGGTGTCGACCGCGGTCACGCGATAGCGCTTCGCGGTGTTCGTGTCCTCGGTCAGGGTGATGGTGTTGCTGGACTCGCCACTACCTCCGCACGGAGCCACGGCGTTGCCGAACGTGGTGCGGTCGGCGCGATCCGTGTACTCCCACGTCGTCCCGTTCAGGTCCCTCCGGTAGACGCGGTAGAAGTCGATGCAGTCGCCCGGGTCGGGGTCGCCCGAGCCGGACGGGTTGACCCAGGTGATCGTGACGCGATTGCCGGTGCGCACGATCGTCACGTTGTCCGGCGCGACGGGCCGCGTGTTGACGGCGTTCACGTTCGGGGAGGCGGCCGTGTTCGGGCCCAGCTGCTGCGAGCCGTCCGGGTTGGCGCCGGTCGGCGCGATCCGGTAGGTCACGGTCGAGCTGCAGCACGACGGCGGGCTCGTGTCCAGGCAGCCGCGGGCGTTGGGGGAGAAGGTCTGGCAGGCGGTTCCGTTCGCCGCCCCGTTGAGGAAGCGGGTGGCCAGGAACCCGGTGATGTCGCGGTCCACCCGGGCGGACGTGTCCGCCGTCGGGTAGGTCTCCATCTCGGGCAGGTTGCTCCAGAGCGGGTTGCGCCCGGCGGCGGTCGGAGCGAAGGCGTTCTGGTCGGGCACGTAGCGGTTGACCGTCACCACGAGCGGCGATGGGCTGCTGATCGCGTTCACGCCGTTGGCGTCGAAGATCTGCGCGGCCACGACGTAGTTGCCGTCCGGCTGGGAATCCGGCAGGTTCCAGGTCCAGTCGAAGGTCGTGGCTGGCCCGGTCAGCGTGGCCGTGACCAGGCCGTCGACGGTGAACACCACGCGCTGTGCCGTGTAGGCGGTGACCGCGCGGAACGAGACCGACTTGGGCGTGACCGCGGTGGTGGTGGCCGCGGGGAAGGTGCAGGTTGCGTTGTTCTGGCACGGCGCGACCTGGCCCGAGTAGAGCGTCGGGCTGATGATCTTCATCTCCTTGACGTCGTTGGAGGTCGCGGTCCCGCCGCCCGGGCCCGAGCCGCCCGGGTTGGTGATGCGGTTGGCCCCGACGACGGTCGTCTGGGTGACGGGGGTCCCGATGCTGGTGGGCGGGGTCACTGTGAGCGTCACGCGGCGGTAGTCGTCGCCGCTGTTGTCGCCGGTGCCGCCGGGGCTGTCGGAGCAGTAGCCGGCGTCGGCCGCGTGCGTGGCCAGGCCGTCGCCCGGGTCGTCCACGATGCAGGCCGTCGCGGCCACCGAGAAGACGATCCCGTTGCGCTTGATCTCCCAGGTCGACGAGCTGGCCGGGATGTCGTCGGGGAAGCCGTTCGACTGGAGCGTGGACTTGACGCTCGTCGGGGTGAGCTGGGTGTAGCCCGTGCCCTGGGCGGTCTCGACGATGTCGCGCACCAGAGCGTTCGCGGTCTGGCGTGTCTTGGCGCTCGAGGTCTGGGCGTTCGCGCGGTCGAGCAGCACCAGCGTGCCGAGCACTCCGACCAGGATCACGGCCATCGCGATGACGAGCTCGACGACCGAGAAGCCGTCCTCGCGCCGCATGCGTCCAACAGAGGTCATTGGAGTTCCCATCGGCGCTTCGCGCGTGTGCTCAACGCCCGGTCGCGGCTAGCTAGAGCATTCGTCTACGGATCCGCCGTCTGAGCGGGCGGATTCCGCTCTACGCGGGCATTTCGGTCCAATCTGGGGGGTCCGAAATACCCCCGATCGGGGGGTGCCTACGGAGCCATCGGAAGGGGGGTGCCGGTGACCGGCGCGGCGGCCGGTTCGAGCCCCCCGTTCGCCACCTGCAGCAGGGGCGATTCCTGCGGGGTGGCGGCCACGAGCCCGCGGGCCGCGTGGAAGATCGCCTGGGCGGCCGGAGCGTCCGGATCGGTGAGCACCAGCGGCTCGCCCTCGTCGGCCCCGACGCGCAGGTCCTCGGCCAGCGGCACCTTGCCGAGCAGCGGCACCTCGAGCTCGTCGGCGAGCACCTGGCCGCCGCCCTCGCCGAAGATCGTCACGCGCTCGCCGTCGGGGCCGTTGAAGGCCGACATGTTCTCCACCACGCCGGCGATCTCGAGGTCGAAGCGGATGGCGGTCTCGGCGGCGCGCTTCGCGACGTTCTGCGCGGCCGGCTGCGGCGTCGTCACGATCACGAAGCGGGCCTGGGGGAGGAGCTGCGCGAGCGTCATCGACACGTCGCCGGTGCCGGGCGGGAGGTCGATCAGGAGGTAGTCGAGCTCGCCCCACTCGACGTCCTCGAGGAACTGACGGATCGCCTTGTGGAGCATCGGCCCGCGCCAGACGATCGCCTGATCCTGGCGCTCGAGGAAGAACTCGATCGAGATGGCCTGAACGCCGCCGGCGCCGACCAGCGGCACGATCTTGCGGCGCTCGTTCACGCGCGGCTTGCCGTGCACGCCGAGCATGCGGGGGATCGAGTAGCCCCACACGTCCGCGTCCATTGCGGCGGCCGGGTGGCCCTCGGCGGTGAGCGCCGCGGCGAGGTTGGCGGTGATCGTGGACTTGCCGACGCCGCCCTTGCCGGAGCCGACGCAGATCACGTTCTTCACGCGAGCGAGGGCGCCGCTGGGCAGGCCCCCCTGGCGGCCGAGCCGCTGCTGGAGGCCCTGCTTCTCGTCGGCCGACAGCACGTCGAAGCCGACCTCCACCTGGGCGACCCCCTCGAGGGCGCTCACGGCGTCGACCACGGCCGTCTGGAAGTGCGAGCGGATCGGGCAGCCGGGGGTGGTAAGCGAGACCACGACCTCGATGCGGCCGTGCACCGGCTGGCGGATCGAGCGGACCATCCCGAGGTCCACGATGTTCTGGCGCAGCTCGGGGTCGATGACGACGCGCAGGGCGTCGCGGATCTGGTCCTCGGACGGCATCGCGGGTGACGATATCGCTCTAGAAAGTGAACCGGCGGAGCCCAAGGGCCCCGCCGGTTCGAGGGAGGAGAGATACTGCACTACCGGTCGGGGTATGAGGACCGATAGCTCTCCCCCGCTGGCCGTCTCTCCGGCGGAGCGGGGGTTAAGTGGTGCTGCCTACGAGACGGGGTTGAGCTCGTCGACGCCCGCCTGGATGCGGTCGAATCCGCGGCCGAAGTCCTTGCCGGCCGTCTTGACCGAGCGCTGGACCTGGTTGCGACGCTGACGCGCCTCGCGCTCGACCTGAGTGCGTGTGCGCTTGACCTGACGCTGGAGCCGAGTGCGCGCGGTCTCGCCACGGCGCTCGAACCTGCGCAGGTTGGTCGACACGCGCTTCTGGATCCGGGTGACCTCGCGCTCGATGCTGGTCCGGCCGCGGGTGTACGGGCGGACGGTCTCGACCACGTTGTCACGCGCGGTGAGAGCGGCGCCGACCGGGATCAGCACGCCACGCTGGGCGGTCTGAACGACGGCCTGGACGGCGGTCGTCTCGGCCTTGACCCGCTGGGCGGCAGCGCCGGCGGCCTGACGGGCCGTGGTCTGCGCCTGCGTGGTGGTCCGACGCGCGTTCGAGCGCGTGCGGGCGGCCTGGCGGTTGGCGGTGTTGCGCTGACGGCTGGCCGCGGCGCTCTTCGCGCGGGCGCTGCGCTGCGTGCCGGTCGTGGTGCGCTTGGAGTTGCCGTTGGCGCTGCTGGTCGAGCGGCTGCTCGTGCTGCGCTTACTGGCGGTGCTACGTCGGTTGCTGCTGGTGCTCTGCTGAGCCATTTTGTCTTGCCCTCCTCGCCTCTTCGGTAGGGACTGAGCCTTGTCCCTCTGCCGGTGCCCGGGGTGGGGCTGCTAGGCGAATCTAAGGTTATTAGTTCTAACGACAATACGAATATAGCCGGAACGTGTGTTCGTAAACACCTCAGGCGTGTGACGTGGGGCACTGAGCTGGCCGCGGGCGGGGTGCGCGGGCCGCGGTGCGCGGTTCATGGGTCGCGGTGCGCGGGCAGCCGGTGCATGGGTCGTCCGGCGCGGACGCTCCGTCGCGCGCTCGCCAGCGCCGCGAGCCTTCCGCGCCGCTAGTGCTCGAAGCGCGGCGGGAGGCGGTGCTCGACCACGAGCATCCGCATCTGCGGAGCGGCGGGAACCGCCAGCTTGGAGCGCCCGCCCGCGGAGGCGGAGCAGCCATAGCGCAGCCAGTCGTCGGCGTCGCGCCAGAACTCGCCGGGGGCGATCGAGTCGATCATCGGCGAGTTCTCGCAGCCGAAGACGTGGTTGTCCTTCAGCGGGTTGGCGAAGTGGCCGAGCTCGTGGAGGATCGTCGACTCGAGGTCGAACCGGGTGGGCGACGGGTAGGACGGGCCCTGCTCCCACGGTACGGACGGGTTGAGCTGCACGTCCTTCTCGACCACCTCGACGCCGTTCTTCACGTAGCGGCGGGTGGTCTGGCAGCGGCGCCTGCCGTTCTGGCGCCAGCAGCGCCGGGTCGTGACGACCTTGTAGAGCGTGCGGCTCCAGACGGTGGTCACGCCGAGCGCCTGCGCGGCGGTGGCCTTCGAGAAGCCGATCACCTGCGTGCCGTCCTTGACGCCGGGCATGCGGCTGGCGTTGCCCTCGACCGACAGCTTCCAGCGGCTGGCGGAGTGGTCGGCGACGTCGTAGAGCCGGGACGCGTCGACGCCGGCGGGGCGGTCGGCGCTCGCGTTTACGTAGAGCCGGTTGCTGTTGGCGGCGGACGCGGATGCGGCCGTCACGCCGAGGCAGACGAGCGCCAAGACCAGCGCAAGGGGCGACAGCCGGGTCCAGGGGGCCACCGGTGGTGTATCGGCAGCGGGGGCGAGACCTTTAGCCCCCGCCCGCCCGCCGCGTCATCGACTGGCGCCTTCTGTACTCCATGACGGAGCAAGGCTCCAATCGATGAGATCCGCCCCGGGCCCGCCGTCCGACTGCCGCAGGTCCTAAGCCGCGGCGGGCAGCGCCTGCACGCGCGTGACCCAGCCCGCGGGGTCCTTCAGCTCCGCCTGCGTCGGCAGCGCCTGCGGCGAGTCCCACACCCGGTTGAGTGCCTCGATGCCGCCGCGCTCGACCACGCCGTCGCAGAAAGCCTTGCCCTCCTCGTACTGGCGCATCTTCATGTCGAGGCCGAGCAGGCGCTGGAGGATCCGCTCGGGGGCGGAGCGGCTGCGGCGGCGGCGCTCCATGCCGTCGCGCAGACCGGCGTAGCCGGAGAGCACCCGCTCGCCGACCGCGTCCATCACGTGCTCGGAGTAGCCCTCGATCACGGACATCGCCGGCTGGACCTTCTCCATGATCTTTCGCTGCTCGCGCGTCTGCACGAGCGCGACTAGGCCGCCCTCGCGGAACGCCTCCACGATCCTCTGCGGGTCCGGCCACGAGGGCAGCCCACCCGCGGCGCCGCGCTCCATCCGCACCTCGACGGTCCTCATGTACTCGCGCATGAGGCTCGAGAGGTGCTCGCGCAGCCACGGCACGCCCTGGAACTGCAGGACGTGCGTGAGCTCGTGGAGGACGATCCAGCGCAGGAAGCTGTCGCGGTCGGCGCCGAGCTCGCGGACCGCCTTGTTCAGGTTCGGCCCGACGAACAGGAGCCGCGGCGACGCCTCCGCCTCGAGCAGCGACAGCTCGTACTGGCCGAGCACGCGCTGCGACATGTAGCCCATGACGAGTCCCGACTCGGCCGCGAGCGTGGCGCCGGTCACCGCACGGAGCGGGCCGGCGAACGGCCCGGCGTTCTCGAGGCGGCTCGACAGGCCCTCCGAGACCGGCTCGAGCATCCGGCAGAGCGAGGTGAGATTCACGTCGGCCCACTCGGCGCGATCGACGACCTCCGGCGGGGGGATGGGCTGCACCGGCTCGAGCCCTGTGTAGGAGCGCAGGTGACCGTGCGCGTCGGCGACCATGGCCGGGAAGTCGGCGTCGACCTCGGCGGAGCCGCCCGCGCCAGAGGCGAAGCGCGCGATCTGGCGGGCGAGCGACCAGTCGACCATCTGTGTTGAACGCTACCGATGCCGGGTACTGTCCAGAGCCAATGGCAGGCGAGCCCACCAGCATGCTCGGCGCGCACGCGCGCAACGGCGGCGATGTTCATGGCAGCCCGCCGACGGACGCGTCCGACTACGCCGTGATCAACCTGGTCTACGGAGCCCTGTTCACCGGGGTGATCCTCGCCACGCGCGAGCGCGCGCGCAAGGATCCGGTGCAGCTGCACGAGCTGATCCCGATGTCGGCGGCGACGTTCGCACTGGCGAAGGTCATCGCGAAGGAGAAGGTCGGAACTTGGGTGCGCGAGCCGTTCGTCGAACACGTGGAGGGCGAGGCGAAGCCGGAGGGCCGCGGCCTGCGCCGTGCAGTCGGAGAGCTCGTCACGTGCACGCGGTGCGTGGGTGCGTGGAGCGCGCTTGGCGTGGTCGGGCTGCGCCTCGCCTACCCGGATGCGGGGAGGAACGTGACGAACGTGCTCGCCGTGTCGGGCGCGAACGACTGGCTGCAGGCGGGCTTCAAGGCCGTCTGCGCGCGGTCTGATTAAGACCACCCGACCGGGGTGTCGCCACTCCCCGGTTGGGGGTTGTTAACCGCTCAGATCACCGCAGTTTCCGGGTAGGCCCCCGGTTGGGGGGCTTGCCGTATATCGGCACCCCGGTGCAGGCTCCGCTGACCGCGGGGGGCGAAGAATCCGGGCCCCGGACTCAACCCCTCGGAAGCAAACGGACTCGCACCTGAAGGGGGGCGCAAATGGGCGGAATCGCCCGCACTGCCGCATGCCGTTTTTCGATAGTCGTCGGGCTCGCGCTGGCCGGGCTCGTGGCTGGCCCGGGGGTTGCCCGGGCTGGGACGTACGAGGTGGTCGCCTGCGATACGGCGCCGGGCGGCGCGCACGGGTCGTGGTCGCCACGGGCCTCCGAGAAGATGGGCACCATGCAGTGGTGCCCATCGGCCGGGCGCGAGGCCGCTGGGCTCTGGGCCGGGAACGGGCTGAACGTCGGAACGATTCCCGCGTTCGCGGCGTCGCAGCAGTACTTCGACGCGCCGGCGGGCACGTCGATCGTGTTTTTCGCGGCGCGGTACATGTTCCGCCGGTTCGACCCGTACTGGCGTCTCGGCGTCTTCGCCGACACACAGATGCTGCATGGGTG
>DASVPL010000262.1:0-8637 GCA_036382905.1 Thermoleophilaceae bacterium | reverse complement strand
GCGCCGGTCCTGCCGCCGTGGGCGACGACGCTCGCGCTCGGCCCGATGCGCCGCCTGGGCGTCCCGGTGCCGCCCGAGATGCTGGGCCAGCTGCGCTTCGGCCGCGGCCTCGACAACCGCAAGCTCAAGGCCAGCGGCTTCAGCTACCGCTACACCTCGCGCGAGACGGCGCTCGCCTTCGCCGAGCACACGCGGCTCGCGTCGGTCATGCGCGGGACCGCCGAGCCGTACCGCTACGAGCGCGAGGTGGAGGACTTCCTGCGCTGGAGCCCGAACGTGCGCAACCCGTCCGTGAACCGCGAGCACCGGCTCACCCCCGCCGAGCTGCTCGAGCTGCGCCGTCTCCACGCCGGCTACGCCGCGCGCACCGGCGCCCCCGGCACCGACTCGCCGTCGCGCCAAGCGCAGTCGCTCGCGCACACCGCGCGCGCGATGGAGGGCGACGACGCGCCCGCCAACGGCGGCGCGGCCGCCACGGCCGAGACGGCCGGCTCGACCACGGCCCCGCCGACGTCGATCGAGCACTACGACGACCTCACCGCCGACGAGATCGTGCCGCTGGTGGAGTCGCTCGAGAGCCCCGATCTGCTGGCCCTGCGGGACCACGAGCGGGCCGGGCAGGGCCGCCCGCGGGTGCTCGCGGCGATCGACGGGGTGCTCGTGCGCCGCGAGTCGCGCCAGCCATAGACCGGACGGCGTGCAAGAACTCTTCCAGTTGGCGCGGTTTCCCCGCAATTAGGGGAAAAATCCGCCCCTCGGCCTAGACTGGCCGGACCTCGGTATGCGGCAGCGCTCGTTCATTCTCCTGGCGGTCACCCTGGCCGTGATGATCTTCGGCTCGGTGGGCGTCTACGCCTACGACTCGAGCAACGACGAGATCGCGGAGGGCATCACCGCCGCGGGAATCGACATCGGCGGCATGACGGAGAGCGCCGCCCGCGAGAAGCTTCGCCGCGAGGTCGCCTACGACCTCGAGCGCCCGCTGAAGGTGCACTACAAGGGCCGCTCGTTCACGCTCAAGCCCGAGCGCGCGCGGATCAGGACGAACGTCGAGGAGATGGTCGAGCAGGCCGTCGAGCACAGCCGCGAGGGCAACGTGATCAGCCGCAGCCTGCGCTCGATCACCGGTGGGGAGATCCACAAGGACATCCCCGTGAAGGTGACCTTCGACAAGCGCGCCGTGACCGCCCTGGTCAAGCGCGTGAAGCGCAAGGTCGACCTGCCGGCGCGCGACGCCTCGGTCGACTTCGCCGGCGGCAGCATCCAGCCGGTGGCGGGCAAGAACGGCCGCCGCCTCGACGCGGGCCGGCTCACGAGCCAGATCGAGTCGGCGCTCGTCGAGCCGACCTCCGAGCGCGTGGTGCGCGCGCGGGTGGTCGTCACCAAGCCCGAGGTCACCACCAAGGAGCTCGCGTCGAAGTACCCGAAGATCCTCGTGGTCAGCAAGGCCACCACTTCGGTCACGCTCTACGAGAACCTCAAGCCGACGAAGACTTACCAGGTGGCCGTCGGCTCGCCCGGCTACCCGACGCCGAACGGGCGCTTCGCGATCCAGAACAAGCAGGTCGACCCGGTCTGGCAGGTCCCCAACAGCGACTGGGCGGGCGACCTCGCCGGCCGCACGATCCCGCCGGGGCCGCAGAACCCGCTGAAGGCGCGCTGGATGGGGATCTACGGCGGGGCCGGCTTCCACGGCACCTCGGACGTGGGCTCGATCGGCAGCGCCGCGTCGCACGGCTGCGTACGGATGGCGGTCCCCGACGTGATCGACCTGTTCGACCGCGTCGATGTCGGTACGCCCGTGTTCGTGAGCTAGTGCGTCTCCTCGCGATCACGCTGGTGATGGCCGCCGTCGCCGGCCTGCCCGCGGTCGCCCACGGGGCGGGGCGGTTCGACGTCGGGCTCACCGACCCCCTCGACGGGGCCTTCGGGGAGAAGGACCCGCCCGGCGCCTACGACGCCGCCCGCGACGCGGGCGTGCGCTTCGTGCGCGTGAACGTGCAGTGGCACCTCGTGGCGGCCAACCGGCCGGCCAACCCGACCTCGCCCGACGATCCGGCGTACGGCTGGAGCTGGCTCGACGAGCGGGTCACGGGGCTCAAGAGCCGCGGTATCGAACCGGTGCTCTCGCTCTACTCGGCGCCCGAATGGGCGCGGTCCAGCAAGGGCGGCGCGACGCGCGTGACGCCGAACGTCGGTGACCTGGAGAACTTCGCGACCGCGGTCGCGCGCCGCTACGGCGGCTCGACGCCCGGCGTCCCGCGGGTCAGGTACTGGCAGATCTGGAACGAGCCGAACCTGAAGACGTACCTGGACCAGAGCGACTCGGTCGAGCAGTACCGGGCCATGGTCACGGCCTCGTACGCCGCGATCCACGGGGTGCACGACGACAACCGCGTCGTGGCCGGGGGGCTGGCGCCGTACGCCGCCTACGCCGGCGACCACGCGCCGCTCAGGTTCATGCGCGAGCTGCTCTGCATGAGCGCCGGCTCGAAGCCGCGCCCGACCTGCGGCGCGCGCGTGCCGTTCGACGCGTGGTCGGTCCACCCCTACACGAGCGGCGGCCCCAACCGCAGCGCCCGGGCCCGCGACGACGTCTCGCTCGGCGACCTGCCCGAGGTGCATCGCCTGCTGCTCGCCGCCGAGCGCGCGGGACACGTGAAGCCGAAGGGGTCGCTCGACTTCTGGGTGACGGAGTTCTCGTGGGACACGAAGGGGCCGGATCCGTGGGGCGTCCCGCTCGCGCTGCACGCGCGCTGGGTCGCCGAGGCCTTCTACAACATGTGGCGCAACGGGGTGAGCATGGCCGTCTGGTTCCAGCTCCGCGACAACCCGCAGGGCACCTTCAGCTGGGGCCAGACGTTCCAGTCCGGCCTGTTCTTCCGGACGGCCGACCGCTACGCCGACGAGCGCGCCAAGCCCGTGCGCGACGTGGTCCGGTTCCCATTCGTCGCGCTGCCGGCTCGCGGCGGCGCCGCGGTGTGGGGCAGGATCCCGACCGGGTCGAAGGGGACCGTCGTCGTGGAGCGGCGCGCCGGCAAGCGCTGGGTCCGCGTCGCGAACCTGGGGGCCGGCGGCAGCGGCATCTTCCGGCGGACGCTCCGCGTGGCGGCCCGGACCGTCCTCCGCGCCCGCTACGGCAGCGACGCGTCGGTGCCCTTCAAGGTCGAGCGCTCCCCCGACCGCAACGTGAACCCGTTCGGCGGCCCGCCGGGCAACCGGCTGTCCTGATCAGCTCCGCGGGCGCCTGAGCAGGTTCTTGACCGCGCGCAGCGGCGTGGTCACACGCCAGCTCGGCGACGACAGCACGTTCGCGAGGTTGCGCTCCCCGGCCTCGGCGCGCGCCCGCAGCTCCTCGAGCTCCCGCTCGAGCAGCGGCAGCTGAGCGAGCGCCCGCTCGGCCTGCTCGAGCTGCAGGCGGAGGTCGTTCAGCTCGCCGTCGCGGCTGCCGAGCCGCGCGAAGTGGTCGTGCAGCCCGCGCAGGACCTGGTCCTGCTCGTGGTAGAGGTCGAGCCACTTGCGGACCTCCACGGCACCGGTGATCACCGCGCCGGGCGCGGGCTCGGGAAGCGGCGCGTTGCTGCCGAGCGCGAGCGTGTAGGTCTCGCGGCCCGGCTCCTCGCCCACGGCCTTCTCGACCCAGAGGTCGGGCAGCGGGGTCACGTCACTGCTTGCGAACGCCTCCTCGTCGAGGATCGCGGAGCAGATCCAGCCGTGCTGGCGCCACAGGCGCACGTGCTCGAGCGACTCGGCGAGGGCGGCGTGCAGCTCGTCCGGCAGGTACTCGTGGACGTGATGCGGGTTGCCGGGCACGTACACGGCCCGGTTGGGGGAGGACACCACGAGGATCCCCTCGGGGGAGAGGAGCCGGCTGAGCTCGGCGATCACACGGCGCTGGTCGTGGACGTGCTCGATGACCTCGAGGCACACGACGAGGTCGAAGCGGCCGTCCTCGAAGTCGAGGCCGTTGAGGTCGCCCACCTCGAAGCGCAGCCCGGGCTCGTCGCCGGCCGCCGCCGCCTCGATCACGCCCGCGCCGATGTCCACTCCGACGACTTCGGAGGCACCCGCTCGGTGCAGCATCCGCGAGCCGTACCCGAGTCCGCAGCCGGCGTCGAGCACGCGCCGCCCGCCGGCCAGGCGCGCCGCCCAGGAATACCTGACGAGGTGCTCGGCCTCGGCGAGCTCGCCGTGCATCGAGGCAGGGTCGAACCGCTCCGGGACCCCGTCGACCTTGTTGGTGAGATCAGAGCCGGCTATCGACACGTCGTTGCTCAACTTTGCAGACCTAGTATCCGCGCCCAGTGGAGATCACCTTCGTACAAGCCCCGCGCCAGAACGCGTTCTTCGGCGAGATCGTAGAGGCGATCCGCGACGAGCTGCGCCGTGCCGGTGTCGATTCCTCGGTCAGCCACAGCGGCTTCCCGCCGCCGCGACGCGGCATGGTGTACGCGCTCGTGCCGCCGCACGAGTGGTTCGCGCTGCACGCGCGGCGCCATCCGCCGACGACCGGCCAGCTCCAGCGGACGGTCGGGATCTGCGCGGAGCAGCCGGGCACCTCGTTCTTCGAGGACGACGTCACGCTCGCCGCGTCGATCGGAGCGGTGATGGACATCAACGCGGCCGGCGTACGCGAGCTCGGGCGGCGCGGCGTTCGAGCAACCCACTTCCCGCTGGGCTGGACCCCGTCGTGGAGCCACTGGTCGCCCGACGCGTCCGAGGGCGACGGACACGAGCCCGCGCGCGACGTGGACGTGCTCCACCTGGGCATCCACAGCGACCGCCGCGCGGCGATCCTCGCCGAGTCGGCCCGCCACCTCGCTCGCTGGCGCTGCCATCTGAATCTCGGCGACGACCACGGGCCGAACTTCCGGCCGCAGGCGAACTACGTCACCGGCGCGGCGAAGTGGGAGCTGCTGCGCCGCTCGCGGACACTGCTCAACATCCACGTCGGGGATCGCCCGTACTTCGAGTGGACCCGCGTGGTCCAGGCGATCTGCAACGGCTGCGTCGTCGTCAGCGAGCACTCCTCCCACTTCGAGCCGTTGGTCGCCGGTCACCACTTCGTGTCGGCGCGGCCCGAGGCGCTGGCGCTGCTCGCTCAGCCGATCCTCGAGGTCGAGTCGCGGCGTGCGTCGATGGCCCGCGACGCGTGGCACCTGCTCAAGGAGCAGCTGCCGCTGCGGGACTCGGTCGCACGCCTGATCGAGGCGGCCCACGATCTCGATCGCCACCCCGTCTTCACCGGCGTCACGGTGTCGATCCCGCTCCAGTCGCCGGCGGCCCCGCTCGACTCCGAGGACGACGACCGCGACGAGTTCGAGCGGGCCACCAGCTACCCGCACCTGCCGGGCGACCACGAGACGTCGGTCGTGCGCCACGCGCTGAAGGCGACGCAGCTCGAGGTCATCGGCCTGCGCCGCGAGCTGGCCCGCTCGCGGCTCGAGGCGCTCGACGGCGAGACCGCGACCAGCATCCGCGTCGCGCACGAGTCACCCGCCTACAGGGCCGCCAGGCCGCGCGTCTCGGTGCTGGTGAGCCTGTTCAACTACGACCGGCACGTTCGCGCCGCGCTCGACTCGTGTGCGGCAAGCAGCCTCACGGACATCGAGCTCGTGGTCGTGGACGACGGTTCCTCGGACCGCTCGCGCCAGGTGGTGCGCGAGTGGAGCGAGGCAAAGCCCGCGGTGCCCCTGCTGCTGCTCGCTCACCCATGCAACCGCGGCCTGAGCGCCGCGCGCAACTCGGCGCTCGACTTCGCCCGCGCCGAGCTGGCGTTCATCCTCGACGCGGACAACTGCCTCTACCCGGCTGGGCTCGAGCGGCTCGTCGCGGCGCTCGACCAGGACCCCGAGGTCGCGTTCGCCTACGGCATGCTCGAGGTGCTGAACGCCGGGCGGTCGGTGGGCCTCAGGAGCTTCTACCCGTGGCGCCCCGCGCGGCTTCGCACCGGCAACTACATCGACGCGATGGCCCTGTGGCGCACGCGCTCTCTGCGTGAGCTCGGCGGCTACACCGACGACCTCCGCCTGTATGGCTGGGAGGACTACGACCTCTGGTGCCGCGCCGCGGAGCGCGAGGTCGAAGGCGTGCTCGTGCCCGAGATCGTGGCCCGCTACCGCTCCACCGGGCACTCGATGCTCGCGGTCACGAACATCTCGTGGAAGGCGGCGGTCTCGCTGCTCGTCGACCGCCACCCGAAGCTGATGGCGAACGTCCAACCGCCGCCGTGAGCGCCATGTGGGTTTACACTCGGGCACAGTGCTAGGGCGGGGACGGCGAGGGTCGTGACGCGGGGAGTGGAGGACGTGAGGCCGCAGCCTGGCGCGGCCGGCGTCGAGACGCCGGCTCGTCCGCCGCGCACGGAGGTCCCGCTGCGCGACCGCGGCGGGTTCCAGAAGGACGCTCTGAGGCGCCGGCTTCTGGCCGCCGCCGACATGCTCGCGGTCGTGACCGCGGCCCTGCTGGTGGGGACCCTGGAGGGTGCGGCGTCCGGGGTCGTGGTGGGCGCCAGCGCGCCGCTCTGGCTGGTGCTCGCCAAGACGCGCGGGCTCTACGACCACGATCACGTCCGGATCCGCCACCTGACCCTCGACGATGCCCCAGGCCTGTTCCACTGGGCCCTGGTGGGCACGGCCGCGACCGCGCTCTTCCTGGCCGCGATGCCGAGCGGCTCCCTGTCGGTGGCGGCCTCGGTGGGGCTCGGGGGCACGGTGTTCGTGCTGGCGTTCGTGCTGCGCTTCGTGGCGCGGACGGGATGGCGGCACCTGGTGCCGCCCGAGCGCGGGCTGATCGTGGGCGGCGGGCCGCTCGCGGATGCGTTCGCGCGGCGGCTCTCGCTCCAGGGCGGCCACCACGTGGAGATCGTGGCGCGCGTCGGGCTGGTCGACTCGCGCCCGCCGCCGCCGGCCCGCCGGCTCGGGCGTGAGGTGGCCCTGGAGGACCTCGACGCGATCGTCGTGGACGAGGAGATCGAGCGGGTCGTGGTCGCGCTCCAGGACCTGAGCGAGGAGACGCTCGCCCACATCGCCTCCACCTGCCGGTCGCTCGGCGTGAAGCTGAGCGTCGCCCCGCCGATGCGCGCGATGCTGGGCACCGCCGTCCACCTCGGCCGGCTTCTCGAGCTGCCGCTGATTGAGTTCCGCACGTGGGACCCATCGCGCTCGACCATGCTGATGAAGCGCGCCGTGGACGTCGTCGGGGCCAGCGTGGCGCTCGCCCTCGCCGCACCGCTAATGCTGGCGATCGCCGTGGCCGTGAGGCTCGACTCGCCCGGCCCGGCCCTGTTCCGCCAGCGCCGCGCAGGTCGTGGTGGCGTTCCGTTTCAGATGCTCAAGTTCAGGACCATGACCGCCGACGCCGAGGCGCGCATCCACGAGGTGGTCGCGATCGACGAGCTCACCGAGCCGGTCTTCAAGCTCCGCTCCGACCCGCGCATCACCCGCGTCGGCCGCGTCCTGCGACGCACCAGCCTCGACGAGCTGCCGCAGCTCATCAACGTCCTGCGCGGCGACATGAGCCTCGTCGGGCCGCGCCCCGAGGAGGTCTGGCTCGTGGAGCGCTACGAGGAGGCCGACCGCTTCCGGCTGGAGATGCGGCCCGGGCTCACCGGACCGATGCAGGTCCAGGGGCGCGGCGAGCTGACCTTCCAGGAGCGGACCGCGGTCGAGCGCGAGTACGTCGAGAACTACTCGCTCCGCAAGGACGTGAAGATCCTGCTCCAGACGTTCTCCGCGGTCGTCGGCGGCCGCGGGGCCTACTAACCCAGCCGACACCCGCGCTCGCGCCCGCGAAGCGCACCTCGCCGAAGCCGCCCGCGGACTCGCTCTCCGCTAGGAGTCGGAGCGCCGCCGGCGGATCAGGGCCACGACGGTGAACGCCGCTGCCAGTGCGGCCACCAGCGAGATCAAGATCCCGGCACCGCCCGGATCGGACGCCGCGCTCGCCGCCGCGGAGATCGCGCTCGGCGACTCCTCGCCGGTCGCCGGCCGGGCCCCGCCGCCGCTCGCGCCGTTGCCGCCGCCGCTGCCGCCGTTGCCCTCGCTGCCTCCGCCCGCGCCGCCGCCGCCCGCCGGGGCGCCGGAACCGGGCTCGCCCGCGATCCGCTGGAGCACGCGGCCCTCCTCGCCGGAGGGCAGCGCGGCCCGCGTGTCCGGCGGGAGGGAGCCCCCGCCACCGCCCGAGCCAGGCCGCGCCGGGCGGTCGCCGCCGGCATCCGGCACGGGCTCGACGTACTGGCCGGTCCCGGCGTTGTCCTCGGGGAGCGGCTGCTGGGCCGCGGCCGGCGCGGTCGCGCCCAGGAGTACGCCGAGGGCTAGCATCCCGGCGGCCCGCAGCCGCCACGCGGGGCGGTGGGAGCGATGCTGTGCGGCGGTCATTCGGTTAGCGGTTCCCGGTCATCGTGCGTCGAATCCAACACGTTACAGCGGCATTAGTCGCGCTCGCGTGTATCGCGACGGCGGCCGCGGGCGGTGGCTACTCGTCCGGGTTCCGCGCGGGAGCCGCGCTCGTGGTGTGGGTCGCGGTGATCGTGGGCCTGGGGCTCGGGCTCTGGCCGCGGGCGCGGGTGCCGCGCGCCGCCCTCGTGGCCGGCGGGGGGCTGCTCGCCTTCACGCTCCTCACGGCGCTCTCGATGAC
>DASVPL010000261.1:0-22867 GCA_036382905.1 Thermoleophilaceae bacterium | reverse complement strand
CGATCGCCCACATGGTCTCGGTGCCCAGCACGCGGCCGCCAAACTGGAGCCCCAGCAGCGGCTTCGGGATCGAGCCGGTGGCGAGGATCACCTTGCCCGCCTCGATCTCGTCGCCGTCCTTGGCGGCGCCGATGCGCACGTTCGCGTCCTCGGTGAGCGCGCCGAAGCCCTCGATCAGGTCGATCTTGGTCTTCTTGAAGAGCCCGGAGACGCCGCCGGTCAGCGTCTTGACCACCTTCTCGCGGTGCTTGACGACGCCGTCGAAGTCGACGGACACGTTCTCGGCGACGATCCCCATCGAGCTCCCGTGCTCGACCTCGGTCTTGATGTCGGCCGCGCGCAGGACCGCCTTCGCGGGGATGCACGCGTAGTTGAGGCAGCGCCCGCCGACGCGGTCCTTCTCGACCACCGCCGTCTTCATGCCGAGCTGGGCGGCGCGGATGGCGGCCACGTAGCCGCCGGGTCCGGAGCCGATGACGATGCAGTCGTAGCTCGATTCGGGCATCGGCCCCCGAGGCTATCGACCGAGCAGCGGCTCGACCCGCTCGCGGAACGCGTCGGGGATCGGGTGCGCCCTGCCGGACTCGTAGTCGTAGCCGACGAGCGTCCCCCAGCCCTCGGCGACGAGCCGGTCGTCCGCGTCCACGTGCATCTCGAACTCGAGCTTGAGCGACGAGCGCTTCAGCTCCACCGGCCGGATGAACGTGCGGATCTCCTCGTTGTAGTGCGCGGGAGCGCGGTAGGCGATGTGGCACTCGGCGAAGATGAAGCCGAAGCCGTTCGGGTTGCCCGGGTTGTGCTCGGGTGCGAGCTGGGTGATGTAGTCGATCCGGGCGGTCTCGAAGAAGCGCAAAAACTCGACGTTGTTCATGTGCTGCATGGCGTCGAGGTCGCCGAAGCGCACGCGCTGCACGATCGAGAAGTCGCCGCTCACGACGACGGCCGCCGGTCGGGCATCTGGATCCGCGCCATCGCCTTGACTAGGTGGAAGAACAGGAGGCCGGCGGGCGCGATCACCGCCACGCAGATCAGGCCCGACTTCAGGTTCTCGGCCTCGAACAGGAACAGCGAGAAGATCACGATCAGGATGCCGAGGATCGCCTGGAGCCCGAGCACGGCCCAGTACTTCGACCTCCACATGCCCCACGCGGCCACTCCCATCAGGAGCGAGTAGGCGATCACCCCACCGGCCTGCGGCCGTTCGCCGTTGATCTCGATCCCGGCGGCGTACGCGATCAGGTTGCCGACGGCGAAAAGCCCCGCCAGCACCGCGCCGACGGTCACGGCCCGCGGCCGCTCTCCCTCGGCGAGCGGCACGAGCGCCGCGCGCGCGGCCGCGTCCTTCGCCTCGGAGCGCGAGAGCTTCTTGGCGGGCTGGGTCCCGTTCGTGTCGCGGCGCTCCGGGGCCGGCGGCCGCGACGGGCGCTTGCGTGAGCGCTTACCCACGGACTCCGCCCCTCGCGGCGGCCGCGGCGCCCGTGGCGCCCGTGGCGCCCGACGCGATTGCACGCAGCTCGCGGGCCGCCGCGCGCGGGTCGTCGGCGTCGCGGATCGCGCGGACCACCGCGAGCCGGCGCGCGCCCGCCGCGACCACCGCGGCGGCGTTCCCCGCGTCGATCCCGCCGATCGCGAACCACGGCTTGCGGGCGTGCTCGGCCGCGTGGCGCACCAGCTCGAGGCCGACCGCGGGCCGGCCGGGCTTCGTCGGCGTGGCGTGCACGGGACCGACCGCGAAGTAGTCGGCGTCCGATTCCTCCGCCGCGGCCACCTGCGCGGGCGAATGCGTCGAGACGCCCACGAACAGCCGGTCGCCGGCGAGCGCGCGCACGGCGTCGACGGACTCGTCGTCCTGTCCCACGTGCACCCCGTCGGCGCCGCACTCGAGCGCCAGGTCCGGCCGGTCGTTGACCACGAACAGCGCGCCGTGGCGGCGGCAGAGGTCGCCGAGCTCGTGGCCGGCGGCCACGAGCTCCCCGTCGGGGGCGTGCTTGTCCCTGATCTGAACCACGTCGACACCGCCCTCGAGCGCCGGCTCCACCGCGTGGGCGGCCGCCACCTCGAGGATCAGGTACAGGCTGGCATGCCGGATCCGTTCCGCATGGTCTCGTCGCGCCATACGTCTATTCTGGCCACGCATGACGATCGGCACCTCGATAGTCCTGATCGCGATCGGCGCGATCCTGAAATACGCCGTGAACGCGGACGTCGACGCGATCGACATCCAGGTCGTGGGCACGATCCTGATGATCGTCGGGATCCTCGGTCTCGTGATCTCGCTGCTGTACACGTTCGTGCTGGCCGACCGCCGCCGGCCGGACCCGTACGACGCGCCCACGCGCCGCGACCGCTTCTAGGCGCCGCGCCCGCTCCGGCGGGCTACGATGAAGCTCGTACGGGAGCTCGGAGGACCGGGCTGAGAGGGCGGCTGGTGCGCCGCCGACCGTTGAACCTGATCCGGGTAATGCCGGCGGAGGGACGATCGGTGCGCGCCTCGCCCAGGAGGTGAGAAGAGGGCAGTGGCCGACGCGCCGAGAGCACGCGAGTACGACGCCGCCGTCGTGGGGGCCGGCATCGTCGGGCTGGCGAGCGCGTGGCGGCTCGCCCAGCGCGGGCTGTCGGTCGTGGCGATCGATCGCGGTGCGGCCGGATCCGGGGCCAGCTCGGTGGCCGCCGGGATGCTCGCGCCGGTGACCGAGGCCGAGTTCGGCGAGCAGGCGCTGCTAGGGCTCAACCTCGCCGGCGCGGCGGCGTGGCCCGGCTTCGCGGCCGAGCTGGCCGAGCGCTCGGGCCTCGGCACGGGCTATCGCGAGTGCGGCGCGCTGGTAGTGGCTGTCGATCGCGACGACCTGGAGGAGATCCGCCGCCTGCATTCGTTCCAGCGCTCGCTCGGGCTCGACGCGGAGTGGCTGACCGGGCGCGAATGCCGCCGCCTCGAGCCCGGGCTCGCGCCGAGCGTCGGCGGCGGCGTGCTCGCGGCGCACGACCACCAGGCCGATCCGCGGGCGACCCTTGCGGCTCTGCGCACGGCGTTCGAGCACGAAGGCGGCGAGATCGTGGAGGGCGTGGAGGTGACGGGCGTGGAGGACCACTCGCTCGTCACGAGCGCGGGTCACGTGCACGCCGAGCACGTGGTGGTGGCCGCCGGAGCGTGGAGCGCTGCGCTGGCGCCCGACGCGCCGCCGCTGCGGCCCGTGAAGGGCCAGGTGCTGCGGCTGCGGGAGGGGGCCGGGTCCGGCCCAGGCGGAGCCGCGCCGTCCGGCGGAGCCGCGCCCACGGGCGGTCCGCCCGCACTGGCTTCGCGCATAGTCCGCACCCCGCGCTGCTACGTCGTCCCCCGCGCCGGTGGCGAGATCGTCATCGGCGCCACCGTCGAGGAGCGCGGCTTCGACCCCGCGGTGACCGCGGGCGGCGTCCACCGCCTGCTCGAGGCCGCCTGGGAGGCGCTGCCCGACGTCGAGGAGCGCGAGCTGGTCGAGACGTCGGCGAGCTTCCGCCCCGCCACGCCCGACAACGCCCCGGTGGTCGGCCGCGGCTCGACCGCCGGCCTGATCTGGGCCACGGGCCACCATCGCAACGGCATCCTGCTGGCGCCGATCACGGCGTCCGCCGTGGCCGCGCTCGCCACGGGCGCCGAGCCGGTCGAGGAGCTCGCCGGCTTCGGCCCGGAGCGCTTCGCCCTCGCCGGGAGGCACGCGTGAACCTCGTGCTGAACGGCCAGCCGCGGGAGCTGCCCGACGGGGCCAAGGTCTCCGACGCGGTCAGCGCCAGCGGCATCCCGGCGCTGGCGCGCGGCATCGCCGTGGCGGTCGATCGCGAGGTCGTGCCGCGCAGCCTCTGGGAGGCCACGCCACTCGCCGACGGCCAGCGCGTCGAGGTGCTCGAGGCGGTGCAGGGCGGATGAGCCTCACGATCGCCGGACGCACCTTCCGCTCGCGCCTGATCATGGGCACCGGCGGCTTCCGCAACCTCGAGACGATGGCCGAGGCCGTGATGGCGTCCGGCACCGAGCTCGCCACCCTGGCCCTGCGGCGCGTGGACCCCGGGGCCCGCGGCTCGATCGTCGAGGCGCTCGAGCAGGCGGGCTGCGCGCTCCTGCCGAACACGGCCGGCTGCTACACGGCGCGCGACGCCGTGACGACCGCGCAGCTCGCACGCGAGGCGTTCGAGACCGACTGGGTGAAGCTCGAGGTGATCGGCGACGACCGTACGCTCCTCCCCGATCCCACCGAGCTGCTCGACGCCGCCGAGACGCTCGTCGCCGACGGCTTCACCGTGCTCCCCTACACCAACGACGACCCGATCCTCGCCCGCCGCCTCGAGGACGCCGGCTGCGCGGCCGTGATGCCGCTCGGCTCGCCGATCGGCAGCGGCATGGGCATCCGCAACCCGTACAACCTGCGACTGATCGTGGAGCAGGCGCGCGTGCCGGTGATCCTCGACGCCGGCATCGGCACGGCCTCGGACGCCGCTCTGGCGATGGAGGCGGGCTGCGAGGGCGTGCTGCTCGCGAGCGCCGTGTCGCGCGCCGAGGACCCCGTGCGGATGGCGCGCGCGATGCGGCTGGCGGTGGAGAGCGGGCGGCTAGCGTTCGAGTCCGGACGCATACCGCGGCGGCTCTACGCGGAGGCGTCCACGCCGGCCGAGGGGATCCCGGAGCTCACGTGAGCGAGTCGCTCGTCGAGGGGCTGGCCCTGCGCTGGCGCACCGCGTGGACCGAGGGAACGCGCACCTCGTTCGCCGCCTGCTGCTCGGCGGGCGTGCAGTACGAGGACCCCGTGGCCCGCGAGCCGCTGGAGGGCCTCGACGCCCTCGCTGAGCACGCCACGATGCTGCGCGACGCGCTGCCGGACCTGCGCATCGAGTCGGTCGGGCAGGCGGTCAACGAGGGATCGTTCGCGTGCGTCCCCTGGAAGCTGCTCGGCACCCACCGCGGCTCGATCGCCGCGATCCCCGCGAGCAACCGCTTCGTGGTCGTGCAGGGCGTCCACTACCTCGAGGTCGCCGACGGCCGCGTCCGCCGCGCCCGCGGCTTCTTCGACCTCTACGACGCCGCGATCCAGCTCGGCCTGCTGCCGGGGCGCGGCAGCCTCGCGGAGTCGGCGCTGATGCTCGTGCGCGGCTTCGGCCTGCGCGCCCGCGCCTAGGCGCTGAGCAGCAGCTCGAGCAGCGCCTTCTGCGCGTGCAGGCGGTTCTCCGCCTGGTCCCAGACGGCCGAGCGCTCGCCGTAGAGCACGCCCTCCGAGATCTCCTCGCCCGGGTGCGCCGGCAGGCAGTGGAGCGCGATCGCGTCGTCGCGCGCGCGGTCCATCAGCGCCTCGTCGAGGCGGTACGGGGCGAGCAGCTCGCGCTTCGCCTCCGAGTCGGCGTCGCCCATGCTCACCCAGACGTCGGTGTAGAGCGCGTGCGCGCCCTCGGCGGCGGCGGCGGAATCGTCGGTCACCGTGGCGCCGCTCGCCTCCACGATCGCCGCGTCCGGGCGCAGCTCCGGCGGCGTCGCGGCCACGACCTCGACGCCCGCCAGCGCGCCGACCAGCATCAGCGAGTGGGTCACGTTGTTGCCGTCGCCCACGTAGGCGAGCTTCAGGCCGCGCAGGTCGCCGAAGCGCTCGCGCAGCGTCTGGAGATCGGCCAGCGCCTGGCACGGGTGGTGATCCGCGGTGAGCATGTTCACCACCGGGATGCTCGCGTGCCGGGCCAGCTCCTCGAGCGTCGAGTGCGGCCCCGTGCGCACGCCGATCGCGGCGACCATGCGCGAGAGCACCAGCGCGAAGTCGCGCAGCGACTCCCCTCGCGAGAGCTGCGTCTCGGACTCCCGCAGCACGACCGGATGGCCACCGAGCTCGTGGATGCCGACCTCGAACGAGACCCGAGTGCGTGTGGAGGGCTTCTCGAAGACGAGTGCGACGCTGCGCCCGCCGAGCGCCTCCCACGAGGACCCGCCCGCGGCGCGGGCCGCCTTCAGCTCGATCGCCCGGTCGAGCAGGGAGCCGAGCTCCTCGCTCGTAAGCTCCTCGCCGGTGAGGAAGTGACGCGTCACCCGGGGATCGTAGTCCGGGCTCTCACCTGGAACCTCTTCCACGGTCGCGACCACCCGCCCGACCCCGCCCTGCTCACCTGGCGCTCGCGGATCCTGCGCACCCCCGAGCGCGGCGACACGCACGCCCAGGTGAACCGCCGGCTCGACCGCGAGTTCCACCGTTTCGTCGCCGGGCTCGAGTGGGACGTCGCCCTGCTCCAGGAGGCTCCGCCGCGCTGGCTGCGACCGCTCTGCACCGAGGCGGGGGCCAGCGGCGCGTCCGCCCTCACGTCGCGCAACCAGCTCGCGCTGGCCCGCAGCGCGCTCGCGCGCCTGAACCCGGACCTGATCGCCTCGAACGAGGGCGGCTCGAACCAGGTGCTCGCCCGGCCGCCGTGGCGCATCGTCGAGGTGCGCCGCCACACGCTCGCGCTCCTGCCCGAACGCCGCCGGATGATCTGGACGCTGCTCGCTCGTCCCGACGGCGCCGCGCTGGCGGTGGCCAACCTCCACGCGAGCACCGGCGGCCGCCAGCCCACGCGCGCCGAGCTGCGCGATGCCGCGGCGCACGCGGTCGAGTGGTCGGGCGACACGCCGCTCGTGTTCGGCGGCGACCTCAACATCCGCCCGCGCCGCGCGCCGCACGAGTTCGAGCGCCTGCGCACCCGCTTCGGGCTCCGCGGCGACACGCCGCGCGACGCCATCGACCACCTCCTCGCGCGCAACGCGCGGCCGCTCGGCCCGCCGGTAGCGCGCCACGCCGAGCTGCCGGTCGACGGCCGGCTGCTGCGCCTGTCGGACCACGCGTACGTCACCGCCGCGTTCGAAGTGGAATAGTCCAGCCACCCCCCGCAGGAATACGAGGAGAGGAGACGACATGGCTGACTCGGGAAGCTCAGGAGGCGGGTCGTCACGCAAGTCCGGCGGCAGCCGATCGAAGTCGAGCAGCAGCCGCGCCAAGTCGAGCGGCGGCAGTCGCGCGAAGTCGAGCGGCGGCAGTCGCTCCACGTCCGGCAGCGGCCGCGCGAAGTCGAGCAGCAGCGGTTCGGCGTCCGGCAGCAGCCGCGCGAAGTCGACCAGCAGCCGCGCGAAGTCGACCAGCTCGCGCTCGTCCAGCAGCAGCAGCAGTCGCTCCGGCTCCACCAGCTCGCGCTCCGGCGGGCAGTCGAAGCGCCGCGCCGCGGCGAAGAAGGGCGGCCAGGCGCGCGCCCGCCAGCAGAAGGCTCAGAAGGCCGGCCGGCAGGCCACGCAGGCCGCCGAGGCGGCGACCGGGACGGAGTTCTCGGGCAAGTCGGTCGCCGAGCTGCGCGACGCGCTGACCAAGGGCGTCGTCGCTCCGCTCAACATCGTGATGCTGAGCCGCGAGCGCATCGAGGAGGTCGTCGACGACGCCGTCAAGCGCGGCCGAATGACCGCCGACGACGCGCAGGAGCTCGTCCAGGGCCTCGTGCAGCGCGGGCGCAGGCAGACGAACGACGTCCTGCGCGACCTCGAGCAGCTGCTCGGGCGAGGCGGCGAGGTGGTCGAGGGCGCGCGCAAGCGCGGCTCGACGGCGGCCAAGCGGGGACGGTCACGCGTCCGCGACGTTGCCGACCCGGTGATCGCCCAGGCCGACCGGGCGCGGCGCGTGGCGGGGGTCGGGCCGAACTTCCCGATCCTCGGCTACGACGACCTCACGGCCGCGCAGGTGCAGACCAGGCTCGAGGGGCTCACCGCCGCCGAGCTGCGGAAGGTCCGCGACTACGAGCGCCGCAACGCGAACCGCAAGTCGGTGCTCGACGCGATCGAGTCGAAGCTGAGCTAGGCGACCGCGAGGTCGGTCGCCAGCACGCCGAGGTCCAGGCGCTCGCCGGTGAGCTCCGCCAGGAGCTCGTCGGCGCTCCGCGCCTGCCCGGTGGCCCACAGCGACCGCAGCAGCGCCCCCGCCTCGGGCTCCGCGAACCAGCGCGGGCCGAAGCGCTCCTGGAAGAGCAGCCGCAGCCGCGTCTCGAAGGCCCACGCCCGCAGGTAGCGCGCGGCGTAGAAGAACGAGTCGACGTCGGCCAGCCAGGTCTCCCCCGGCCAGTCCACGCGCAGCGCGGTGCCGAGCCGGCGCGAGTACTCCGCCCGGTGCTCGGCGGGCGGGCGGCCGTCGGCGTGCAGGCCGAGCTCGTAGCCGAGCTTCGCGCAGTAGCGGCGCAGGAACACGATCCGGCTCGCGCGCGCGAAACGCAGCACCGGCTCCGAGTCCGCCATCCCGAGCATGGCCGCGAGCCATTCCGCGTCGGCGGTCAGGTGCTGGAGCAGGAACGCGTACGCCTCTGTCACGGAGTTGTCGCCGAGGCAGCTCGCCTCGAACGGGAGGCGCCGGTCGGTGTGCGAGTAGTGGTAGGCGTGGCCGGCCTCGTGCATGAGCGCCTCGTAGTCGTCGCAGCCGCCGACGGGGGCGATCACCAGGTGCACCTCGTCCGGCACGCGCACGGGCGCGCAGAACGCGCGCGGTGACTTCGTGGGCCGGCGCTCGGCGTCGATCTGCACGCGCGCGCCGTCGAGGCCGAGGCCGCCCGCCGTCCGCTCGAGCGACTCCAGCAGCCGCTCGCCCGGGAACCCGTCGTCGAACCCGCGCGCCCGGAAGAAGGCGGGCAGGTCCGCTCGCCGCAGCCGGTCGAGCCCATAGCCGAGCTGCCGGCGCAGCTCCGGCTCCACCATCGGCTCGTACGCCTCCTCCGTGGCCGCGACGAACGCCTCGGCCTGGCGGCCGAGCGCGCGCAGGTCGATCCCGCCGAGCTCCTCGCACATCGCGAGCGTGCTCTCCCAGCCCAGCTCGCGCGTGAGGGCGGCCGCGCGCTCGTGCGCCTCGAGCAGCAGCGGGTTGAGATCGCGCTCCACCACCTCGCGCCGCGCCCGGTCGATCGCCTCGCGCCGGTCGGCGTCGGTCTCGTTCGCCTGCACGGCAACCGCCTCGCGGAAGCCGAGCTCGTCGCCGTTCGCGTGGACCCGCGCGGCCGTCTCGACGCGCGCGACCTCCTCGGCCTCGCCCTTCGTGGCCTGCCCGAGCAGCCCCTCGACCGCGAAGCGCACCAGCTCGCGCGGGGCGTCGTCCTCGCGCAGGCGCTCCACCGCCTCGCGCGTGAACAGCCCGGCGTGACCCGCGTAGATCGCCTCGAGCTCGAAGCCCTCCTTGCGCCCGGACAGGTGGAGCAGGTACTCGCGCTCGAGCTCCTGCCAGAAGGCCTGGGCGTCGGCGCGGTAGGCGTCGAGATTCACGAGCCTGCCAGCATAGGTCGCGTGTCCGGCACCCCCACAGCCCGTTCCGCACGCCCCCAGCGCGGAGCGGAGCTCGAGCTGACCGTCGACTCGTTCGCCAACGGGGGCAACGGCATAGCCCGCCACGAGGGCTACGTGCTGTTCGTCCAGGGCGGCGTGCCCGGCGACCGCCTGCGCGCGCGGGTCACGAAGGCCAAGCGCGACTACGGCGAGGCCCGCGCGATCGAGCTGATCGAGCCGAGCCCGGACCGGATCGAGCCGCGCGCGGCCCACCCGGGCGCCTCCTGGCAGGTGCTGCCCTACGAGCGCCAGCTCGAGGAGAAGGAGCGCCAGGTGCGCGAGGCGCTCGAGCGCATCGGCGGCTTCGAGTCGCCTCCGCTGGAGCCGATGGTGCCCGCGATCGAACCGTGGCGCTACCGCAACAAGGTCGAGTACTCGTTCGGGACGGCCGACGACGGCGGCCTCGTGCTCGGCTTCCACCGGCCGGGCCGCTGGAACGAGATCGACGACGTGACCGACGACATCCTCGCCTCCGAGCGCGTCGACGCCGTGCGCGAGCGCGTGAAGGCCTGGTGCCGCGCCGAGGGCCTCGACGCCTACGACCGCCGCGCCGGTGACGGCTTCCTGCGCAACCTCGTCGTTCGCGAGGGCAGGCGCGCCGGGATGCTCCAAGCGCGGGTCGTCACGAGCGAGGGCGACTTCCGCGCGGACGAGCTGGCCGAGGCCGCCGGCGCCGACGGCTTCCTCTGGACCCGCACCGGCGGCGTGGCCGAGACCACCCGCGAGGGCAAGACGCGCCTCGTGAGCGGCGCCGGCGCGATCGAGGAGGAGATCGACGTGCTGGGCGACCGGCTGCGCTTCCGCGTCTCGCCGGAGGCGTTCTTCCAGACCAACACCGAGATGGCCGAGCGCCTGTACGGCGCCGCGGTCGAGCTGGCCGGGCTCGGCGGCAGCGAGCGCGTGTACGACCTGTTCAGCGGCATCGGCACGATCGCGCTCGCGATGGCCACGCGCGCCGGCGAGGTCATCGGCGTCGAGCTGGTCGAGCGAGCGGTGGCCGACGCGATCGAGAACGCCAAGCTCAACGGCATCGACAACGCGCGCTTTTTCGCGGGCGACGTGCGCACGGCCATGCGACCGCTGGTCGAGGAGGCGGGCAAGCCCGACGTGGTCGTGGTCGACCCGCCGCGCGCCGGCCTCTCGGCCAAGATCGTGCGCCGCCTGCTCGAGACCGAGGCGCGCCGCGTGGTCTACGTCTCCTGCAACCCGACCACGCTCGCGCCGAACGCGCGCCAGATCGCAGACGCGGGCTACCGGCTCGCCGCCGTGCGCCCGGTGGACATGTTCCCGCAGACCCCGCACATCGAGTGCGTGGCGCTGCTGGAGCGGACCGCCTAGCTCGGCTCGGCGCTAGCCGGGCTCGTCGAGCTCGGCCTGGTCCTCGGCCGGCTCGAGCTCGGCCGCGTGCACCGAGCAGAGGTAGGTCTGCCCCGCCTCCATGGCGGCGCGGATCTCCTGCTCGGTCAGCTTCGCCCCGCACTCCGCGCAGGTGCGCTCGATGACCGGGTCGACGCTCTTGGGCTCGAGGTCCATGAGGCGGGCGACTATACCCGCGCGCGCCGGCCGGCTAGTACGGCGGGAAGTCCGCGTACCAGTCGCCGAGCGAGCGGAACGCCTTCCAGAACTCGCGCTTGGCGGACTCGTCGTCGAGCGCCCTGTCGATGTCGGGCACGAACAGCGCGTCGCACGCCGGGGTGAGCTTCTGGATCTCGCCCACGAGCGGCTCGACGCGGCGCCCGAGCGGCACGCCGATCTCGTTCAGCTCGGCCAGCGCCTCGTCGCCCATGATCACGACGATCCGCGGCTGCACGATCGCGAGCTCCTCCAGCACGCGGGCGCGGCAGGCGGGGTCGGCGTCCTCGGTGTCACCGACCGGACACTTCACGAACACGGTCCCGTAGACCACCGAGGGATCGATCCCCAGCCGCGCAAAGCTCTTCTTGAGCGCCTGGCCGGCGCGGCCGTAGAACGCCACTCCCTCGGAGATCTCCGAGGGCGCCGGCACGTACTTCAGGAGGAAGATGTCCCCCAGGCAGTGGCCCGACGGGAGCACCGGCATGACCTGGCCGCGCGGGCACAGGTCGCACTCCTGGATCTCGTGGGTGAGCTGGTTGAGCTCGCGGATCGCACGGTCGAGGTACTTCTGCCGGATCTCGTCGTCGGTGGCTGGCATCCAGGCGGTCGATTTCGCCTGGTCGGGGCGCCCTCCTTTGTGCTGCATCACCTCTTGCCTGCCCCGTGCCCTCGTTTCTGGATCAGCTTCACCGCCTGCACGTAGAGGAGGCTCTGCCGCCGCCGGACGATGTCGGCCGCCCGCAGCGACTCGAGGAACTCCTCGGGCCCGTCGAAGTCCCGCATCACGATCTTCACCGAGCCGAGCCCCTGGACCACGTGGCTGTCGGACCCGGCCCCCGCGACGATCCGGTACTTGGCCGCGAAGCGCTCGGCCTCCTCGTTGAACGACGAGATGGCCACCCGCGGGTTGAAGACCTCGATGGCGTCCACGTCCTCGATCACGTCGAGCAGGTGCTCGTAGTCGGGGACCGAGTGCATCCGGTCGAACGGGTGCGGCACGTACACGAGGCCGCCCTGGCGGCGGATCTCGGCGATCGTCTCCTGGAGCGTCAGCCCGCGCGGGATCTTCTCCTCGATGAACAGGCCGATCACCTCGCCCTGGTCGGCGGTCTTGATCTCCTCGGCCACGATCACCTTGATCCCGTCGGCCCGCTCGCGCGCCTCGAGCGCACCGGAGATCTCGTTGTGGTCGGTCACCGCGATCGCGCCCAGCCCGGCCGCCTTCGCCCCCTCGAGCAGCGTGTCCACCGGCGTCGCGCAGTCGTGCGAGTGGTTCGTGTGCATGTGGAGGTCCACGTGGATCTGGTCGCGGCCCTCGAGGCGCTTCCTGACCGCCGCCTTCGGCGCCGGGTCGTGGCGCCGGGCGGCGATCATCCGGTAGAGGTCCTCGAACTCGTCGGCCACGCGCGACCAGGAGAGCCCGGGCTGGGCCTCGACCACCCGATCGCGCAGGCGCTCGCGCAGCTCACGTTCCTGCACCAGCCGGGCGAGCTGGGCGGCCAGCGTGTCGGTGTCGCGCGGCTCGAAGAGCAGGCCGAGGTCGCCGTCGCCGAGCGCCTCCTCGTACTGAGGCAGCCGCGAGGCGACCGGCACGGCGCCGCCGGCGATCGCCCACAGCGGCAGGTGCGTGGCCGGCGCCGCTCCGGCAGAGGCGGCCACCACCACGTCCGCGCGCACCACGTGCTGGGCCTCCGAACCCTGCGCCGGGCCGACGAAGCGCACGCGGTCGCGGATCGAGCGCGGCAGCGGCACCGCGGGCACGGCGTCCGCCGAGCGCGACCAGACCGTGGCGTGCCACGGCAGCTCCGGCGGGATCCGCCGGAGCGCGCGCAGGAACAGCCGCAGCGCCCCCCGCTCCTCCTCGGCGCAGTAGAGGATGTCGACGATCTCGCGGTCACGGTCGCCGGGCGGGCGCGCGACCACCTCGGCGCCGGGGCTCACCACGCGGTAGTCGCCGGGGAAGAAGCGCCCGATCAGGTCGCGCGTGGCCGCCGAGCTCGTCGTGCGCCCGTCGAGGCGGCCGAACAGCAGGGTGACCAGCTTGCGCGCCACCTGCGTCGAGAGGATCCGCTCGGTGCCGCCGTGGAAGCTGCCCACATTGAGCGCCCGCGAGTGGCGCAGCGCGGCCGACGCGGCGCTCGGCGCGAACGGCTCGTGCACGTGGACGAAGTCGAACTGCGCGTTGTCGAACAGGTCCTCGATCGAGCGCGAGACGTTCGCCGGCAGCGACACCGACCCGCCGCGGCGCACGCCGGGCGGGAACGGGATGCTCTGCCCGACCGCGAGCACGTTCGCGCAGCCCTCGCCCGCGAACACGCACTCCGGCTCGTCGCGGCAGCGCCTGATCGTCTCCCGCGACTCGCGGATCAGCTCGCGCGAGTCCGACGGCGCGACCACCACGATCCGGTGCCCGCGCGCGCACAGCTCATCCGAGAGCCGCTCCACGAACCGGTTGACGTCGTGCGGCTGCTCCCAGGCGTAGGGGGTGACCTGGGCTATCGAGAAGCGCTCGTCGGGCACGGCGCGAGGATACGCCCCCGCGCCGTGCGGGCCGAGCTAGCGGCTACGCCGGCTCGACCGCGCGGATCTTCGCCTGGCCGGGCAGCTTCGGAGCGCCGCCGTACTCGGCGATGAAGTCCTCGGTGTTCTGCCGGGCCACGGGGTCCGGGACCTGCACCGGGGGCGACTTCATCAGGTACGAGCTGGGCGCCTCGAGCGGGCCGCCGAGGCCGTTGTTCAGCGCGAGCTTGCAGCAGCGCACGGCGTCGATGACGATGCCCGCCGAGTTCGGCGAGTCCCACACCTCGAGCTTCATCTCCATGTTCAGCGGCACGTCGCCGAACGCCTGGCCCTCCACGCGGATGTGGGCCCACTTGCGGTCGGTCAGCCACGGCACGTAGTCCGACGGCCCGATGTAGACGTCGTCCGCCGGCAGCTCGTGGTCCATGATCGAGGTGACCGCGTTGGTCTTCGAGATCTTCTTGGACTCCAGGCGCTCGCGCTCGAGCATGTTGTAGAAGTCCATGTTGCCGCCGACGTTGAGCTGCGACGTGCGCATCATCTTCACGCCGCGGTCGCCGAACAGCCGCGCCATCGTGCGGTGCACGATCGTGGCGCCGACCTGCGACTTGATGTCGTCGCCGACGATCGGGAGCCCGGCCTTGCGGAAGCGGTTGCCCCAGTACTCCTCGCGGGCGATGAACACGGGGATGCAGTTGACGAACCCGCAGCCGGCCTCGAGCACCTGCTCGACGTACCACTTGGTGGCCTGCTCGGACCCGACCGGCAGGTAGGAGACGACGACGTCGGTCTTCGTGTCCTTGAGGATCTGGACGATGTCGGCGGTCTCGCCGGGCGCCTTGGTGATCTTCTCCTTGAGGTACTTGCCGAGCCCGTCGTGCGTCATGCCGCGGTGCACGGGGACGTCGAGCTTCGGCACGTCGGCGAACTTGATCGTGTTGTTCTGGCCCGACCAGATCGCCTCGGAGAGGTCCTTGCCGACCTTGTCGGCGTCGATGTCGAAGGCGGCGGTGAACTCGATGTCGCCGACGTGGTAGCCGCCGAGGTCCACGTGCATGAGGCCGGGGACGGCCTCGCTCCCGGTGGCGTCGCGGTAGTACTGGACGCCCTGCACGAAGCTGTTGGCGCAGTTGCCGACGCCGACGATGGCGACGCGTACCTTCTCGGTCTGGTAGCGCGATGCGCCGTTTCCAGGGATCTGAGTCACGTTTCTGGGTCCTCCTGTTGGGTCGGGCGACGCGGCCGGGCGCGCCCGGTGCGGCAGGCTAGATCAAACCCCGCACTTTCCGCTGGTTACGCGGAGGGTGCGGACAGGCCCTGGTCAGCGCGGTTGAGCGCCGCTCGGACATGGAGTACCCGCTGGAGCACCGTGAAACTCGTCAAGACCGCCATCACGTAGATGGCCGGTGCCAGCAGCTCGAAGTCGCCGAGCGACGCCCCCCTCGCGAACAGCAAACCTGCGGAGAGGATAACGACCCTCACGGGGCGGGTCGCGAGGCCGACCTTGCACTCGACCCCGAGCGCCTCCGCGCGAGCGCGGGTGTAGCTCACCATCAGTGACCCCAGCACGGTGATCACGACGGCGGCCACGGCGAGGTCGTCGCCGCGGTCCGAGAAGTACGCGGCGCACGCCGCGAGCACGACACCCTCCTCGATCCGGTCGAGCGTCGAGTCGAGGAAGGCGCCGAACGCGCTGCCCTTGCCCGACATCCGGGAGTAGCGGCCGTCGAGCGTGTCCATGACCGACCCGAGGACGAACGCCACCCCGGCGAGGAAGAAGTAGCGCTGGGTGATCAGCACGGCCGCGACGACGTTGCCGACGAGGCCGGCCATCGAGATCGCGTTCGGCGTGAGGCGCGACTCGATCAGGCGGTTGCGCGCAAGCGTGCGCGCGTCCTCGACCGTTCGCACCTCGGAGGCGCGCCGCGGGCCGTCGGGGCTCGCCGTGGCTACGCCGCGGCCTTCGCCGGGACCGCGCTGCGCCATGCCCAGGCCTCGGGACGGGCGCGGCCGAGCGCCGCGTGCGCCGTGTACGCGGACACCGCGGCGACCGCTGCGCCGACCGCCGCGTCGATCCAGAAGTGGTTTCCGGTGGTGACCACGACGAAGGTGACGATCGCCGGGTAGGCCGCCCAGACGTAGCGCAGCACCTGGTTCCCGACGAGCTTCATGGCCGGTATCGAGATCATCAGCGCGAACGCGACGTGCATGCTCGGCATGGCCGCGTACGGGTTGTAGAGCACCTCGGAGGTGTTCTCGACGGCCGGGCCGACGGCCTCGGCGACCGTGTCGGTGAAGCCCCACTCCGGCAGCAGCCGCGGCGGCGCGGTGGGGTAGACCAGGTAGCCGACGAGCGCCAGCCCCATGGCGATCATGAACATGTTGCGCACGTAGTAGAAGGCGTGGTTGCGCGCGAGGTAGAGCCAGATCAGGAACGTCGTGGTGATCATGAAGTGGCTGTTGACGTACATGAAGTTGACGAAGTCGCGCAGCCAGGTCTGAGAGACGACCGCGTCCTGGAAGCTGGGCTCGAAGAACAGCCCCATCGCGCGCTCGGCGTCGACGATGTCGCGCGCGTGCTGGAACGCGACGGCGGTCTGGCCGTCCACGAAGCCCCGGACGATCCGGTAGGCGTAGTACGCCCCGGCGAACAGGACGAGCTGGCGGAGGGCGTCGAGCCACCCCTGCGGCAGCCAGCGGCTGCTCAAGTACCAAGCACGAGTCACGGCGGCGCCATCCTAGTGGCACCCCCCGGACCTTCGCCACTCACGCGCACCGCCGGCCCCTGGAGACGATGCGGCTCGGCGCGAAGTCCATCGACAGCCGGATCCGCCCCGCCCGATCCGCGATCACACGCGTCCACTCGCCGTCGCGCTCGACGCAGCCCGAGTCCGCCTTCCAGTAGTGCGACCAGGCCACGCGCACGGTCGCCTCGCCGCGGCCGAGCGCCCGCAGCTCCACGTCGTCGTTGCCGAGCCGCTCGATCTCGAGCCGCGCGCCGCCCCGTGGGACGACCATCGCGTTCGGCAGCGTGACCTCGTACACGCGCCAGTGGTCAGAGCGCCAGCGCAGCTTCAGGTAGGGCAGCCCGGCCTCGATCAGGGCGCGCTCGTCGTAGGAGCTGTAGTCGGGCTTAGCGTCGGGCAGCGCGACCCAGCGCACGCCGTGCTCGCTGAGCCACGCCGCGTAGGTGAGGCTGTCGAAGGCGCCGCCGTAGAAGATCCCGTTGCGCTGGATGTCCGCCTGGCGCAGCCAGCCGCGCGCGAGCGGGTGCTCGCGGCCCACGTCGTAGGCCTCCCAGTGGCTGCGCGTGAACGGGATCTCGACCCGGCCGGGCGGCCCGCCGGCGCTTGCGAGGAAGGCGTTCAGCGGCTTGTAGTAGCTCGGCTCGGCCGACGGGTCCTCGAACGCCTTGACGGTGTCGCGGATCGGCGGTGACCACTGGATGAACAGGAGGCCCACGAGCGTGACGGCCGCCGCGGCGAGCGCCGCGCGCTGCCGCGGCCGGCCGTACGCCAGCAGCGCGCACAGCAGCACGGGGGCTCCGATGAAGCCGGCGAGGCGCGCGGCGTTGCCGCCCATCGGGGAGTCGACCACGTAGGCCGCGCAGCAGGCCAGCGCGTAGAGCAATGCGGCGATCCGCAGGGTGCGCTGCTCGCGGGGGAGCGCGACCGCGAAGCCGGCGGCCAGGAGGGGCAGCGGCCAGAACGTCGAGAGGTCGAACGGCTCGCGGCCGTCCGTGCCGAACGCCAGCCCGATCAGCACCGCCGGGCCCATCGCCGCCGCGAGGATCCATGCCGCCGGGGCCCGTCTCGCCCGCGCCGACAGCCCGTACGCCAGCGTGACCAGCCCGAGGAACGCGCCCGCGACCGGGCTCGCAAGGCCGCAGGCGGCGGCCAGGCCAACGGCGAGGCCTCGGCGATCGCGCTGGAGCGCGAGTGCGGCGGCCAGTCCGATCGTGGCGCCGAGCAGGAACGGGTTGCGCCCCGACCACAGCGGCGCGACGGCGGCGAGGCCGAAGAACAGCGCGCCCCAGCGCGCCCGCTCGCCGAAGTGCCGGCGCACGAGCGCCTCGAACAGCGCCGCCCCCGCGAGTGCGCAGATCACGCCCAGCAGGCGCGGGCCGACGAGCCACGCGAGCGGCGGGAACAGCACGCTGTAGCCGAGCACGTGGTGGCCGCTGTACCAGTTGCCGTTCCACAGCGCGAAGCCCTCCTCGCTGAAGAGGTGGGTGCGGTAGAGCCCGGCGGCGAAGTCGACCGTGCGCGGCTCGGCGATCAGGTACGCGAGCGACGCGAGCGCGGCGAGGGCGACCGGGGCGAGGCGCCAGGCGAGCGCCTTGCGGCGATCCGCCTCGGCGAGCGTGCCGGGCGGCCCGCCGTTCGCGGATCGATCCCTCGTCGCCGCCGGCGCCGGCTTGGTTGCCGGAGCGGATGACGGCACGGGCGGAAGGCTAACGAGCGCCGAGGAAGGCGCTGACCCGGTCGACGACGTCCGGCCGGTCGAGCCAGACCCAGTGCAGCGCGTCCGGCAGGACCTCGACCTCCGTCTCGCCCCCGAGCGCCTCCGCGTAGGCGTGCGCGAAGCGGGTCGGCAGGTAGACGTCGTCCTCGCCCCAGACCACGAGCGCGGGCGCCGTGATGTCCGCGAGCCGCGCGCCCGCCTGCTCGAGCACGGCGGGCGGCGCCGAGCGGTAGAGCTTGAGGATCGCGCGCTGGGTGCCGTGGTCGAAGTGCGGCCACATCTCCTCGACGAACGCTGGGACGTGCTCCTCCGGGATCGCCCCGGTCGTGCGCAGGAGCCGCCGGGTGGCCCACTTGGTCGACGAGCCCATGAGCAGCTCGCCGGCGACCGGCGTGCGCCAGGTCCGCGCCACCCAGTGCCAGCGATAGCCCGGCAGGAACGGCACGACGTCGAGCAGCACCAGCCGCTCGACGGCCTCCGGGCGCCGCTGCGCGAGCTCGAGCCCGACGCTGCCCCAGTCGTGCATCGCGAGCGCGAACCGCTCGAGCCCGAGGTGGTCCACGAACGCCTCGAGGAAGTCGCCGTAGCCCTTGATCGAGTACTCGAAGTTGGCCGGCTTGCCGGAGCGCCCGAAGCCCGGCAGGTCGGGCGCGACGCCGCCGGTGCGCTCGAGGAACGGGGTCCACATCTCCCCGTGGTTGGGCACGCCGTGGACGTACAGGACCGGGCTCGGCCCGTCGTGCTCGACCCAGGCGACGTGCGTCCCGGCGATCTCGGCGCTGTGCTCGGTCACGCCCGTACCTTTCCACGGATGCCGAGCAGGGCCATCGCGCGACCCGCCACCGCCACGCCGCGGCGCTTCCGCACGATCCTCGAGCGACTGCGCGAGGCCTACGGGCGGCCGCTGCCGCTCGAGCACCGCGCGCCGGTCGACGAGCTCGTGCTCACCGTGCTCTCGCAGAACACGAACGACCGCAACCGCGACGTCGCCTACACGCGCCTGCGCGAGCGCTTCGCGACCTGGGACGAGGTGCGCGAGGCGCCCGTGGCCGAGGTCGAGGACGCGATCCGCCCGGGCGGCCTCGCGCCCACCAAGGCCGTTCGCATCCAGGAGATCCTGCGCGCGATCGGCGACGACGACCTGAGCTGGCTGGCCGAGGCGCCCCTTGCCGAGGGGCGCGACTACCTCTGCGCCCTGCCCGGTGTGGGACGCAAGACGGCCGCGTGCGTCCTGCTGTTCTCGTACGGGCGCCCCGACGTTCCGGTCGACACGCACGTGTACCGGGTCGGGTCGCGGCTCGGGCTGTGGCGGGCCGGCGCGCCGCTCGACGAGGCACACGACGAGATGCTGCGGCTGGCGGCGAAGGAGGACCCGTACGAGGCGCACGTGGCGCTGATCCGGCACGGTCGGCGGATCTGCCACGCGCGCTCGCCGCGCTGCCGGGAGTGCCCGCTGCTGTCGCTCTGCCCGTACGGGAAGGCGCTCGTCCGCGGGTGAGCCGCCAGCGCGTCTCCGAGCTCGGGCTGGTCGGCATCGCGGCGGTCTGGGGACTGACGTTCCCGATGGTCCAGGACGCCGTCGAGGAGCTCCCGACGATGGCGTTCCTCGGCTACCGCTTCCTCGCGGCCGCGCTCGTGGTCGCGCTTGTGTTCCGCCGTCAGCTCGCCGCGCTCTCGCGCGCGGGCTGGTTGGCGGGCGCTGTCATGGGCGTCTTCCTCACCGGGGGATACGTCTTCCAGACGCTCGGGCTCGAGCGCACGAGCTCCTCGAACGCGGGCTTCATCACCGGCCTGTTCGTCGTCCTCACGCCGCTCCTGGGGGCGCTCGTGCTGCGCCAGCGGATCGACGCACTGGCGTGGGCCGCGGCCGCGGTCTCGGCGGCGGGCCTCTACCTGCTGTCGGGAACGGAGGGGTTCAACGCGGGCGACGCCCTCGTGCTCGGGTGCGCGATCTCGTTCTCCGCCCACATCCTCGCGACCGGCCGCGCGGCGACCGAGCACGACGCGGGGGCGCTGCTCGTCGTCCAGCTCGCGGTGTGCGGGATCTTCTGCACGGCCGTCGCGGGTGGCGGCGGCCAGCTCGAGGTCCCCACGGGCGGCGACGTGTGGCTCGCCCTGGCGGTCACGGCGTTCGTGGCGAGCGCGCTCGGCTTCTTCGTCCAGACCTACGCGCAGCAGCACGCGGCGCCGGCGCGCACCGCACTGATCCTCGCGTCCGAGCCCGCGTTCGCGGGCCTGTTCGGCTTCCTGCTGAACGACGAGCGGCTCTCGGTCGTGGCCTGGAGCGGAGCGCTCCTGATCATGGCCGCGATCGTGGCCGTCGAGCTGATCCCGCGCTGGCGCCCGCCAAGGCCGCTGCCGGAGGCTTGACGGCCGTGCGTGCGCGGACAGGTCTACGCGTCCGTGCTGGCCGCCGCCACTCCCCCCATGGCCGGCGCCGCCGGGCGGTCCGCTTCCTTCGAATGGATGATGTGCTCGAGCTCGTCGGGGTCATACAGGTCGTCCAGTGAGGGCCCGTCGGCTGGCTGGGCGTCGCCGGTGATCAGCTCCCGGTCGCGACCCCACTTCGCCCAGACCGACGCGCCGAACTTCTGGAGGACCCACGAGATCGGGGTGGCGACGGACAGGTCCACGCCGTTGCCGGCCCAGTGGAGCAGCCCGACACGATTGTCGTCGGTGACCCACCAGGCGCCCGAGTCGCCGCCGTCCGACGGCATGGCCGAGGCGTTCCAGAGCTCGACCTGGTGCTCGAACCAGACGTCTGCGACGCCGTCGTGGTTCGAGTCGAAGCCTCCGCCGAAGTCCCACTTGCTGACCCGCGCCTCCGTCAGGCCGGTGGTCGCGCCGACCTTGCGCATGTGCCACCCCATGCCAACGCTGTTGTAGCTTCCGGCGAGCGGGCCGAACTCTGGGTGCGCGGGCTGTATGTGGCGGTAGTTGCCGTCGATCTCCTTCAGCGTCGCGAGGGCGGCGTCCATGTAGTTCACCTTGTCGGGCGAGGGTTGGACGTAGTGCCTCGTATCGGGGTTCCCGATGACGTCCGTAGGGTCGCTCGTGTCCCCGGGCTGGACGATGGGCGAGCCCGGCAGGTAGTCCCAGAGCACGTGGAAGTTGCTCATGAGGTACCCGTCGCCTTCGACCACGACGAACCCGCCGGTCGTGCCCAGATAGTTGGACTCGTAGGGCCGGATCGAGTAACCCGGTTGAACCGGCCTGATGCGATCCTTGTAGCCCTCGAGCCGGGGGACGCCGCTCTCGACCACATCCGTCTTCGCCGTCACATGCGTGCCCCGGATCTCGGCGTCCAGCTCGGCGGGAATCCTCGCGTCGCGGTCGAGCTCGTCCGGGGCGAGCTTCCTCACGACGTTGACGCTGATTACCCACTCCTCGGTTCGCGTGCCCGCGATCACGCGTTGACCGAGTCCAACCCCGATCACGTTCGGCAGCGCGAGCAGCTCCGCCTTGTGCTGGTCCTTGAGCGACCGCAGCCGTCTCAGATCGGTCCCCCCACTCAGCTCCATGCTTCCCCCAACCCGTCGTCGCGTCTCCCCCGAAGGCTCGTGCCGAACGTAAGCCGGGGGGCGATGCGCTGTCAAGCGCGCAGCGCCGACTGAGCGGTACGGACCGTCGCCGCCGGTGGGCGCCTCGATCACGATCTGCTAAAACCACACTCAGATTTCTTAGCGTCGCGATTTAGAACCGAGAAGGAGCAAGAACCCCTATGGGCAGAACGATTGGCATCGACCTGGGCACGACGAACTCGTGCATGGCGGTCCTCGAGGGCGGCGATCCGACCGTCGTCGAGAACGCCGAGGGCGCGCGCACGACGCCGTCCGTAGTCGCGTTCACGAGCGGCGGCGAGCGCCTGGTCGGCACGGTCGCCAAGCGGCAGGCCGTCACCAACCCCGAGAACACCGTCTTCTCCATCAAGCGCTTCATGGGCCGCAAGGCGGCCGAGGTGAAGGAGGAGGAGACGATCGTGCCGTTCAAGGTCGTCAAGGGCCCGAACGGCGACGCGCGCGTGGAGGCCGGCGGCGCGCAGTACAGCCCGCCGGAGATCAGCGCGATGATCCTCCAGAAGCTGAAGACCGACGCCGAGGCCTTCCTGGGCGAGACGGTCGACAGCGCCGTGGTCACCGTGCCGGCGTACTTCAACGACGACCAGCGCCAGGCCACCAAGGACGCGGGCAAGGTCGCGGGCCTCGACGTCAAGCGGATCATCAACGAGCCGACCGCGGCCGCGCTCGCCTACGGGCTCGACAAGGAGGCCGACCAGACGATCCTCGTCTTCGACCTCGGCGGCGGCACGTTCGACGTGTCGGTGCTCGAGATCGCCGAGGGCGTGTTCGAGGTGAAGGCCACCGCGGGTGACAACCACCTCGGCGGCGACAACTTCGACAAGGCGATCGTCGACTGGCTCGTCAAGGAGTTCAAGGCCTCGCAGGGCATCGACCTCTCGCAGGACAAGATGGCCCTCCAGCGCCTCTACGAGGCGGCCGAGAAGGCCAAGGTCGAGCTCTCGACCACGCAGGAGTCGCAGATCAACCTGCCGTTCGTCACGGCCGACGCGTCGGGGCCGAAGCACCTCGACCAGCGGCTCACGCGCTCGAAGCTCACCGAGCTGACGGCCGACCTGCTCGACCGCACGGTCGGGCCGACCAAGCAGGCGATGAAGGACGCCGGCGTGACCGGCGACCAGATCGACCACATCGTGCTGGTCGGCGGCATGACGCGCATGCCGTCGGTGCAGGAGAAGGTCAAGGAGCTGACCGGCAAGGACCCGCACAAGGGCGTCAACCCGGACGAGGTCGTCGCAGTGGGCGCCGCCATCCAGGCGGGCGTGCTGGCCGGCGACGTCAAGGACGTCCTCCTGCTCGACGTGACCCCGCTGACCCTCGGCATCGAGACCAAGGGCGGCGTGATGACGAAGCTCATCGAGCGCAACACCACGATCCCGACGCGCAAGTCGGAGGTGTTCTCGACGGC
>DASVPL010000260.1:0-14204 GCA_036382905.1 Thermoleophilaceae bacterium | reverse complement strand
GATCGACGGGTTGATCTCCACCCCTGGCGGGATCGAGTAGCCGCCGGCCACGAACGGCTCCTCGCGCACCACGCGGCCGATCCCGGGCACGACGGGGCGTATGCGCAGCGACTCCTTCACGACCGCGTCGAGGTAGACGGTCTCGCCCTCGCGCGCGGCCGTGCGGGCACGCTCCAGCACGGCCGGGTCGCGGTACACCAGGTCGAGCGTCCACGCGATCCCGGCCGCCGTGGTCTCGTGGCCGGCAACGAGCAGCGTCACGAGCTGGTCGCGCACCTCCGCGTCGGTCAGCCCGGCCCCGTCCTCGTCCCGCGCAAGGAGGAGCAGCGAGAGCGCGTCGTCGCGCTCCTCGATGTCGGGTGCGCCGCGGCGCTGCGCGATCTCGTCGAGGATCAGCTCGTCCATGGCCTCGCGGCGAGCGTCGAACTGGCGCTGCGCAGCCTCGTCGCGGATCCGCCCGCGCGAGAGCATCAGCAGGATCACGCGCAGCGGGCTGCCCGCCGTCTCGAGGAAGGTCCGGATGCGCCGCTTGAGCTCCTCGCGGCGGTCGTCCTCCTCGATGCCGAAGACCGCGGTGGCGATCACGTCGAGGGTGAGCACGTACATGTGCGGCAGCAGCGCGAACTCGCCGCCGACCGGCCACGCGTCGATCGAGCGATCGGCGCTCTCGCGCATCACCTCCTCGTGGGCGGTGAGCCGGCGCCCGTGGAACGGCGGCAGCATCAGCTTGCGGTGGCGCAGGTGCTCGGCCCCGTCGAGCACGAGAACCGAGCGCGGCCCCAGGACCGTCGACAGCAGCGCGTTGGCCTCGCCCGCGCGCAGCCGGTCGGGCGGCGCCTGGAACACGTCCCGGACCACGTCCGGGTCGAAGACCATCGCGAAGCCGGGGTCGAACAGCGTCCGGAACCACACGACGTCGCCGTAGCGGCGCCGGCAGGCCTCGAGGTAGCGGGTGCCGGCGGTCAGAAAGCCGAGCGTCTGGACGACCCGGGGGAGCGGGGGGCCGGGTGGAGCTCCCGGCGGGGCCTTGGCCATCCCGGAATGCTCCCACACGGCACCACTCGGCTCGATCGGCCGCCGCCCGGCCAGCCCGTCAGCCGTCGAAGTCGCTGCGCAGCTTCTTGAGCCCGATCCGGATCCGGCTCTTGGCCGTGCCGTGCGGGATGCCGCGCCGGTGCGCGACCTCCTCCGCGGTCAGGCCACCCCAGTACGCGAGCGCGATCGCGTCGCGCTGCTCGGGGGGTAGGCCCTGCACGGCCCGGCGCAGCCGCCCCGCGCGCAGGGAGGTGGCCGCGGCCTCGGCGGGGTCGGGCTCCGAGGCCGCGACCGGTTCCGCGTCGAGCCGGTCCTGCGCGCGCCGCGCCGCGGAGTTGCGCCGCGCCGCGTCGAGCGCGCGGCTGCGGGCCATCACGCGCAGGAGGTTCTCCACGCTGCCACGCGCGGGGTCGTAGCGCTCCGGCCGTGCCCAGAGAGCGAGGAACACATCCTGGGTCACGTCCTCGGCCAGGGCGCGGTCGTGCGTGACGGAGTAGGCGGCCCGGCGAACGTTCTCGGCGTGCCGCTCATAGGTGCCTGCCAGCCCCGCCGCTCCAGCCTGTTCTCTCACCGCTCCCGCTGCCACCGCGCCAATAAGCTACCGCAACCGATATCGCTTGAAATCAAATTGGCGTCGATCCGCGCGAGATAGACAGCGGATACGCCGCCGCTTACACTAAATCGGGTACATGGCAATGCGAGCGACCACAGTCCGGTTCTCTGATGACCTCTGGTCGCTCCTCGAGCAGGAGGCATCGGCGGCGGGCGTCAGTGCCGCCCAATTCGTGCGCGACGCGACCGTCCTGCGCATCGCCTACCTCATGGGGCGGCGCGGCGAGCCCGGCATCGAGGAGACGCTCCAACGGCTCTCGGGCCTGCCGGAACGGGACAACGGCCCGGTGCCCCCGGCGAACGTCATGGCCGCGGTGCGCGACGTCGAGCGCCTGCGCACCCTGCGCGACACCGGCCTGCTGGACTCCCCGCGCCAGGAGAACTTCGACCGCCACGCGCGGATCGCCTCGGAGGCGCTCGACGCCCCGGTGGCGCTCGTCTCGCTGATCGACGAGGACCGCCAGTTCTTCCAGAGCTGCATCGGCCTCCCGGAGCCGTGGCAGAGCCAGCGCGAGACGCCCCTCAGCCACTCGTTCTGCCAGCACGCGGTCGCGTCGCGCGAACCGCTGATCGTGGACGACGCGCGCGAGCACCCGGTTCTCAAGGACAACCTCGCGATCCGCGATCTCCGCGTGGTCGCCTACGCCGGCATCCCGCTGATCAGCGGCGACGGCCAGGCGCTCGGGACGCTCTGCACGATCGACGACCACCCGCGGCACTGGACCAAGCACCAGGTCGGGCTGCTGAAGGACATCGCCGAGTCGGTCACGCGCGAGATCGAGATCGCGCGCGCCACGAACTCCGGCTAGCGCGGAGGCGCCCAAGGGCGTACGCTCTCGGTCCGCGATGGCCGAGCGCACCGCATACGCGACGTGCCCGCTCTGCGAGGCGACGTGCGGCCTCGAGGTGAGCGTCGATGGCGGCGCGGTGACCGGGATCCGCGGCGACCGCGATGACGTGTTCTCGCAGGGGTTCATCTGCCCGAAGGGCGGCAGCCTCCGGGCGCTGCACGACGACCCCGACCGGCTGCGCACGCCGCTGGTGCGCCGCGACGGGGAGCTGGTCGAGGCGAGCTGGGACGAGGCGTTCGCCGAGATCGATCGCCGCCTGCCGCCGCTCCTGGAGAGCCACGGGCGCGACGCGGTGGCGGTGTACGTCGGCAACCCGGCCGCGCACAGCCTGTCGTTCCAGACCTTCGGGCGGGTGCTGCTGAAGGCGCTCGGCACCGGCAACATCTACACCGCCAGCACGGTCGACCAGATGCCGAAGCAGATCTCCTCGGCGCTGATGTTCGGCGGCGGCCTGTCGGTGCCGGTGCCCGACGTCGACCGCACCGACCATCTGCTGATCCTGGGTGCCAACCCGCTGGCGTCGAATGGGAGCCTGCTCACGGCGCCCGACATGCGCGGGCGCCTGCGCCGGATCCGCGAGCGCGGCGGCAAGGTGGTCGTGATCGATCCGCGCCGCAGCCGCACCGCCGAGCACGCCGACGAGCACCACTTCATCCGGCCGGGCACCGACGCGCTGCTGCTGTTCGCGCTCGTGCACGCGATCTTCGATGAGGGGCTCGAGGACCTGGGCACGGTGGGCGATCACGTCGAGGGCCTCGAGGTCGTGCGCGAGCTGGCGCGCGGGTTCGCCCCGGAGGACGCGGCGGGCGCCTGCGGCATCGACGCCGGCACGATCCGCCGGATGGCCCGCGAGCTCGCGACCGCCGAGCGCGCCGCCGTGTACGGCCGGATCGGCACGTGCACCCAGGAGTTCGGCACGCTCGCGAGCTGGCTGGTCGACGTGCTGAACGCGATCACAGGCAACCTCGATCGGCCCGGCGGGGCGATGTTTCCGCTCGCGGCCGCTGGCCAGAGCAACTCGCAGGGCGCGCGCGGTCGCGGCCGTGGGCTGACGCGCGGGCGCTGGCACACGCGCGTGCGCGGGTTGCCGGAGGCGTTCGGGGAGCTGCCGGTGGCGTGCCTGGCCGAGGAGATCGAGACGCCCGGCGAGGGCCAGGTGCGCGCGCTGATCACGGTGGCGGGGAACCCGGCGGTGAGCACGCCGAACGCGCAGCGGCTCGCGGGAGCGCTTAGCGAGCTCGACTTCATGGTCTCGATCGACGTCTACGTGAACGAGACGACGCGCCACGCCGACGTGGTCCTGCCCGGACCGTCGCCGCTCGAGCGCTCGCACTACGACCTCGCGCTCTACCAGCTCGCCGCGCGCAACGTGGCCAACTACTCGGCGCCCGTGCTCGAGGCGTCGATGCCGCAGGAGTGGGAGACCGCGCTGCGGCTCACCGGGGTCGTGACCGGCCAGGGCCCCGCGGCCGACATCGACGCGATCGACGACTTCGTGGCGGCGGAGGCGGTGCGCCGCGAGGTCGCGCGCGCGGGTGGCGCGCTGGAGGGGCGCGACGCCGCCGAGATCCTCGCCGCCCTGGAGCACCGCCGCGGGCCCGAGCGGCTGCTCGACCTGCTGCTGCGCTCAGGTCCCTACGGCGACGCGTTCGGCGCGCGGCCGGACGGCCTCTCGCTCGCGGCACTGGAGGCGGCGCCACACGGCGTCGACCTCGGTCCGCTCGAGCCGCGCGTGCCGGACGTGCTGCGGACGCCGAGCGGCCGCATCGAGCTGGCGCCCGAACCGCTCGTGGCTGACGTCGAGCGGCTGCGCGCGGCGCTCGGCCGCCACGTGAACGGCGGCATGGTGCTGATCGGCCGCCGGCAGCTTCGCTCGAACAACTCGTGGATGCACAACATCGCGCCGCTCGTGCGCGGCAAGGAGCGCTGCACCGCGCACGTGCACCCCGACGACGCTGCGCGGCTCGGCCTCGCCGACGGCGAGCCGGTGCAGGTGAGCTCGCGGGCGGGATCGATCGAGGTGCAGGCCGAGGTGACCGACGCGGTGATGCCCGGCGTCGTGAGCATCCCCCACGGCTGGGGGCATGACGTGGACGGCGTGCGAATGGAGGTCGCGACGGCGCACGCCGGCTCGAACTCGAACGTGCTCGCGGACGAGACGCTGGTCGACCCGCTGTCGGGCAACGCGGTGCTCAACGGGATCCCGGTCGAGCTCGCGCCGGTCGCCGTGCCGGTCTAGAGCGGCCCGCGCCGCTAGACCTGCGCGGGCTCGCGCCGGCTGCGCGGCGCCCGCCGCGCGATCAGCCCGCCCCAATCGGCGTCCTCGACGGGCGCCGGCTCGGTCGTCTCGAGGAACTCGCGCAGCACCGCCGCGAGCCCCTCGGGGTCCTCGAGGTGCGGGAAGTGCGCGGCGCGCGGGAGCGTGGCGAAGCGGCTGTGCGGCACGGCCCGGTGGGTGTCGAGGCCGTGCGCGAGCGGGATCGTGTTGTCGCGCTCGCCCCAGACCACCAGCGTCGGCATCGACTCGAGCAGGTAGAGCCGGTCGCGCGCGCTCACGCGCTGGCCCTTCACGTCGATCACCGCTCGCAGCGTCTGGAGGAACGCCTCGCGCGCGCCCGGGCGCTCCAGCGGGCGCAGTGCACGCGCGACCGCCTGGAGCGGCACGCCGGCGCCCGAGCCGCGCTCGCGCAGGCGCGCCCCGGCGCCGGCCAGCGCATCGACCAGGCGCGGATGCGCGGCGAGCGAGAGCAGCGCGGACGCACCAGGGACGGCGGCGCTGCGCAGCAGCGGGCTCACCTCGCCGCCGAGCCCGCCGCTCGACACGAGCACGAGCCGCTCGGTGCGCTGGGGGAACTGGTAGAAGAACTGCATCGCCACGCCGCCGCCGAGCGAGTGGCCGACGATCGTCGCGCGGTCGATCCCGATGGCGGTGAGCAGGTCGCGGATGCTCGCTGCGTGAGCACCGAGCGAGTAGTCGCCGCGCGGGGTGGCCGAGTCGCCGTGGCCGATCAGGTCCGGCGCGACGACGGTGTAGTCATCCGCCAGCCGCAGCGCCACGTTCTCCCAGTGGCGCGAGGAGTTGACCATCCCGTGGATGAGCACGACCGGAGGACCGCTGCCGGCGACCCGGTAGATCGCGCGGTGCCCGTGCAGGTCGAGCTGCCACTCGTCGAAGCGTGGTTGCGCCACGCGGCGGCACGTTAGCGCCAGCGGGCGCCGGCGCTCAGAGCGCGACGGCCAGGATCTGGATGAGCCCGATCAGCGAGACGACCGCGCCGAGGGCCGTTAGCCCGCGCTGCACGCGGAACTGGCGGTTCACGCCGGCGATGCCGAGCAGGAACAGGGCGATCGAGAGCACGACGGTGGCGAGCACGTACTTGTCGCCGTCCTCGTCGTGGATCCCGGCCTCCTTGAACTTCGCGTCGGTCTTCGTGCGCAGCTTGTCCGCCTCGCTCCACTCGGGCCGGGCGTACGGCGAGTCCTCCTGGAACGGCGAGATCGCGTCCTTCGGCCCCTCGTCGACCCACTTCACGCCCTCCTCGAGCTCGGGCGAGAAGAGCGTCTCGCGGAAGTACGACGAGAGGTCGGTGTCGTCCCCCTGCGTGGCCTTGACGTACTCGAGGTAGGTGGCCTGGTCGGTCGAGTACTCCTGGAGGCCAGCGGTGTCGCGCTCGGCCGCCTGGACGTTGAGGGCGATCCCCTCGTTGAAGTTGGCCAGGGTGTCGCCGTCCTCGAGGACGGCCTTGTAGGTGGCGAATGCGGTGAGGACCGCGACGACGCCGAGCAGCCCGGCGATCCACACCTCGATGCGCTTGCTGCGCGCGTCCTCGGTCTGGGCGGCGTCCGCGGGCGTGCTGGGGGGCTCTTGCATGAGCGGAGGATACGCCGGGCACGCGGCGATCCCTGCTCCTGGCACGAATGTGGTCGCGGTGAACCGCGACCACCCATGGTGACACGATGCTCACCCGAGAAGGTCGCCTGTAAGGTCCGCGTCGATGCAAGGCGGGGGCATCCTTGACGAGTCGACGCTCGTCGTCGGCGAGCAGGCCAACTGGTTGGTGCGCAAGCTCGCGCCCGCGGAGACTCGGGTGTGCCCGGTCTGGGACCGTGACGGGCAGCAGATCGGGCAGGTCGAGCCGACCGATCGCGACTCGGCGGGCGGCAAGGCGGTCCGCTTCGGGCTGGCGCTTCTGCTCACGTCCAGCACGCGGCGAAACGATCGCCGGTTGCGGCTTGTGGACGCGTCCGGCAGCACGCTCCTGGACCTGCACATCGCCGGTGGGGCGCTCTACGTGAACGGTGCCGGCGGTGAGGAGATCGGGATGGTGCGCAACGTGAGCGACCGACAGTGGCTCAGGGCGGAGTTCACGACCGAGGTGCCCAAGAAGAAGCTCTTCTTCCGCTGGCCGGAATCGGTTGCCACGGCGCGCACCAAGCCGGACAACCCGCCGTACGAGTTCGAGATCACGAACGGCAGCGGCGGGACGATCGCGCGCCTCACGAACGATGGCGACCACCGCAACGTGCTCGCGATCCACGAACGACCGGACGATCGCGTGCGTGCGCTGCTGGTCGGGTTCGCCTGCGGCCTCGTGGACCGCGTGTGGCTCACGAAGCCGCAGGACTCGGGCGGAGGGATCTAGGCCGTGTCCGACACCGTCCGAGTGGCCGCGATCCAGGCGACGCCGGTCATCCTCGACGTCGACGCGACGACCGACAAGGCCGCCGCGCTGCTCGCCGAGGCCGCGGGCGAGGGGGCGCGACTGGCCGTGCTTCCCGAGACGTTCCTCTCGGTCTACCCCTCGAACGCGTGGGCCGCCGGCGCCACGGCGTTCACCGGCTGGGACGACCTCTGGGAGCGGATGTGGGAGAGCGCCGTGGACGTGTGCGGCCCGCACGTCGCCCGCCTCGTCGAGGTCTGCCGCGAGCACGAGCTGCATTGCGTGATCGGCGTGAACGAGCGCGAGGACGAGCGGCCCGGCACGCTCTACAACGCGATGCTCACGCTCGGCCCCGAGGGCCTGCTGCATCGCCACCGCAAGCTCATGCCGACGATGCAGGAGCGCGTGTTCCACGGCGTCGGGGCGGGAGACGACCTGGATGTGACAGAGCTGCCGGGCATCGGGCGCGTGGGCGGGCTGATCTGCTGGGAGAACCGGATGCCGCTGGCCCGCTACGCCGTGTACAAGCACGGCCCGCAGATCTGGGCCGCCCCGACCGCCGACGACACGGGCGGCTGGCTCGCGAGCATGAGGCACATCGCGATCGAGTCGGGCGCGTTCGTGGTCTCGGTGCCGCAGTACATCCCGGCGAGCGCGTTTCCGGAGGACTTCCCGGTCCCGCTGCCCGACGGGATGGACGTGTTCGGCAAGGGCGGCGCGGCGGTCGTCGAGCCGACCTGGGGCAAGGTCATCGCGGGTCCGCTCCGCGACAGCGAGGGAATCCTGTACGCGGACTGCGACCTGCGCGAGACGCTGCGCGCGAAGCGCTGGTTCGACGTGGTCGGACACTACGGGCGCGAGGACGTGCTCGCGCAGCCGGCGGGGATCCCCGTGCGCGCCGACGAGCCGCCGCCCGGCTAGCCGCCCACCCTCGGAGCGAATCGTGCCGGCAGGCGCGCGGCGGACGCGCCGCGAGCCCTACTTCGGCAGGCGCGCCGTGTACACCCGCGAGGGCGCGAAGCCGTCCGCGCCGCGGAACACCGCGACGAAGATGCGGTTGGCCGTGACGCGCACGACCGCGCCGTCCGCCGTGGGCTCGATGTCGGTGACGGACCACGTCGTCTTCCGGCGCGTGGCCGCGTCGAGCACGACGATGTCGCCGCGGTCGAAGTAGGCGATCCGGCCCGCGGTCAGCTCGCCGCCGTTGAGCCCCAGCGTCACCGGCTTGGGCTTCTGCCCGCAGCGCTGGAGGACCCACTGGAAGCCGTCGGCGGTGAGGCCGAAGCGGCCGTCGAACTGGTAGGCCGCGTAGGGCCTGGTGTCCCCGGTCATGCCGAAGAACGGATTGGGCTTGCGCTGGAGCGGCGAGCACAGCTCGCGCACGAGCCCCGGGCGGTCGAGGTCGTCGATCCGCCGCGCGCCGGTGACCTCCGGACCGCGCGTCCCGTCCGACAGCCGCCACCAGGCCTCGTACTGGTTGCCGTTCGCGTCGTTCACTGCGCCCTTGACCCAGTACTTGCCGATGTAGTGCGCGCCGCCGGCGCTGTCGCCGGCCTCGAGGTCGCGTTGCCCGATCCTGCCCGTGCGGATCGTCTCGAACGCGATGTGCACCGGGTAGGCCCGGCACGCCCACATGATCCGGCCGCCACCGAGGTTCGTGAACGGGCAGTCGGCGATTGGCCGCCGGTGCTTGGTCCGGCGGTTCGTCTCGCTGTCGAAGAGCCGCGTCACGCCGTTGGGGTCCTCGTACGCCGCGTAGCGCGGGTCGGTCTCGAGCTGGGGCGTCCGCGCCTCGCCGAGGCGCTTCCAAGCCGTCTTCGCCGGCGCCGCCGGAGCCAGCAGGAGAAGGCCGGCGAGCAGCACGAGCGTGAGCGTGCGGAGCCTGGTCACTGGGGTGCAAACACGCCAACCGCGGCCGGGCTGCGGTGCCGGCGCCATTCCCCGTAGCGTACGCGCCGCAACCAGCGGGAGGAGAGACCGAAGATGCCCACAGTCGAGACCGTGAACGGGCCCGTCGAGGCCGACCAGCTCGGCCGGACGCTCATCCACGAGCACTTCCGCACCACCGACGAGGCGACCCGCTTCCAGTTCCCGCACCTCTACGACGAGGACGCGGAGTGGGACGCGGCGCTTGCCGACGCCAACGCCGTCAAGGGCCACGGCATCCAGACCGTGGTCGAGCCGAGCGCGATGTTCCTCCAGCGCGACGCACGCTTCTCCAAGCGCGTGGCCGACGAGTCTGGCCTCCAGATCGTGCTCGCCACCGGCGTCTACACCTACGACCACCTGCCGCAGCCGCTGAAGAACCGCGACGAGGACGCCCTCGCGGAGATCTTCGTACACGACATCGAGCAGGGCATGCAGGGCACCGGAATCAAGGCCGCCTTCCTCAAGTGCGCCGCCGATGCCGAGGGCGTCGGCGAGAACGTGGCGAAGGTGCACCGCGCGGTCGCGCGCGCGAGCCAGCGGACCGGCCGGCCGATCATGGCCCACTCGCATCCCGCGAGCGGCACGGGCCTCGAGCAGATGCGCATCTTCGAGGAGGAGGGCGTCGACCCCGCCAAGGTCCAGATCGCCCACACCGGCGACACCGACGACCTCGACTACATCGAGAAGCTCCTCGAGCGCGGCCCGTGGATCGGCCTCGATCGCTACGGGCTCGACATCTTCCTGCCCACCGACAAGCGCAACGCGACCACCCTCGCCCTGCTCGAGCGCGGCTACGCCGAGCGCATGTTCCTCTCGCAGGACTTCTGCTCGACGATCGACTGGTTCCCGCCGGAGGTGCAGCAGCAGCTCAAGGAGAACGTCGTCCCGAACTGGAGCATGACGTTCCTGTTCGAGGAGGTGATCCCGTACCTGAAGGAGAACGGGATGACCGACGAGCAGCTCGATCAGATGATGGTGGAGAACCCGAAGCGCTGGCTCACCGCCTGAGCGGCGCCTACTCGTAGACCACGAGCTGCGGCTGCGGCCGCAGGCGCAGCACCTCGGGCGGCGACATCAGGTCGGTGTCCTCGCGGAAGAAGAGCTTCAGTCCGTGTGCGAACCGCGGGCCGCCTCCGCGCGTCAGCTCGCGGTACTTCGCGATCTTCTGCGCCTGCGTGCCGAAGCCGTCGACGTCGAGCACGAGCGCCACGCCGGGCGGGCGCGCGAGCGTGGGCTTGCGCCGCACCATGTTCGCCGTGAACTGGTGCACCACGAGCAGCTTGTCCGGCAGCCGCCGCTCGCGCACGATCGCCGCCAGTCGCGCGGACACGGTGTTCACGACCCCCGCGTCCACCGAGCCGAGCACCTGGCCCGGCACCTGTCCGGCCCCGACGTGCCACTCGGGGTCGAGCGCCAGGCCCACGTCCGGCTCGCGCAGGAACGGCTCGAGCGCGCGCATCTCGGCGAGGAAGTCCGCCCGGCCGGGCTGGATGTCGAGCAGCAGCAGCGCCCGCGCCCGCCGCGCCGCCGCCAGGTAGCGCCGGATCGTCGCCGCGCCCTGGCGTGTGCGGTAGCGCCCGTCGCGGCCGGGCGAGCCGTTGGCCACCACCGCGATCAGCTCGAACACCGGCAGCACGGGTCGGCCGGGCCGCCTGTACGTGCGCGCCTGGCGCGCCAGCCTGCGACCCGCCTGGTCCGGCGTGCCGATGCCGAGGGCCCCGAGCTCGCCGGCCTGCGGAGCGCCGTAGAACGCCACCAGCCGAAAGCGCGGCAGAATCCGCCGTCCCCCGCGCGGGAGCTCCGGCGGCGCGGCGGCGGCCGCCCGGTCCTCGCCGGCGCGATCGGACTCGCCGTCGTCCCCTCCGACCAGCAACGCCACGACCACGATCAGCGCCACGGCACCGGCCAGCGCCGCGACGGCCCGCCGCCGGCGCACCTGCGCCCGCCGCCGAGCGGCCGCGCGCCGCCAGGCCAGCGCGTCGCGGTCGAGCGGGCTTATCTCGCGGCCCTCCGGGTACCGCTACCGACATGACCAACCAAGAGACCGAGAACCAGCAGCAGGGCTCCTCCACCAGCCCCCCGGAGGAGACGAAGGACGCCACGACCCCGCCGGCGAACCCCGAGGTCGATCAGGAGGCCGTCGAGAAGGGGCAGGAGAACATCGACCGGATCTCCGGGAACTAGCCCGCCCGGATGGCGGCCGGCTAGGCGGACGCGCCGGCCGCCAGCGTCGCCATCGGCGGCCGTTCGACCAGCTCGACCCGGTGCTCCTCGAGCCCGTGCGGGCCGGGGGTCACGAACGCGTCGCGCTGCTCCGCGGTGAGCCGGCCCTCGCGCACGAGGCGCTCGGTCACGCCGCGGAGCACCGCGTACGCCATCGGCCCCAGGTCGTGCAGCGACTGGTGGCGGTTCTGGCGCACGTCGAGGTCGACCTGCGCCATCCCCCATAGCCCGACCTCGGCCCAGGCGTCGATGAGCTGCGTGATCTCGATCGCGTAGCCGGAGGACCACGGGAGCCGCTCGAACAGCGACCGGCGCGCGGCGATCTCGCCGGCCAGCGGCTGCGCGAACAGGGCGAGCTGTGGATAGAAGAGGTTGAGGAGCGGCCGCGCCGTCAGCTCGGTCACGCGCCCGCCGCCCTCCGGCGCGCACGCGCTGTCGAGCTTGAACGGGCGTCGGTAGAACGCCTTGACGTAGTGGATGGTCTCGTCGAGCAGCAGCGGCCCCAGCAGGCCGCACGCGAAGTGGGGGCCGAAGTCCTCCGAGTCGGCGTCGACGAACAGCACCACCTCGCCGTGCAGGACCGACAGCGCGCGCCACATCGCGTCGCCCTTCCCGGCGCACGGCCCGTAGCCGGACAGGAGCTCCGACTGCACGTGCACCTCGGCGCCCTCCTCGGCGGCGATCCGCCCGGTGCCGTCGGCGGACTCGGCGTCCGCGACAACCACCTGGTCGATCACCCCGGCCTCGCGCAGCCCGACCAGGTCGCGCACGATCGGCCCGATCGTGCGCGCCTCCTCGCGCGCCGGCACGCAGACCGACACGGTCGCGGTCCGCTCGGCGGCCAGCCGCTCAGCGGGGAACCGGCTGTGATGGAAGCTGCGCTCGCGCAGCCAGGCGTCGTACTGCAGATCCACGGCTACTCCACGACCATGTGACGGACGGGCGGCTCGAACCGCGCCGATGCCTCGTCTACCAATCCCTCCTCGAGGAAGTTGCTCTTCCCACCCGAGTGCGTGAAGAGCACGATCTCATCCGCGTCGAACGTGACGAGCGCGTCCTGCAGCGCGAGCATCGGATCGGACTCGCCGGTGCCGCCGGCGGCGTCCACCCCGCCCTCGTCGAGCCGCTCCACGGTCTCCTGCTGCACCGCCTCCGCGCGCTCGATGGCGCCGTCGACGTCGGCCATGATGAAGCGCCGCCTGCTGTTCAGCGCGGGCGCGATCACGAGCACCTCCGCACCGTCGAGGTCCTCGCCGCCGAGCGCGCTGCGCAGCGCCTCCGCGTCGATCGCCTCCGATACCAGTGCCAGGATCCTCTTCGCCATGGGCTAGGTGTATACCCGAACGGGCGCTCAACCATCACGCGGCGCGAGCGCGCGCCTGGCCATGCTGATCGCGAAGAAGAGCTGGAGCGCCGCGAACGACAGCTCGAGCGTCCGCTCGCTGACCTCGTTGGCGATCGTGGTGCCCAGCAGGATCCCGGGCGGGGCCAGCATCCCGACGATCAAGCCCTCCCGCAGGCGCAGGTTCCCGTATCCGTGCTGGCGCCACGCCCCCAGGATCGCAACGGGAACGATCGCGAGCAGCGACGTCGACTCGGCGTCGAGCTGCCCCTGGTCGAGGAAGAACACGAGAGCCGGCACGAAGATCACGCCCCCGCCCACCCCGAGCATGCCGCTCGTCACTCCGGCGGCGAAGCCGAGCCCGATCACGCCGGCGACGGTGGCGAGGTCCACTAGCCGATCACCAGGAGGATCGCCGACACGACCAGCAGCGCCGCGAACGCGCCGGCCACCATCCGCTCCGAGACCCGCTGCTGGAGGGCGGTGCCGGCCAGCACGCCGCCCAGCGCGGGGATGCCGACGAGCAGCGCCTTCAGCGGGTCGACGTTGCCGTGGAGCCCCTGCACCCCCGCCGCGATCAGCGCAATCGCCACGATCGCCATGAGCGACGTGCCGGTGGCCTCGCGCTCCTCGAAGCCGAACCACAGCACGAGCAGCGGGACGATCACGGTGCCGCCGCCAACCCCGAACAGCCCGCTGAAGGCTCCGGCGGCGCTGCCGATCAGCGCCAGCCGGACGAGCCGCGGTGACATGGCCGGGCATACTAGGACGCGTGTCAGCCCCCACGGCCGAAACGCTGCGGCCGCTGACTGAAGCTCCCGACCGTACGGCCCTGCTGTTCGACATCGACGGCACGCTCGCCCCGATCGTCGAGCGCGCGGACGACGCGACGGTGCCCAAGCAGGCCGCGCAGCTCCTCGGCGCTCTCGCCACCCGTTATGCCTGCGTCGCATGCATCTCCGGCCGCGCTGCGGCGGACGCGCGGCGCCTGGTCGGCGTTGGCCGGATCGCCTACGCGGGGTCGCACGGGGCGGAGATCCTGGCCCCCGGCGCGCGTGCGGCCGTGGCGATCCCCGCGTTCGCCACCTGGGCCGACCCGATCCACCGCTTCGTGGCCGAGCGCGACGATCCCGAGCTGCGCCGGCTGCGCGTGCGGATCGAGGACAAGGGGCCGATCATGGCCTTCCACTGGCGCGGCGCGCCCGACGAGGGCACTGCCGAGACGCGGGTCCAGGCGATCGCCGCCGAGGCCGAGGCCGGCGGCCTCGCGATCCACTGGGGACGCAAGGTGCTCGAGGTGCGCCCGCCGGTGCCGATCAGCAAGGGCCGCGCCGTGCGCGAGTTCGTTCGCTCGTCCGGCGCGCGGGCGGCGATGTACGCCGGCGACGACGCGACCGACCTCGATGCCTTCGACGCCCTCGACGAGCTCGCGGCCGAGGGCGAGCTCGACCTCGCACTTCGGGTCGGCGTCCGGTCCGACGAGGGGCCGGCCGCGATCGTGGAGCGCGCCGACCTCGTCGTGGACGACATGATCGACGTCCTCGAGCGCCT
>DASVPL010000259.1:0-4388 GCA_036382905.1 Thermoleophilaceae bacterium | reverse complement strand
ACAGCGGCGAGCCGCTCCGCCTCGGCCGCCGACACGTCGGGCCGCGCCACCGGCGCGCAGCACGTAGCGCCCGCGGGGCGCTTCTGCTTCGGGGCGAGCGTTAGATCGACAGTCATCTGTAGATGACTATACAGATCAACGTCGATGCAACGGCCCAGGCGGCCGGGGGGCGCCCGCCCCCCGGCGGTGCCGGCCGGCGGGGTGCGGCCTGGCCGCGCCGGCGGAAGCCGCCCCGCGGGGGCGCTAGCCGCCCGGCAGGGTGAGCCCGGCCGCGCCGCCGCCCGCGGGGGTCGCGGGCTCGATCCGGAAGGCGCCGCGCATCCACGGGTGGATGCGGCAGAAGTAGGTGTAGAGGCCGGCCTTCAGGTCCGGGGGTGTCTTCGCCATCGGGTTCGGCGTGCCGCCGTCGATCGGGTCGTAGCCGAGCGTGTCGGAGTCCCAGTTGCCGTCGGCGTGCGGGTAGTTGGCCACGTAGCGCCCGTTGCACGGCCACGGGCACGTGGTGATCGTGTGACGGATGTTGGCGAACTGGTCGTCGTTGACGAACGTGATCGACTCGCCCTCCTTGACCGACGGGATCTTGCTGCCCGCCGCGGTCGAGCTCGATCTGTCGCCCGGCAGGTACTGGAAGTTCGCCACGTGGACCACGTTCTGGTTCGCGAACGCGTCCTCGGCCGGCTTCTCCTCGGGTTTCTCGCACGGCTTCGCCTTGCCCCAGCCGCAGTACTCGTCCTCCATCGTCCACGGCCGGTTGGGCACGCCCGCGGTCGGGTCCTTCACCTTCTTCTTCGCCGGGCCGACGATGTATGGCTTGCAGTGGCCCTTCGGCGCCTGGTCGTAGTCGAAGTAGAAGCCCGCGTGGGTCATGGCGTAGTAGTACGCCCTGCCCTTGTTGGCGTAGGTGCCGGATATTCGGAGCCGGTCGCCCTTGCGCAGTGGAGCGCGCCACGCGGGATGGGTGACCTCGGTCTGGTAGTCCTCCGAGTACGGCGCGTTGCGGTTGATGATGTCGGAGTCGAGCAGCAGCGTGCCGCCGTAGCCGCGGCCCTTCTTGTCGGCGGGACACGGGTCCTCGGTGCTGCCGTAGTTCTCGACGGTCACCTTCGTTCCGCCCGGGTGCAGGTGCCCGCCGGTGCCGACGATCGTGCCGTCGCGCGGGGCCACGAACTCGATCGGCCGGTCCTTGCCGTCGGCGGTCTTCTGGTCGCGGATGTTCTCCCATTTGCCGTCGCCGTTCGGCTCGTTCGGCACACTGAAGGTGCGGCCCATCAGCATGCCGGCGACGTCGTGGTACTGGCGGCCGGTGAGCTCCTCGAGCTGCTGGCGCGTGCCGTGCTGGAAGACCACGTCGAGGACGATCCAGACCTCCATCGGCTGCGCGGTCTTGTTGTGCAGCATGTAGATGACTTCCTGGTTGCGGCCGGCCGGCAGGAAGTTGCCGTAGACGGGGCCGTTCGGCTCGGCGGCCGTGCGGCGCCGGAAGTCAGCGCGGGTCTCCTCGTCGCCGTTGCCGAACACCCACTCGTGCGTGCCGGGCCCGAGCTGGTTGAAGTACCTGTCCTCGGCGTTGCCGGGGTCGAAGCCGAACCAGTGCGCGTGGTGGATGTGCGCCTCGGTGTGCATCGGGGTGCTGAGGTCCTGCACGCGGCGCATCTCCGGCTCGAGCGCGATCAGGAAGCCGTTCTGCGTGGGCAGCTCGAGGTCGAGCCGGTTCATGTCCCAGCCCGGCGGCATCGTGTAGGGGCCGTAGTAGAGCGAGAGGTGCTCGGTCGTCCCCGGCGCCTTGGGCACGTAGCGGTCACCGCGCTGGCGACTCGCCTTGAGCACGGCGCCACCCTGCGCGGTGTTGTCGGCGTGCTGGTGCTCGCCCTCGTGCTCCTCGCCCTCGGCGTGCTCGTGCTCCTCCTTCGGGGGCGTGCAGTACTTGCGCACGCGCTTCTTCCACTTGCGCTTGGCCTTCTTGCCCTTGGCCTTCTTGAGCTTCGCCTTCGCGGCTGAGCACTTCTCCGTGCGCTCCTGCCCGGCGAGGTACTCGTCCGGGTCCTGCTCGGGGTTGTCCTCGTAGTGCTCGGCGGCGGCGCCCTCCTCGTCGCCCTGGCGCACGCGGTAGGCAGCGATGTAGCCCGCGCTCGACTGCGTGCCGACCGCCGCGAACACCGTGCCGCCCGCGACCGATACCCCGCCCCAGCTCGGGCCGCCTAGCGGGATCCGGTTCAGAACGATGCCCGTCGACGCCTCGCGCGCGACCAGGAAGCCGGTCATGTCGGTGGTGTAGACAACCCCGTTGGCGACCGACGTCGCGTTGAACTTGAGGGGGCCGCCGTCGCTGGTGAACCACTGGTAGCCGCCCTTGTTGTCGATCGACCAGAGCTCGCCGCCGATGGTGGAGGGGCCGTAGATCCGCTGACCGTCGGTGGCGGTCGAGCCGATGATGCCGCCGATCACGAACGCGCCGGGGCCGACGGTCGTGCTCCACTGGCGCTCCATGGTCGCGCGGTCGAGCGCGTGGTAGACGCCGGCCTTCTGCCCCTCGCCGACGAGCTTCCTTCCGTCGGGGCCCTCGAAGAGCTGGGGCGAGGCGCCGAAGTCGTAGTCGGGGCCCTCGGCCGCGTTGCTCGTCCCGTTCCACACGTCGCCGGCCGTGGCCTGGAACTTGCCCACGATCGCGCCGGTCTTCCCGTCGAGCGAGAGCATCGAGTCGGTCGTGTCGGCGGAGGGCTCGTGGTAGGCGTTGCCGGTGCCCACGTAGAGGCGGCCGGTCTTCGCGTCGACCGCCGGAGTGGTCCACACCGCGCCGCCGTCGTGGCCCGGCGGCACCGTGTACGTGTTCCACTTCAGCTTGCCGGTCCTCTCGCTCAGCGCGACGACCTGCCCGCGGACGTTCACGTCGGCGTCGCCGTACTCGCCGTAGAGCGCCGAGACGCCCATGAAGACGCGGCCGTTCCAGACGACCGGGCTGCCGTACACGTCGGAGTTCTTCTGGTTCGAGATCTGCGTGACCCAGAGCTGCTTGCCCGTCTTCAGGTCGAGCGCCATCACCTTCGGCGCGTGCGGCTGCGCGATCGGGACGAACACGCGGTTGCCGCTGACGGCGAGGCTGCCGTTGATCACCGCGCCCGTGCTGTGGGCCCAGCGCTGGCGGCCGGTGGTCGCGTCGATCGCGTAGACCTTGCCGGCGTTCGAGCCGGAGAGCACGAGGCCCTTGGACACGACGGGCGTGCCGGTGAAGTCGCCCTCGCTCGAGTAGAAGCTCCAGGCGACGCCGAGGTTCGGGACGTCCGCGGCGCTCGGGCCGTCCTTGCCGCCGTCGCGGGTGCCGGCGAGCGTGTTGCCGTAGAACGGCCAGCTCGCGTCGCCGACCGAGCCCTTTGTCGCGTGCAGGTACGCGTCGTACGGATCCTGGTTGCCCTGGGTGGGCGCGCTCGGGGTCGCACCGCCGCCGCCACCGCCGGTTACCTCACCGCTGGGGCCGCCCGAGCCGGCCGGTCCGACGTTCAGCACGCCCTGCATCCAACCGTGGAGGGAGCAGTGGAACTGGTACTGGCCCTGCTCGAGGGACTCGACCCCCTTCACCGGACCGGACTCGCCAGCGCCGAGCAGGTCGCTGCCGAACTTCCCGTCGTGGCCGAGCAGGTCGTGCCGGGCGAGGTTGTCGAGGTTCGTGAAGGTGAGGGTGTCGCCCTGGCCGATCGTGATCGTCGGCGTGGCGTAGGTCATGCCCGCCGCGTAGGCCTGCTGCTCGGCGGCGGATGCGGCCGGTGCGGCGCTCAGTGCCCCGGCGACGACGGCTCCGACTATTAGAAGAACGCGGCCTCGGCCGCGACGTCCTGGCAATTGCACCCCCGTGTAGACCAGAACCAGCCCCTGCGCGCCCTTTCTGCCCCCTGGGTGTGTTTGTGAAACTCGAAGTGATGCGCGACGCCCACGATCCGAGCGGTGAATGCGACCTCGCCGTCGTCGGCGCGGGCATCGTCGGGCTGGCGGTGGCGCGCGAGCTGCACCGGCGCCACCCTCGCCTCAGCGTGCGGCTGCTCGAGCGCGAGGACGCGGTCGCGCGGCACCAGACCGGACGCAACAGCGGCGTGATCCACGCGGGTATCTATTACGCGCCGGGGTCGCTGCGAGCGCGCCTGTGCGTGGAGGGTGCGCGCGAGCTGTACGAGTACTGCGAACGGGCGGGCATCGAGCACGAGCGCCGCGGCAAGGTGATCGTCGCGCTCGACGCGAGCGAGCTGCCGGCGCTCGACGAGCTCGAGCGCCGCGGCCGTGCCAACGCCGTGCCGGGGCTGCGACGGCTCGACCGCGACGGGCTGCTCGAGCTCGAGCCGCACGCCGCGGGCGTGGCCGCGCTGCACTCGCCGGCGACCGGCGTCGTCGACTTCGCGGCC
>DASVPL010000258.1:0-2320 GCA_036382905.1 Thermoleophilaceae bacterium | reverse complement strand
GACGAAGGCCAACGGGCTCGACGACAAGCCGCTCGACCAGCTCGTGGAGGACCCGAAGGTGATCGAGGCCGTCCAGGCGGAGATCGACAAGGCCAACGACTCGCTCGCGCGCGTGGAGCAGATCAAGAAGTTCAAGATCCTGCCCACCGAGTGGGAGCCCGGCGGTGAGGAGTTGACGCCGACGATGAAGCTCAAGCGCAAGCCGATCGCCGAGAAGTACAGGGATGAGATCGAGGCGCTCTACGCAAAGTAGGGCCCTCCTCGCCCTCCTCGCCCTGCTGGTCCTGGCGCCGTCCGCCGCGGCGGCGCCGCAGCCTCCGTTCGACCAGCACGGCCGCTGGATGCTCGACGCGAAGGGCCGCGTCGTCGTGCTCCACGGCGTGAACATGGTCAACAAGCGCCCGCCGTACGCGCCGGACGCGCTCGGGTTCGGCGCCGACGACGTGAAGGCGATCAAGCGCGAGGGCTTCAACACCGTCCGGCTCGGGATCATCTACAAGGGGCTCGAGGCCGAGCGCGGCCGCTACGACGACGGGTACCTGGCGCGGATCGTCGCCACCGCGCGGCTGCTGCAGAAGCACGGCATCTATCCGCTCGTGGACTTCCACCAGGACATGTACAACGAGCGCTTCAACGGGCAGGGATTCCCGGACTGGGCGGTGCGCGACGACGGCCTGCCGGCCCAGCCGGACCAGGGCTTCCCGGCGAACTACCTGATCATGCCGGCCCTCCAGCGCGCGTTCGACTACTTCTTCGACGACGTGGACCTCCAGGAGCCCTACGCCGCGGCGTGGGCGCACGTGGCGCAGCGCTTCCGCAAGGAGCGCGGCCTCGTCGGCTTCGACATCTTCAACGAGCCGTTCCCCGGCACACGCTGGCAGAGCTGCGCCAACCCGGCCGGGTGTCCCGACCTCGACGCGAAGCTCGCGGCGTTCTCGAAGCGGACGTTCGAGGCGATCCGCCGCGTGGACCGGCGCAACGTCCTCTGGTGGGAGCCCTACCTCGTGTTCAACAACGGCGCGCAGACCTCGCACGGCGACACGGGCGACGGCCGCGCCGGGATGAGCTTCCACATGTACTGCCTGGGCGAGACGCCCGGGCTCGCGCCGCCCGGCGGGCCGCCGGACACGGGCGGCTGCGGGGTCGAGGACGAGCTGGTGCTCGACAACGCGCGCAGCGTGTCGGATGCGACCGGCGACGCGCTGCTGCTCAGCGAGTTCGGCGCGAGCGACGACCTCGCCTCGATCGGCCGCGTGGTGGAGGAGGCCGACGCCGAGGAGATGTCGTGGCAGTACTGGTCGTGGTGGAACCGCGACGTGTGCTGCGAGCGGCCCACCGAGGGCGTGATCCGCGACATCTCGAAGCCGCCCACCCCCGACAACCTCAAGCAGGACAAGCTCGACGTGCTGGTGCGGCCGTACCCGCAGGCCGTGGCGGGCACGCCGGAGCGCTGGAGCTTCGACCGCGCGACGCGCGAGTTCGCGCTCGAGTACCGCGTGAAGGGGCCGGACGGGCGCCGGCGGCCGACCTACGTGCCGACCGAGGTCTTCGTGCCGCGCCGGCACTACCCGAAGGGCTACACGGTCGAGGTGAGCGGCGCCCGCGTGGTCTCGAAGAAGAACGCGGAGCTGCTGCTCCTGCGCGCCAAGCTGGCGGCCGGGAAGGTCTCCGTGCGCGTGAGGCCGCGCGGGTAGCCGCGGGGCGGCGGGTCGGCGCCACGCCGGCGGCGCGCGCGCTTTGCGGCGCAGCCGCTTCCTATCCTCACCCGATCCTCGAGGTACCGACCAGAGAGCGCCGGCGCGCGGCCCAGCGGGAGCAACGCCGCCGCCGCGCGCGGCGGCGGCTCGTCGCACTCGCCGGCGGCGTCGCACTCGTTGCGCTCGTCGCTTGGCTCTTCGCGGGGCGCGGCGACGACTACCCGGAGCCGGCGGACCAGGAGCTGCACGGCTTCGTCGAGCAGATAGCCGAGCGCTGGCGCAGCCACCAGGCCAAGGACGGCCGCTATCTCGACCCCATCAACGGCATCGCCGCCAGCGGATACGGCAGCGGGATGATCGGCTACGCCGAGCTCACGAGCCCCGACGAGGAGGCCCAGCGCCAGGGCTTCCGCGCGATCCGCTTTGCGCTCCAGGAGCCGCCTGGCGAGCGGGGAGTGTTCGACCAGCTCGTGCTCGCGCGCGGCGAGGAGGGCTACCCGAAGCCGGCGGACGAGGACCTGCACGAGTTCGTGGAGAAGGTCGCCGAGCGCTGGCGGCCGCACCAGTCGAAGAAGGACGGCCGCTACCTCGACCCCGTGAACGGCATCGCCGCGAGCGGCTAC
>DASVPL010000257.1:0-14326 GCA_036382905.1 Thermoleophilaceae bacterium | reverse complement strand
ACGAAGCCATCGGGAAGCCCGAAATCCAGAAGGCTCGTCGGGCCGGAGTTCAGCCAGCGATCGGGCAGCGCGAAGTCTCGAGCCACTCGGCCAGCCGCGGCCAAGAGCGGCGGCGGCAGCGGCTCAGCCGTGACCAAAGTGGTTCCGAGACTCAGCGCGACGACGTCGATGTCGCTGTCGGGCGATCCACAAGACCCAGTGCCTGCAGAGCTGATCCGCCAATGACAACCAACTCGTAGTCCTCGTTTCCCACTGCCAGCTGCTCGCCGAGAGCGCTCGGCAGTTCGTGGGCCCGTTCAGCATCAAAATTTCGAGATGTCATTCATCGCAGATCGCGATGTTATTCGTCTCGCAGATGGACCTCCCCGCAGCCTGGGCGAACCATCCAACGAAGACGCAGCGCGGCCCTACGCCCTAGAGCTAGGTGTCACGCCCGATCATCCCCTTCCACCCTCGAAGACCTCCATGTCGCACAGCGGCGCGCGCGCCTACCCCGGCAGCTCCGCGCTCCGCGGCTCGCCCGAGTGGGTCCAGTACGCGGTCGAGTAGTTCAGACCGAGCGACGGCGCCGGGAGCTCCTCCGGCGTCCCGGAGTCCAGGTCCGCCCGCTTTCCCTTCGCCGAGAATCCGGCGATCGTCAGCGACGCGGTGCCGTCGGGAACGATCGCGGCAACTGCCTGCCCCGCCTTGTTGACGAACGCTGTGGTCGCGGTCGTGTCCGACGGGTCGCTGGCCGGCTCTCCCAGGAGATAGGAGCTGCTCGCGATGCCGTACGAGCGACCGGTGCGAATGTCGTAGACCCAGGTGGAGCGGGCGCTGCCGTACTGGCTGTCCGACGAGGAGTCCATCAGGAGAACGGTGCGCGCGATCCGGCGGATCGAGTAGTTCTCGCCGGACGTGTAGTAATCGGCGCTCGAGGCCACGCGGCGGACGCGGCCCGCCGGCAGCACGCAGCCGAGGAGGTCCTTGCCATCGTCGGCGTTCGCGCGTTCCACCAGCTTCACCTTCGCGTGCGGCGCGAGATCCTTGCCCTTCAGGCGCTCGCAGGCGCTCGGCCTGTGCGAGGCCCCCGCCGTCGCCGGCACGAGCATCGCCACAACGAACAGCAGACCGACGCCTCTCCATGCCACCCGCATGTCCCCCGCCTTTCGTCGCGTTCGCGTCTGAACCACGCCGCGACGAGATTGTTGCGTATCGACCGCCGCGCCAGCGGGAACCCGCCAGGCCCTACCGCACCGGCACGAACCGCCCCTCGGCGCTAGCCCGCAGCTCCGCCACATCCTCGCGCCGCGTCACCGACAGCGGCACCGTCGACCCCAGCTCCGCAACCACGTGCTCCGTCGTCAGCGGCACCCCGTCGTGCAGCGCGCCCAGCAGCGAGGCGATCACCGCCTGCTCGATCTCGGCCCCGCTGAACCCCTCGCTCGCGGCAACCAGAGCGGCGAAATCAAAAGCCGCTGCGTCCTGCTTCCGCAACCCGAGGTGAATCCGGAAGACCTCCGCACGCTCCTGCTCATTAGGCAGATCAACGAAGAAGATCTCGTCGAAGCGCCCCTTGCGCAGCAGCTCCGGCGGCAGCAGCGATAGGTCGTTCGCGGTCGCCACCACGAAGACCGGCGCCTTCTTCTCCTGGAGCCAGGTCAAGAACGACCCGAACAGGCGCCGCGAGAGCCCGCCGTCGGTATCTCCCCCACCCCCGCTGGGCGCGATCGCCTTCTCGAGCTCGTCGATCCAGAGAACCGCGGGCGCGGTGGCCTCGGCCACCGCGATCGCCTTGCGGAAGTTGCGCTCGGTCTCGCCGATGAACTTGTCGAAGAGCCGGCCGGCGTCGAGCTTCAACAGCGGCAGCCGCCACTCGCGCGCGATCACCTTCGCCGCCAGCGACTTCCCGCAGCCCTGCACCCCGACCAAGAGGATCCCCTTGGGCGGCTGCAGCCCCAGCTCGGCGGCGGCGGGCGAGAAGCCCACCCGCGCCCGCTCGAGCCAGCGCGTCAAATTCGAGAACCCGCCCAGCTCGTAGCGGTTGTCGGCGGGCGGGAAGTACTCGAGCAGCCCGTCCTCCTGGAGCGCGCGCGCCTTGAACTCGGCCAGGCGGGAAAGGTCGTCCCGCGTCAAGAACCCGTCCTCGATCGCGGCACGAGCGATGGCCTGCCGCGCCTGGTTGAGCGTCAGCCCGGTCAACGCGCCGCAGAACTCGTCGTAGTCGTCGGGGGCAATCTCGACGGTCGCGCGGCCGTTCTGCTTCAGCGACTCCACGACGGTCTCGAGCGCGACGCGGTACTCGTCGCGACTCGGGAACCGCAGGTCGTAGCGCACGACATACGGGTCGAGCTCCGGCGGCAGCTTGGCGGCAGACTCCACCAGGACCACCGTCGAGAGGCGATCGGGGCGGGAGAACTTGTCGAGCAGCTCACGGAACGCTCGCGCCACCTCCGGCTTGGCGAGGTACGGCGTGAAGTCGTGCAGCTCGTACAGCGCCTCCAGCTGCAGCCCGGCGATGGCAGCCAGAACGCCGGCCGGGTCCTGCGACTCGTAAGCAGCCCGGCCGCCGTCGAACGCGTGCCTGAGTCCCGTGGTCACCGACCACTGAAGGCGGTTGAGCCGCAGGTCGCGTGCCACGTCGGCCAGCGACAGCGCGGCGCGCTCGGGCTCGGTGGTCTCGATGAGGATCCCGGGATGCCGCGAGAGCACCAGCGTCTTCAGCTCGTGGACCGCGCTCGGAGCACCGGCACCGCTGCGCTGCGGCGCGCTCTGCTGCGTCATGGCCTCCATTTAGAGCGAGTCGGCAACTACGCGGCGCTTCTTGAGACGCGCGCGTGTAGCCTGCGCGCCGCAACCTCCCGGCAGGGGCAGGGTTAGCGGCAGCAACCAAGGCGAATCGGGGAGACGCGAATGCGGCAGGGAATGCTGGTCGGGTTGGTCGCTGTACTCGTCTGCGGGGCTCTCGTGGCACCGGCCGGGGCCGCGCCCACGCGAGTGACGAGCGCCACGAACGAGGTCATGGGCCTCGAGCTCGCGGGCTCGCGACTCTTCTACGGCGAGCTCTCGGGCAAGGGACTCCTGGTGACGCTCACCGACCCGAACAACCCCAAGCGCCGCCTCTACACCGCGAGCACGCCGGGCTCCACGTCCGACGACGAAACGGGCGAGTACTCCTCCGCCCGATCCGCCCTCGCCGCGTCCGCCGACCAGCTCGCCTTCGCCCAGTCCACAGCTTCGGGGAGCGCCAAGTACCAGCAGGGCGTCTCGAGCCTCAAGGTGCTCGGCGGACCGCCGATCGGCGACCTCTTCGAGCTCGAGTCCTGCGGTCACAGCGATCCCTACGGCCCCGCCTCCGCCTCGGTCGACGTCGACGGCCCGCGCATCGCGTCGACCGACTGCTCCGGGCAGATCGTCATCCGCGACTACACCGCGCCGGCCCAGCCGACCGTCACCCGCGTGAGCCCGGGGCAGGGCCTCGCCGCGGCGACCATCGCCGTCGCCGGCCGCTACGTCGCCTACAACGCGTACGGAATCGGTCCGTCCGCGCCGTCGCCGACGGTCACGGTGGTCCACGACTGGGTCGCGAACACGAAGCTCTACGAGGTCCCGCGGCAGGAGTCGTTCGACCTCCAGGCCGACGGCAAGCTCGCCAGCGTCAAGGCGACGCCGAACGCCACCGACTGCGCCGACCACGAGGCCCAGTGGTTCTCCGCGGCGGAGCCGACCGCGCACGTGCTGCCGGTCCGCCCGTGCACCACGGACGTGCACATCGTTGGCGACCGCGTGGCGGTGGTCACGAACCCCGAGGACTCGCCGTCATCGCAGCGCCTGCTCACGCTCGCCGGCACCGACGGCAGCGTGAACTACGTGGCACGACTCGGCACCCGCGGCATGGCGGGCGCCGATCACGACTTCGACGGCCAGCGCGTCGCGTACTCGATCACCAACTGCGCGGGCAACCGCGACCTGTTCACCGAGAGCGCCACCGCTCCGCAGCCGCGCGACGAGGAGCAGGCGTGCCCGGTGCTGATCCGTGCGAGCACGGCCGGCCTCGGCCCGAGCGAGCGCACGATCCCGATCGTGATCGAGTGCTCGCGCGGGTGCAACGCGCTCGCGATCGTGCGCATGCGCCTCGGAGGCAAGCTCGTGATCGTCGGCAGCAAGCGGATCCGGCTCACGCCCGACGACCCGTGCACGGGCGGCGCGCAGCGCTACCGGCTGAAGCTGGCGAGCCCCGCGCGGCGTGAGGTGCGCCGGCGAGGTTCCGTCAAGGCGGACCTGATCGTGAGCACGCCGGACCGCGCCGGCGTCGACCGGACGACCAAGCGCAAGCTGACGCTGCGCGCGGCGAAGCACAACGCGTCCGCGACCGGGAGCGACTGCTCGAGCTAGGCCCCCGCGAGCGCCCGCGCTCGCTCGGCGAGGTGCGGCACGCTAGGCGCGCGCGAAGATACCCCCGCCCTCCGCACGCGCGAGACGGCGGTGCCAACATTGCAGCCGTGGGATGGGTGAGGCGTACGGCCGCCCCGGTGGCGGCCCTGGCGGTGCTCGCGCTCGGCGCGGGCAGCTCGAGCGCGCACGAGGAGCTGCGCGGCGACTCCACGGTCGACCACACCGTGACCGGCGGCGACCCGGAGGGGGGCTTCCAGTTCCTGCGGCTCGGCCCCGGGGAGCCGTACGCGGTGCGCAACGACCTGGCCGCGCCGCAGGGCGGCCGCGACGCCCGCCGCCGCTCGCTCGCCTACTTCGGCCAGATCACCGACCTCCAGCTGGCCGACGAGGAGTCGCCCGCGCGCGTGGAGTTCGCCGACGTGGACCCCTCGGGCACCGCCACCGCGGCGTACCGCCCGCAGGAGGCCCTGATCCCCCACCTGGTGGATTGGGCGATCCGGCAGATGAACCTGTTCCAGACGAGCCCGGTCCCGCAGGGCAACGGCGAGCACGCGTCGATGCTCGCCACGCTGATGACCGGCGACCTCGCCGACAACCAGCAGCTCAACGAGACAGAGTGGGTCCGCACCCTGCTGGAGGGCGGCCTGCTCGACCCGAACAGCGGCACCAGCGACCTGAGCGGGACGAGCTGCCCGCCCGGCACGCCCCTCGACGACCCGCGCAACTACACGGGCGTGCAGGACCGCGACGACACGCCGACCGACGACCCCCACTTCTACGACCCCGACGAGCCCACGGGCGAGTACACCGGCTGGCCGAAGTACGCCGGGCTGCTCGACCAGGCGCAGAAGCCATTCGTGGCCGAGGGCCTGAAGATGCCGAGCTACGTCCTGTTCGGCAACCACGACGGGCTCGCGCAGGGCAACCAGAGCACGACCGCTCCGATCGAGCGGATCGCCACCGGATGCGTTAAGCCGCTCGCGTCCACCGGTGCCGTCACCGGCATGGACCCGATGGCGCTCCTCACCCCCGCGTCCGTGATGCTCGTCCCGCCCGACCAGCGCCGGCAGTTCGTGGACAAGCTCCAGTTCAAGAAGATCTTCGACACCACCCGGCAGAGCGACGACCACGGGTTCGCCCTGGTGGACAAGGCCGAGCTCGACGCCTCCGGCGGAGCCGCCTCCTACTACGACTGGTCGCCGGCGCCGGGCATTCGCTTCGTCGCGCTGGACACGCTCTCCGAGGGCGGGGTCACGTCGCAGAGCAGCAACGGCAACGTCGACGAGCCTCAGTTCAACTGGTTCGAGGGCGTGCTGAAGGAGGCGACCGCCAACGACGAGCTGGTCGTGGTGTTCGCGCACCACGCGCGCTCGAGCCTGACGGCGAACGTCCAGGACGAGGCCACCGGTCCGTGTCCGCCGGACGACGACCACGGCCACTCGGCCAACCCGGGCTGCGACCGCGACCCGCGCGTGTCGAACGTGAAGCTCGGCGACGACGTGGCGGCGCTCATGCACAGGTACCCGCACGCGGTCGCGTACGTGGCGGGCCACTCGCACGAGAACCGCGTGGCGCCGCAGAAGTCCGAGGACGGCGGCACCGCCTACTGGGAGATCAAGAGCCCGGCGGTGGCCGACTGGCCGCCGCAGGACCGCGTGATCGAGGTGATGGACAACTGCGACGGCACGCTCTCGATCTTCGGGACGATGCTCGACACCGCGAACCGCGTGGGCGCCCCGGCGCCGGGCACCTCCGCCGCCGGGTTCGACTCCGAGACGCTCGCGTCGATCGGCCGCACGCTCACCTACAACGACCCTCAGCTCGGGCCGGGGAGCAACGCGCAGGGCAAGCCGGTCGACCGCAACGTCGAGCTGCTCATCAAGGACCCGCGGAAGCTGCCGCCCGCCTGCGCGGGGGCCAACGGCGGCGGCGGTGGCGGCGGCAACGGCGGCACGGCCGGATCGACTCCGAAGATCAAGCTGTCGGTGAAGCCGAGGAAGGTGCTCGGCGGGCGCAGGACGTGCTTCCGCTTCAGGGCCACGTCGAACGGCCGCGTGGTGCCGGGCGCGAAGATCGGGTTCGCGGGGCGCAGGGCGAACACCGGCAGGACCGGGAAGGCGAGGATCTGCCGCAGGATCTACCGGTCCAAGCGCGCGTACGCCAAGCGCAAGGGCTTCACGACCGGCCGCGCCAAGGTGAAGGTCCTGCGCCGGAAGCGGTAGCGTGCCACGCGTGGCCGCCGACGTCTCCCACGCCGTACTGATCACCGGCTGCTCGACCGGCATCGGCCGCGCCACCGCGAAGTACCTCTCCGAACGCGGGCTGACGGTCTACGCGACCGCCCGCAAAATCGACTCGATCCAGGACCTCGAGGAGCACGGCTGCCGGCTTCTCCAGCTCGACGTGACCGACGAGGAGTCGATGGGGCGCGCGGTGGCGGCGGTCGAGGAGCAGGAGGGCGCCGTGGGCGCGCTCGTGAACAACGCCGGGTACAGCCTCTCGGGCGCGATCGAGTCGGTCTCGATGGAGGAGGTCCGGCGCCAGTTCGAGACCAACGTGCTCGGCCTGATCCGCATGTGCCAGCTCGCGCTGCCGGGCATGCGGCGCCAGCATCACGGCCGGATCGTGAACGTGAGCTCGATGGGCGGCAAGCTCACCTTCCCCGGTGGCGGGATCTACCACTCGACCAAGCACGCGGTCGAGGGGCTCTCGGACGTGTTGCGCTTCGAGGTGCGCGGGTTCGGGATCGACGTCTCGATCATCGAGCCGGGGCTGATCAAGACGGAGTTCGGCAACGCCGCGGTGGGTGCCCTCGGGCGCGCGACCGAGGCCCACGACGGTCCGTACGACGAGTTCAACAACGTCGTCGCTGCCACCACGCACGGCGCCTACGAGGGGCCCGGCGCCCGGCTGGCGGCGCCGCCGGAGTCGGTGGCGCGCGCGATCCACAAGGCGATCACACGGCGCCGGCCGAAGCCGCGCTACGTGATCACGGCGGGCGCGCGCGTGATGCTCGGCGTGCACGCCGTCGTGCCCGACCGCGGCTGGGACGCGATGATGGCCAGCCGCTTCCCGCGGCCCCGCTGACAGTGCCGAGCCGCAACTCCGAACTCGTCCGGGTCGCGTTCGACTGCTTCCGTCGCGACGACTTCGAGAGCGCTCGCGAGCTCATACACCCCGAGGTCCGCTGGTACTCGAGCGGCGCGTTCCCCGGCTTCGATCCCCTCTACGTCGGCCACGAGCGCGTGCGCGAGTGGTGGCAGACGCTCCAGGAGCCGTGGGAGTCGTTCACGATCGACATCGAACAGGAGGTCGAGCGCGGCAACCGCGTGATCCTGGCCGTGCGCTTCAGGGCGGTCGGCAAGGAGAGCGGCGTGCCGGTGGATCTTCCGTTCGGCCAGGTCTTCGAGTTCGAGGACGGCCTGGTGACCGTCTTCAGGCCCTTCCCGTCGTGGGAGGAAGCGCTGGCGGCCGCGAGCTAGCGCCGCGACTTCGCGCGCAGCACGCGCAGCTTCGCCACGGCCTTGCCCAGGCCGGGCTTCGACACGCTGGCGCGCTTGCGGCCCGTCCTGCGGTGGCGGACCGTGATGTGGGCGACGCCGTTCTCGTCCGTCCGCGCCTTCCTCCCCCCGAAGCGGACGAGAGCGCCCGCGACACGCGCGCGCGTCGCGTCGGCGGTCAGGACCTTGAACCGGAAGCGCACGCTCCGTCCCGCGCGCACGCGTACCGGCTTCGGGTAGAGGCGCATCGCCGTGGGCCCGGCCGGGCGCCTGGGATCGGAGCCGCTGCCCTCACCGCCGCCGCCACCCGAGGGCGGTCCGGCGCCCGGCCCCTGCCCGGGCGGCGCGCCCGGCGGCGGCTGCGGCACCGCCCGCGGACCGAGCGTGATCGGGTTCGACAGCGCGTCGATCGCCGAGCCGCGCATCACCTGGATCCGGTAGTCGCCCGGGCCGATCGAGTCGAACGAGAACGAGAACGTCGACCCGACCGGCACCACGGGCACGGTGAGGAACGGCGTGCCGTCGCGGAGCACTACGAGCGTGCGCGGGAGCGCGGTCGCGACGCCGCCGATGACCTGCGCCTCGAACGAAGCCGTCTCGCCGCCGAGGCGGTCGCCCATCATCGCGGTCTGGTCGCCGGAGCGGCCGGTGAGCCGTACGTCCGGGCTCTCGTGGCCGAACAGCTTCGCGTACGCGTGGCCGGCCTTCACCCCGCGCTGGATCCCCTCCTCGGAGAGCTCGTCCGCGTAGACGACCGTGGTGCCCTCGCCGATCGGCGACTGCGTGACGCCGCCCGGAGTGCGGCCGGCGTTGTGCGAGTCGCTCACGGCGACGCCGGTGATCCGGTAGCCCTCCCGGCGCAGGCGGTCGAACTCCTCGATCGCGGCGGGCGTGAACGGGTTCGGGCCGGGCTCGTTGCCGGCCGGCTGCCCCAGGCCGGCGGGCCCGGTGTGCACCTCGTACGCGTCGACCTTGCGCCAGTCCGTCTCCGAGTCCGAGTAGTCCCACGGGCAGCCGCGGCAGAACCCCGCGAAGGCAGGCACCTCGGACGGGAAGATCGTGGGGTGGTTGACCTGCGTGAAGCCTCCAGTGGCGTGCACGCGGTCGAAGATGTGCTGCGGCGTGCGCGCGGCGGTGAACAGGGTCAGGGCTCCGTTGGGCGCGCGCGCGTAGATCGGCCCGGTCCGGTAGTCGACGTTGCTGGTCGTGGCGTGCGCGTTGGTGTGCCCGCGGTAGGTGATGGTCTCGCTGCTGCGCATGATCAGCTTGCCTGGGTAGGAGGCCTGGTGGCGGCCGATCTCGTCCCACTGCGCGCCGCTGACGTAGTCGGTGAGGGTGATGAAGTCGAGCCCGGCGCCGTCCGGCGGCGCTCCGAACGCGAAGCCGAAGACCTCGCTCATCAGCGCGTCGCCGAGCGCCGAGTGCTCGGCGTGCACGTGCATGTCGCCCGCGTACCAGCCCGGCTCGGAGCGTGCGGGCCGGGTGTCGTACGGAGCCGGCTTGTACGGCTCGTCCGCGAAGGCCGGGTCGGAGCGCAGCTCGACCTCGACCCTCCACCCCACCTTCCCGTCGCTGTCGCCCTCGTCCTGTGAGGCGACGGCCGCGACGCCCAGCTCCGCGGCCCACTGCCCTGGCTCGATCGGGCCGGGCCTGAAGCCGCGCGTGGTCTTGCCGGGCACGTGCTTGCGCCGGTCCGCCTCGCTCGAGAAGCCCTCGGCGGTGAGCGTCACGTCGGGATGGCTCGAGCCTCCCCAGCCGCGGAACTCGGAGAGCCCCCACGGCACGCCGGTCCGCTCGCGCGGCTCGTACAGCCCCAGGTCGAGCGTGTGCCTGAGCTGCGCGTTGGTGGGCGACTCCGGCTGGTCGAAGCAGTACTTGACGCGCACCTGAGTGGTGCCGGCCGGGACGTCGAACGGCACCATCACGTAGCTGCCCTCGATCTCGGTCCCGAACTCGCCCGTGATCGCGCGCGTGGGCTTGATCGCGTCGCCGGGGCAGCTCGCCGGGGGCGCCGCCGCCGCGCTCGCCGGCAGCAGCAGCGCCAGAGCCACCCCGATGAGGATCCTGCGCCCGATATGGCGAGGGTACCGCCGGCCCCCGCGTGCCGCGCTGCGTCATAGTGGGCGCCTCGAAAGCGGACAAGGAGAAGCACCAGTGGGAGTACTCGACGGCAAGTCGGCGATCGTCACGGGCTCGGCGCGCGGCATCGGCCGCGCCACGGCCGAGCTGCTCGCCGAGCAGGGCGCGCAGGTCCTCATCAACGACCTCGACGGCGACGTCGCCGAGCAGGCGGCGGGCGAGATCGGGGGCGAGACCACGGTCTTCGCGGGCGACCTCACAGCCGACGGCGTGCCCGACCAGCTCGTCCAGAAGGCCGTCGACGAGTTCGGCAAGATCGACATCGTCGTCAACAACGCGGGCTACACGTGGGACGGCCCGATCCACAAGATGACCGACGAGCAGTACCAGGCGATGCTCGACATCCACACGGTGGTGCCGTTCAAGATCCTGCGCGCCGCCGCGCCGCACCTGCGCGAGCCGGCCAAGAAGGAGAAGGAGGCCGGCGAGGAGGTGTTCCGCAAGGTCGTGAACATCTCGTCGGTCTCGGGCACGATGGGCAACGCCGGGCAGGCGAACTACTCGTCGGGCAAGTCGGGCGTCGTCGGGCTCACCAAGACGCTCGCGAAGGAGTGGGGCCAGTTCAAGATCAACGTGAACGCGGTGGCGTTCGGGTTCGTCGAGACGCGGCTCACGGCGGCCAAGGAGGAGGCGGGCACCTTCCAGAAGGAGGGCAAGGAGATCCAGCTCGGCATCCCGGAGCAGCTCCGCCAGATGGCCGCGATGATCATTCCGCTCGGCCGCCCGGCCACGCCCGAGGAGGCCGCCGGCGGCGTGTTCTTCCTCTGCTCGCCGTGGTCGAACTACGTGCATGGCCAGGTGCTGAACGTGACCGGAGGCCAGTTCTCCGGCATGTACATCTAGGTCCTCGGGACGGGAGCGCGCGCCGTGGAGGACCCGCTGCGGGTCGGCCGCGGCGTCGCGATCCCGCTCGCGGAGATCGAGCTGCGCGCGAGCCGTTCGTCCGGTCCGGGCGGCCAGCACGCAAACGTGACGGCCTCGCGGATCGAGGCCGTGTTCGACGTCGAGGGGTCGAGCGCGCTCAGCGACGAGCAGAAGCGGCGGGTGATGGCGCGGGTGGGCCCGCGCCTGACCGCCGTGGCGCAGGACTCGCGCTCCCAGGCGCGCAATCGCGAGCTGGCGCTCGAGCGGCTGCGCGGCCGGCTCGCGGCGGCACTGACGGTGCCGCGCTCGCGCCGGGCGACCAAGCCCTCGCGCGGGGCGCGCGAGCGGCGCTTAGACGTGAAGCGCCGCCGCGGCGAGACCAAGCGCGGCCGGCGGCGGCCCGACGCCGACTAGGCGCCAGGCCGCACGGGCCCCCTAGACCCCGCAGTTGTTGTGCGTCTGCCCGACGTAGGTGAAGCCGTAGTCCTTGTACGTGTCCCAGATGTGGTGGTGCTCGCCGTTCGAGTGGGTGTGCCCGCTTACGTAGCGGTGCTCGGTGTCGTCGATGTAGAGGAACCAGTGGTCGAAGTGCTCCCACGGCTTGGCTCCGGTTCGCGAGCAGACCCAGTCGGCGTCCGCCGCCTGGGTGAACGAGATCGACAACGCCCCTAGGAACAGGATCGTGCCGGCGACGATTGCCAGCAGTAGCCGCCCGGCCGGGATACCTGCGATTGAGTCAGTCATGCGTGCGCCTCCCTTGGATTGGGTTCACACTTGTTTTGCACTCAAGGAAAAGCAAGCCCCCCATGCGGTGGTGATGACCGCCGATGAGTGCGCGGCTACCCCATCCCGGTGAGGTTCCTGACGCGCGAGTGCTCGCGCTCCTCCAACGCTCAGGGCTCGACGAGCTGCGCGCCGCTTCCCGGTGGTCGCAGCTCTTCGACCCTGCGACCGCGCCGGATGCAGACGATCGTCCCCCGCGGCGCGCACGTGTGGACGATCCGGTCGTTGCGCAGGTCCACGCGCATCGTGTACGTGTGCGCCGGCCGGACGCCGCGCGTACGCGTGCGGATCCGCCACCGATAGCGGTCGTAGACCTCGAGGTCGAGGTCCGCCTCCGGGCTCAGACCGTCGTTGCGCACGTCGGGGTCCGCGCAGTCCCTCGGACGCTCACCGCCCCTGATGCACATGGCGACGTACCGGGATGTCTCCTGGGCATCGCTCTGAGCGCGCGCGGCCGCCGCCTGGTCTGGCGGTAAGCCGTTCTCGCCTGGGACCGGCCTGCGTACGACCGGCGCGGGCGGTGGGACCTGGCTCTCGACGCGCTCCGGGCCGTCGATCGCGCCAGGACCGGTCGGCGCCTCCGGCCGCGCCGCCTGCGCGGCCAGCAGCGCGACGCACGTGGCCCCGAGCAAAACCCACCCGTTGGGCAGGACGCTCGCGAGGACCGCGCCCGCCACGACCACCACGAGGGCGAGCGCGAGCCACGTCGAGTCGGCCGGCCGCTCGCCCGCGCAGTAGCGCTTCAGGTCCGACCCCGGCTCCATGTACTCGTTGAGGCACGCGGGGTCGAAGCCGGAGTCCCCCAGCCCGATCACGAGGACCGCGACCACCGCCAAGAGCGCGAGCAGTATCCGGAGGGCCCGATATTCCATGCGGCGGTGATCGACCGCGGCGGGCGGGCCCGTTAGGCGGCGAACTCCCGCTCCAGGTTCTCGAACTCCCGGCGCAGCGACTCGTACTGCGAGTCGAACAGCTCATCCGGCATGTCGGGGGCCTGGAACATCGTGAACGTGTAGGCGCTGCCGCCGCCCGGCAGCCCGACCACGCGCGTCGGGAACACGCCCATCGCGTCGGGCGTCGGGCCCGCGTACATGTCCACCACGCCGGTGTCCGCGTCCGCCCGGATCTCGAACACGAACTCCCCGAGCCCGTTGACGACCACGTGCCGGCCGTCGACGACCTTCAGCTCGCGGGCGAACTCGGTCGCCCAGCGCGGCAGGTTCTCGATGTCGGACATGTAGCCGAAGACCCGCTCCGGCGGGGCGGTGAAGACGGCGGTTACGGTGCGTGACCTCATAGCGACTGGACCTCCTCCAGGAATCGTTGGAACCTGGCGACCTCATCCGCACCGAGGCGCTCACCAACGAGCGCATGGAGCTCCTCGAGCGCGCGCTCGGCCACGGGACGGAACGCGTGCGAGCGCCGCGTGAGCGACACCCGCCATGCGCGCCCGTCGTCGGGGTCGCGCGTGCGCGTGACGAGCCCGTCGCGTTCTAGGAGGCGGACCATCGTGGTCATCGTCTGCTTGCTGAGGCCCGCCCGCTCCGCGAGCAGTCCCATCCGCAGGCCGTCCTCCTCGAACAGAGGAACGAGGATCGAGCCGTAGCTCGGCCTCACCTCCGGGAAGCCGTCGCGCCGGAATCGCTCCGCGAGGAGCTCGTTCCAGCGCTGCGACGCCTTCGCGAGGCGGAAGCCGAGGTTCTCGCGATCGAGTGCCGTGGCCTCCCTCCGCCCCTCCGTGCCGATGCGCTTGGTCACCATTAGTCCGATATCGTACTAAATAGCGCGCTCCGACACCACCCATACGCTCCGCACCTTGGACCTGTTGCTGCTCTTCGCCGCCGGCAGCGCCACCGCCCTCGCCACCGGTCTCGGCGCACTCCCGGTCGGCTGGCTCGTGCGCCGCGCGCGCGACGTGCGCCCGGCCATGTGGGGAGTCACCGTCGGCCTGATGGGCGTGGCGTCGATCGTCGGCCTCCTGCTCCCGGCGCTCGACGAGGGCTCGACGGCATCCGTGGTCGCCGGGCTCGCCGTCGGCGTCGTCTTCCTCCTGGTCGCCAAGCGCCTGATCCGCGTGCACGACGTCGGCTACCACGGCCTGCGCGGCGCGGGCATCCGCCGCGCGGTGCTCGTGTTCCTCGTGTTGCTCGTGCACAGCCTCCCGGAGGGGCTGGCGATCGGCACGGCTTACGCGTCGGACACCGCCGGGCTCAGCCTGTTCGTGATCCTCGCGATCGCGCTCCAGAACGTTCCCGAGGGGACCAGCGTGGCGATGCCGATGGAGGCCGAGGGCTTCTCGACCAGGCGCCAGTTCTGGGCGGCCGTGCTCACGAGCGTGCCGCAGCCGCTCGGTGCCGTGGCGGCCTTCCTGGCGGTCGAGCAGGTCGAATCGCTGCTGCCGTTCTCGTTCGGCTTCGCCGCGGGCGCGATGCTCGCGATCGTGGCGATCGAGCTGATCCCGGAGGCGTTCGCGCGCGGGCACCGGGGGCTCGGCGCGGCGGGCACGGCGGTCGGCGCGGCGCTGATGCTCGCGCTGGCGGCGGCGCTCGGGGTCTAGCCCGGCGGCCTCGGCCGCCGCTCCTCGGCCAGCGGCTTGCCGCCCTCGCCGGTCATCCCCGGCGGCGGCCATGGCCCGAACCAGTTGTCGCGCGCGCCGTCGAGCGTGA
>DASVPL010000256.1:0-7069 GCA_036382905.1 Thermoleophilaceae bacterium | reverse complement strand
CGCCCGGCGGCGGTCCGGTCCTCCGGGAACGCGAGCGACAGGTGGCGGGCGATCGGCATCCCGCTCGCCTGGTACTGCGCCGAGGCTCCGGCGATGTAGGGGTAGAGCCGCGTGCGCAGCCGCGCCCAGCGGCGCCAGATCGGGTAGACGGCCTCGTGCCACACCTGCGAGCGGTCCTCACGCGAGTAGCGCACGCTGTAGCCGTTCGCCTGCGTGCGCATCACGCCGCTGATCGCGCCGACCTGGATCCAGCGCGCGTTCAGCTCGTCGGTGGTGCGCCCGTTCACGATCGCGTGGAAGCCGCCGATGTCGGAGCCCTGGTAGGCGATTCCGGAGAGCCCGGTGGAGAGGAGCTGGTGCACGGCCGCGCAGATGCCGTCGGTGCAGCTCCAGTCCTCGGTCGGGTCGCCGCCCCAGACCACGCGCGCGCACGACTGCACCCCGTGGAACCCGGAGCGAATGAACACCGCCGGAGCCTTCGCACGCGAGTGGCGCGTGGAGGCGCAGTGGTACTCGACCGGGTAGCGGTTGTGCATCGTCTCCCCGGTCTGTCCGTTGTGGAGGACGGAGTCGGCCGGCGTGTACTCGCCGAAGTCCTCCATCCAGCCGTCGTAGCCGGCGGCGAGTGCCTCGTCGAGGAGGCTCCCGTAGAACGCCGGCCCCTCGGGGTGGGTGAAGTCGACCTCCGAGACCTGCTCGTCGGCGGTGAACGGGTTCGACAGCACGTACGGCTGGCCCGCCTGGTTCTTCACGAACAGGCCGCGCCGCGCGGCGTCGTCGTAGACCGGCTGGTAGTCGAGGCAGACGTGTGGGTTGAAGTAGGTCGTGATCTTGAAGCCGAGCCGGTGGTAATCGGCCACGCGCTCGCGCTCGGCCTGTTCGTTGCCGCGGTGGACCCCGCAGGGGAGGTAGTGGGTGTAGGTCTGAGCCACCGACACCGGCACGTTGTCCGCGCGGAAGCGCTTCGCCAGCTCGAGCGGCTCCTTCTCCAGCGTCGGCTGGAACCACGGGCCGAAGATCCACGGCGCGGGACGGGGCTGGCGGCCCGCGTAGTCCGAGTAACGGCGCACCACGTCGGCGGGCCGCGGGCCCGCGAACACCGACAGCCGCAGCCGCGGCGACTCGACCTCGGCCAGCCACGCGTCCCCGCGCTCGTTCAGCAGGTTGAAGTACGAGCGCTCGGTCTGGTCGATCAGCACGCCGAGCCCGCGGGTGGAGACGAGCCACGGAATCGGGAAGTTGGTGGTGGTCGGGCCGGTCGGGAACACGAAGCCCGGCAGGACCACGTTCAGCTCGTCCTCGTAGTTGCCGGCGGAGAACGGTCCCTCCTCGGCCCACGAGATCACGCGGTTGCCGGTCTGGTCCGCGGCGTTGGAGCGCTCGCCGAACCCGAGGTAGCGCTCGCCGTCGGCGTGCTCGAAGGCGGCGCCGGACAGCGAGGCGCGCTCGGCGAGCGGGCCCTCGACGCGCGAGTCGAGCCGCGCCCCGCCCTGCGGCAGGGCCTCGATCGTGAGGACGAGGCGGTGGCCGAGCGGGTCGTCGGTGGCGAGGTCGAGCTCGAGCCGCCCGGCGGCGGGGTGGGCCGCGGTCACGCGGGTGGCATGGAACCAGACCGTCTCAGCCTCGGCCGCGACGTAGTAGCCGAAGTAGGCGTTGCTCACGACCGGCTGGCGCAGGTCGAACGAGAAGCCGAGCGGGCCGTAGCGCGCGCGGCGGTCACTCGCCGCGACGCCGGGGGCAGCGACCGTGCGCAGCACGTCGCCGTCGGCCTCGTCCACCAGCTCGATCGCGAACGGCTCGTCGGTCACGCGCACGGTCAGCGGACCCGCATCGAGCTCGTGGGTGGCGGCGCCGGCGGCCGGCGCGGCGAGGACGAGCGCGAGGAGGGCTAGGACGAGAGCCTTCAAGGCGCGCGATCTTCGCGTACCCGCGCAGGTTTCGTGCCGGGTGCCGCCCGGGTAGCTACCGGTGGCATGGCGGACGTGACTCAGGTGACCGTGGCCCAGGTGGTGCATCGCGCGGCGGTGCTCTGCGACCCCGAGGGCGTCGACGACGCCTGCACCCAGCTCATCCTCGCCTACGAGGATGACGACCGGCCGGCACTCGGCCTGAGCGACACCCTGGGGGAGGAGCTGCGCTCAACCGTGGCGGGCCTCGACCCCGAGCACGACAGCGCGGGGGCCGAGGTGGCCGCCGCCGTGGCCACGTTCCTGGCAACGAAGCCGCACGGCGGCAACGACGACGAGGGCACGATCCGCGAGGCCGCCCGCATCGCCTGGGGCCAGTCGCCCCCGCCGAACGTGAGCGACTGGCTCGACGCTCAGGGCGTCGAGGCCTGACCGGCCGAGCCGGCCCCCTCGTCGTAGCCCGAGGCTGACGCCGCGAAGACGCCGATGGCGGCCGCGATCGCGGCCCCGTGCGGTGCGGCGAACTCGACGACGATCCCGGCCACGGCCCCCGCGAGGGCGCAGAAGAGCGTGAACGTCACCGGGAGGTGCAGGACGCGGCCGGTGATCAGCGAGCATCCGATCCAGATCAGCGGACCGACGAACGCGCCGTTGTCCTCGAAGAACTCCTTGTCGAGGGCGAGGGCGAGCACCACGAAGAGGCCGCCGACGAGCACCCCCTGCACGGCCGCCGCGCGCCAGAACCGCTTGGAATCCACGGCGGAATCCTACGAGGCGTCCGGCTCGGTGATGACCGTGTCCTCGTCGCTGTACGGCGGCGCGCAGCAGCACAGCAGGACCAGCGGCTCGCCGCCTGGATTGAGCAGCTTGTGCTCCACGCCCGGCGGGATCACCACGCAGTCGCCGGCGCGCACCTCGCGCTCGTCCTCGCCGAGCCTCATGCGGCCCGCGCCCGCGGTGAAGAAGTAGAGCTCCTCGGTGGTGCGGTGGTAGTGCGCGGCGGTGTCCGAGCCGGGCGGCACGGTGGCCTCCGCGAGGCTCTGGTTGCGGGCCGCCGTCCAGGCGGGGCCGGCCACCTCGCGGATGGTGGACCCGTCGAGCGTGGTGAACGCCTCGACCTCGCTGAGCCTCGCGATCTGCATCGCGCCGGACTCTAGACTCGACCGGCCCGGGCGGTTAGCTCAGCTGGCTAGAGCACCTGCCTTACAAGCAGGGGGTCACTGGTTCGAGTCCAGTACCGCCCATGAGCGGCTCAGCCGTTCGGAATGAACACCGCCGAGTACTTCCCGGGCGCGTCCGGCTCGGGATCGATGTCGGCGATGCGGTCGTTCTTCTGGACCGCGAAGTCCACGATCTGGGCCGCCGTCTTGTTCACGCGGTAGTACGGCCTGAGGCTCGAGCGCTCCATCACGACGCTGTAGCGCCCATTCCTCAGTGGCTCGAGGTCGGTGATCGCCGCCTTCTTCTCCTTCGCCCGCGCGTTGATGTACGACGTCGTCACGTTCACGTAGAACCACCACTTGCGGGCGATCGAGCCGGTGTTCTGGATGACCAGGGCGTTCGAAGCGGAGCCGCCGCGGTAGGAGTCCAGGTCGATGATCCTCATCTTGTTCTTGATCACCCAGTCCTTCAGCGTCCCTGGGGTCCGGCGGCGCAGCACCCGCCACTTGCGCTCGAACGGACCGGTGTTCTCCACGCCGAGGTAGCCCGCCCGGGGGGTGGGATCCGCGGTCGGATCGCCCGAGGAGTTGCGCAGGTAGTACTCCAGGTCGAAGGGGCGAACGCTCCCATCCGTGCTCGGGAGGGCCGTGCCCGCGGGTGCGGGGGACGAGCTGAAGTTGAACCCTTCCCACGCTGGGCCGGACGGTACGACGGTCGCCACCGTGAACAGCGTGTCGCCGCTCGCGTCGGTGCCGTCGGGCTCGAAATCGACCAGCCGCTCCCCGTTGGCCTCGAGGTTGTCGAGTTGCGCGGCCGTCTGCTGGAAGTACACGTTCGAGGCGACCGGCTGGGTCGAGTTCATGATCGGATCCTGCTTGAGCTGCGCCGCGGCAGAGGCCGCGAAGGTGCCGAATACCGCAGCCGCGATGAACGCAGCCGTGAACGCCGAGAGTCGCCCCTGCATGCCCTGCCCCCTGTCCCCTGTCCGTTTAACTGCGAACGGCGGCGGACTGTACCCGCGGCGACAGGATCCTTGGCGCCAAGAGCTTTGTGGCGCCTTAAGCGGGCGCCCGAGGACGCGTCTCCAACCCCGGCACGACCGACGAGCCGCTGGTCAAGTCGGCGCCGGGCGGGGCGCACTCGGGCGACAAGGTCGCGATCTTCACGACCGAGGACCTGTGCGGCGAGTGCCACCCGGCGGAAGGTGTCGCGGCTGACGGTGAGCTGGAAGCCGAGCTCGTCCGGCTTCCGCCACGCGGTCTACGTGATGGTCGGCGACGGCCGGCGGGTGGCTGAAGTGCTCGACGCCAAACGGCGCTCGTTCACCCTGAAGCGCGTCTCGAGCAAGGTCGGCGCGGGGGCGAAGGTGCTCGGCCTCACCGCCTCGAACGGCAAGGGGCCGAGCGCGTCGCGCTCGATCAAGGCGAGGAAGCGCTCCAGCTAGCTAAGAGCGCGGGACGGCTGGCGCCTTGACAGCGGCCGTCCTACGTCCATACGCTCGCGCGCAAGCTAACTGGAGCGGTGGCAATGGCGTATGGCAGCGACATCTCGGTTTACGTTGAGGATCAGGCCCTGGACGGGGGCGCGAGCCCAAGCCCGGCGCCGTGGTGGCTGAGCCCCGACATCGACATTCCGGCGCATCCCGGCCTCGCGGTCCAGGGGACGAATCAGGTCAAGATCCGCGTTCACGTCCAGGACGAACCGGTCGTGTCCGAGCTGATCGTCGCCGAGGTCTATGTGGGCGACCCGAGCCTGGTTCTCAGCCCGTCGAGCGGGACGGTCCGGATCGATCCGGGCAACCTGCGTTTCCGCACCCTCGCCATACAGGGGCCCGAGCCTGTCGCGACCACCGCCGGCGGCGAGGCGACCTTCGACTGGACCCCGTCGTCGACGGCTGGCGCGGTGAACGGCCCCGGCCATCGCTGCCTCGTGCTGCGCGCGTTCCCGGAGAGCGTCACGCCGCCGACCGGGAGCTTCGACGTGCCGAACGAGCAGCACGAGGCTCAGCGCAACATCATGATCCTGACGACGACGACCAACCCGCCGCCCTCCGGCGGGGGAGGCTCCGGCGGCGGAGGCTCCGGCGCTCCCGGCGATCCGCTCGACCCGGACCGGCTGACCGGCCTCTGGCGGAAGTCCATCCTCACACGCGCGCTGGGCAAGAAGGGTCCGCGGATCGTCGTCTGGGCCTTCGACCCGGCGCCCGGCAAGCAGATCGAGGCAATGGTGCGCGCGTACCTGGGCAAGCGCCGCAAGTTCGCGGGGTTTTCCAGGGCGGCGCCGGGTGAGGTGACCCTGTACCCCGGGCGCAGTGGCAGGGAGGTCGAGCCGACCGAGCTGCTGAAGGGCTCCTTCGCCGGAAGCGCGGGTCTCGGGAAGGGGCTGTTCGCAGGGGATCGCCTCGTGGCGGCGGCCGAGCTCGAGGCGAGTCCGAAGGCCGCGACCAATCTCGTGCTCGGATTCGACCACTCGAACATCCGCAAGTACAGCGCGACCGTCCTCCACGGGGCCCAGTGGGACGCCGACGGTCGCCCCGAGGGCGGACTCACGGTCGTCGCCCTCGCGCCGAATCCATGATGTGCGGGCCGCCAACACCCTGAAGGGGCGCAGACGGAGACTCGGATCGCACGCGCCCGTCGTCGTGTGCGTCGCGGGCCTGTTCGCGGCGGGGTGCGGCGGTGGCGGCGAGGTCCGGACCGGGGATCCCGAAGCGCACGGCACGAGTGTCGTCCGCTACGAGATCGACAGCCGGTACGCCGGGCGGACTCTGAGTCAGGTCGGTGTCACTCCGCCGGACTCGCGGCGGCGGCCGCCGCTGCTCGTCTTCCTGCACGGCCGTGGCAAGGGCGGTGCCGAGAGCAACGTGAACGGCGCTTTCCTGGACGCGCTCCGCGCGCTCGGCCCGCGCGCGCCGGCGGTCGTCTTCCCCGACGGCGGCGACCACTCCTACTGGCACGACCGCCGCGGGGGGGCGTGGGGTCGTTACGTGGTCCGCGAGGTGATTCCACAGGCGGTCCGCCGGCTCCGGGCCGATCCACGCCGGGTGGCGATCGGTGGGATCTCGATGGGCGGCTTCGGCGCTTTCGACATCGCTCTGCACTCGCCCTCGCGCTTCTGCGCGGTGGGCGGCCACTCGCCCGCGATCTGGGCGAGCGCGGGCGAAACGGCTCCGGGCGCGTTCGACGACGCTGAGGACTTCGCTCGCCACGACGTGATCGCGCTCGCTCGTGCACGGCGCCTGCGGCGACCGGCCTGGCTCGACAGCGGCGACGAGGACCCCTTCGCCGCCGCCTCCCAGGTGCTTGCGCAAACGCTCGGCGTCGAGAAGCACACCTGGGCCGGCGGCCACGAGGCCGACTACTGGCACGCCCACTACGACGAGTACCTGCGCTTCTACGCCCGCGCGCTCGAGCGCTGCTGACGCTCAGGCGGCGCGCCCCGACGCCACCAGCGCCACGCCCGGGAACTCCAGCCCGCCGTCCGCCGTCGCGAACGGCCGGACCGCCTCCTCGGCGCGCTGCCTGATCGCGTCGCGCGTCTCCGGCGGCAGCGACTCGAGCATCTTCGCGAGCGGGCCCGCCAGCGCCACGGTGCGCTGCCACCACTCCTCGAACGACCCCGCGCTCCGCGGGACCGACGCCTCGTCGACCTGCACCTCGGCAAGCCCCGCGCCGGCCAGCACGGCCGCGAGCCGGTCGCGGTCCGAGAGAGAGAACGGTCCCGGCACGCCGGGCGGCGGCACCGGCACGCCGAGCACGGCGCCGGCGGAGTCGAGGAGCAGCCCGAGCCACGGGTTGCGCTCGCGCGGTCCCCAGACCGAGAGCGCGAAGCGGCCGGACGGGCGCAGGACGCGCGCGATCTCGGCGCTCGCTCGGGCCGGGTCGCTCGTGAGCATCAGCCCCTCGCGGCAGAGCACCGCGTCGTAGGCGTCGGCGGCCTCGTCGATCGACTCGAGGTCGAGCTCGCGTGTGGTCACGTTGGTCAGCCCGGCCGCGTCGGCG
>DASVPL010000255.1:0-10741 GCA_036382905.1 Thermoleophilaceae bacterium | reverse complement strand
CGATGGCCTCGGCGGTCGCGTAGAAGGTGAACGACGGGCACACGACCTCGTCGCCGGGGCCGACCCCGAGCGCCCGCAGGGCGATCGTCAGCGCGTCGGTGCCGTTCGCCACCCCCACGCAGTGGCGGGCGCCGAGGTACGTCGCGTACTCGTCCTCGAAGGCGCGAACCTCCGGGCCGAGGATGTAGCGGCCCGAGCGAACCACGGCCGCCATCCGCTCGACCAGCGCGTCGTGGTGGGGCTCGAGCGAGCTCGCGAAGAGGGGGACGGCCACTGGCGCCGCTACTGTACCGGCCGCCTGATGCGCGTCGCGACCGTCGTGGGAAACCGCCCTCAGTTCGTGAAGGCGGCAGCGGTTTCGCGGCTGTTGCGCGAGCACCACGACGAGGTGCTGGTGCACACCGGCCAGCACTACGACGACGAGATGTCGCGGGTGTTCTTCGACGAGCTGCCGATCCCGGCGCCCGATCGCCAGCTCGGGGTTGGCTCGGGGGCCGCAGCCGTGCAGACCGCGCGGATGCTCGAGGCGCTCGAGGGGGTTCTGCGCGAGATCGAGCCGGCGCTCGTCCTCGTCTACGGCGACACGAACTCGACGCTCGCGGGCGCGCTGGCCGCGGCACAGGCGCGGGTGCCGGTGGCGCATGTGGAGGCCGGGATGCGCTCGTTCGACCGAGCGATGCCGGAGGAGCTGAACCGGGTGCTGACCGACCACGCGAGCGACCTGCTCCTGTGCTCGACCGAGACGGCGATCGCGAACCTCGCTCGCGAGGGGATCGAGGCGGGCGTGCACCTGGTGGGCGACGCGATGGCTGACGTCGCGCTGGCGACGGCGCGGGTCGCGCGGTCGCGCAGCGACGTGCTCGAGGGGTTCGGCGTCGAGCCGGGCGGCTATCTGCTCGTAACCGCCCACCGCGCCGGGAACGTGGACGCGCCGGAGCGGCTCGCGATGCTCGTGGAGCTGCTGCTCTCGCTGCCGCGGCCACTGGTGTTCCCGGTGCACCCGCGCACGCGGGCGCGGCTGGAGGCCGCCGGGCTGCTCGCCGCGCTCGAGGAGGCGCCGGGCGTGCATCTCTCGGCCCCCGTCGGCTACGTGGAGCTGCTGGCGCTCGCCATCGGCGCCCGCGCGGTGGTCACCGACTCCGGTGGGCTCCAGAAGGAGGCGTACCTCGTCGAGGTGCCGTGCGTGACGCTGCGCGACACGACGGAGTGGGTCGAGACGGTCGAGACCGGCTGGAACGTACTCGTGGACCTCGACGCCGCGGCGGCGCAGGCGGCGCTCGACCGCCCGCCGCCGGCGGACCACCCCGACCTATACGGCGGCGGCCGCGCCGGCGAGCGAATCCGCGACGTGATCGACGCCTTCGGCGCCTGACGGCCGCCGGGGGCGGCGGCGGGCCACATTCGGCCCCGACCGCCGGCGCGGCCACGGCGGCCGCAGACCCGACAGTCCTGACTTTGCCTCCGTATGGGTGGCAAAGTCAGGAATGTCGACTCAACCCTTCGGTTGCTGCCGAAGGTGTGGCGACGCGGCCGGCGGACGAAAGCGACCGGTCGCCAAAGCGGCCCGCTCGGTCAGGCCGCTGCGGGCGGCTCGCTCGGTCAGGCCGCGCGGCTTATCGCCGCCGCGGCCGCGAGCTCGCGCTCGGCTTCGGCCAGGCGCTGCGCGCTGGCGCGGTAGGTCGGCGAGCGGTCGAGCTCCGTGCGGGCCGCCTCGCTCACGCGCGCAGCGAAGCCGCCCGCCGGTGTCGGCTCACAGGCCGCCAGTCCCAGCTCCACCAGCACGCGCATCGCGCGGGCACACAGAGCAGCCGCGCGCGGATGCGGGCCGGGGCCTCGCAGCAGCGATTCGAGCTGGCGGCCGGCGCACGGCCCGGTCGCGCGCAGGTCGCGGTAGATCGCGGTCGCGTGCGGGCGCAGGTCCAGGTCGTGTCGCGCGCTGGCCAGCGCGAACTCGGCCTCCGCGGCGCCCCAGGCGAGGTGGACGAAGCCGCCGCCGGCCGGCGCGGGCGCCGTAGCCAGCAGGTGCTCGCCGGCCAGCGTGCGCGGCGGGTCGAGTGCGATCAGGTGGGCGTGCTCGCGTGCGCAAGCGGGGTCGGCGGCGAGCGCGTCCCAGGAGATGAGCGCCGGGCAGCGGCTCTCATCCTCGTGGCCGCCGCTCACGGCACGCGCGATGCCGGCCACGATCGCCTCCAGTCCCGGGCGCCGCCGCGCGACGTCCGCGCAGAGGATCGCCACGGACTCGCCGCTCGAAAGCACGTCACCGGCGACGCCCGCGAACCCCTCACCGCGCCGGTCGCGCACGGTCCGCGGAGCCGCGCCGGCGGGCACGGCACCGGCGGGGTGCTCGGCGAAGCCGCCGGGCGCCGGCGGGGGCGCAGCCGCGGTGTGTGGGGCGGAGGCCCCGGGGGCCGGCGCTGCCGGAGCGGCGGGATGGTTGGCGAAGCCGCCGGGCTCCGCCTCGAGCTCGCGCGCGAACTCGGTCCAGAAGTCGTCCTCGGCCAGTAGCGGCCGGCAGTCGCCGCGTTCGGTCGGGCACAGGCTCCGCACCACCAGGCGCGGCTCCACGGTGCCGTTCCACTCGTTGAGCTCGAGGCGCACGGCGGCGTCGTAGCGCGCGTCCGGCTCCGCGTTCAGCGCCCCCGGCGACGTGCGGAACGCCACCGCACGGGCCCGCGCGCCCCCGCCCGAGGCGATCGTGAGCCGCGAGTGCTGGTCCTCGTCCCCCATCCCGCGCACCTCGCTCACGCGCGTGGCCGGCACGAGCAGCGCCGGCTGCGGGTTGCCGTGCCCGAACGGTCCGAGCCGCTCGAGCTCCTCGGCGAGGGCGGTACCGACGGCGTCGGCGCCCACCACCGCGTCGATCCGCTCCACGCGCACGAGGTCGCTCGGCGAGAGCTTCGTGGAGGCGTGGGCGATGAAGGCGTCGCGGAAGGCGTCGACGGCCCCCGCGTCGATCTCGAGCCCGGCCGCGGCACGGTGGCCTCCGAACCGGCGCAGGTGCGGGGCGCAGGCGCCGAGCCCGGCGTGCAGGTCGAAGGCGGAGATGCTGCGCCCGGACCCCTTCCCGTCGTTGCCGTCGAGGGCGATCATCACGCACGGGCGGTGGTAGCGCTCGACCATCCGCGAGGCCACGATCCCGATCACGCCGGGATGCCACCCCTCCCCCGCGAGCACGTACGCCGGCGCATCCGGGTGCTCGGCCCGCGCGGCCTCGGCGCCGAAGAGGATGCGGGTCTCGGTGTCCTGACGGCGCCGGTTGAGCTCGTCGAGCTCGCGCGCGACCTCCTCGGCGCGTCCCTCGTCACGCGTCATCAGCAGCTCGAGGGCGGCCTCCGCGCGCGCGAGCCGCCCCGCCGCGTTCAGCCGCGGTCCGAGCCGGAACCCGAGCGCGTGCTCGGTCACGCCGCCGAGATCGACCGACGCGACGCGCATCAGCGCGCGCAGCCCGGGGCGCTCGGTGCGAGCCATCGCGCGCAGGCCGTCGCGGACGAGCCGGCGGTTCTCGCCGGTGAGCGACACCACGTCGGCGACCGTCGCGAGGGCGACCAGGTCGAGGTCGGCATCCGCGCCCGCCGGGTCGGCCCCCGCCCTGGTCAGGAGCGCCTCCGCGAGCTTGTGCGCGACCCCGGCGGCGCACAGGTCCGGGAACGGGTAGCCGCAGATCACCGGGTGGACGATCGGGCAGTCGGGCAGCACCTCGCCGGGCCGGTGGTGGTCGGTGACGACCACGTCCACCCCCAGCTCGCGCGCACGCGCCACCTCCTCCACCGCGCCGACCGCACAGTCCGTCGTGACGATCAGGCCCGCGCCGCTCGCGGCGAGCCGCTCGACCGTCGCCGTCGACAGCCCGTAGCCGTCCTCGCGCGCGGGGATGTGCCAGCGCGGGTCGGCGCCGAGGCGGCGCAGCACGCCGAGCACGATCGCGGTCGAACAGACGCCGTCGACGTCGTAGTCGCCGTGGACCACGATCGGCGACCCGCGCCGCACGTGGTCGAGGATGAGGCTGCATGCGACATCGATCCCCGCGAACGCGCGCGGATTGTGCCGGTCACCCGCCTCGATGAACTCCCGCGCGGCCTCGGGCGTGGCGTATCCGCGCCGGACGAGCACCGTGGCGACGGGCGGGGATACGTCCAGATCGTGCGCGATCCGCTCGGCGGCTGCCACCGAGTAGGGCTTGCAGGTCCAGCGCGCGGCTTGCGAAGGCATCCGGCCATGGTCGGTCCGGAGCCGGACGGAAGGCACGAACGCCGGTCACGGCGGGGCGGAGCCGAAGGGCGGTCAGCGCGGCGCCGCGGGAGCTCGCGCGCCGCCGAGCGGCGTCGCCGCTACAGCGGCAGGCGCTCGATGTCCGCCTTGCGGTCCTGCGCGCGCCCGTACAGGTACGCGAACGCGAGGCCGGCGAAGGTGCCGGGCAGCGCGACGAGCGCCTGGGCCAGATCGGTGTCGTGGCGGCCGGGCACGGACAGGCCCGAGATCAGGAAGCCGATGAGCGCCGCGCCGAAGATCGCGCAGAGCAGCGCCCCCACGATGCCGCCCCAGAAGTAGTCGGGCAGGAAGACCGTGAAGTGCCAGACGGCCAGGGCCATCATGACCCAGACGAGCATGCTCATCGGCGGCCGTGCCTCTTGCGTCGCTTGTTGTCGGGCTTCGAGGACGACCCGAGCCCGCCGCCGTTGCCGCCATCCGAGCCGTCGGCACCATCAGCGCCGCCCGACCCGTCGCCGTCACCGTCGCGCTTGGGCGCGGGCCGCGTGCTCGTGCCTCGGCGGGCCGCCGCACGCGCCGCTGCGCGTGCTCGCACGCCGCTCGGGTCGGCCACCGGCTCCGCCTCCGAGGCCTCCGAAGCTGCCGCGGCCTCCGCCGCCGGCGAGGGCGGGATCTCCGCCGGGTCCTCGGTCGCGACCGGGGCCACGACCTCCTCCGCCCCGCGCTCGGGCACCGGCCGGCCGCCCGCCGCGGGCTCATCCGCCGCCGCCGGCTCGGGCCGCGAGGTCTGCCGCGCTCGCTGCTCGGCGGCCTTGGCCGCCCGGCGCTGGCGCCGCGTGGCGGCCGCGCGCTCGACCCGGCCCGCCTTGTGCTCGGGCTCGACGTCCTCGCCCGGTGCCCCGATGTCCGCGAACGGGGGCACCTCGCCGCCGTGCTCGTCCATGATCATCCGGCGCCGGCGCCTGTAGACCCGCTCGCGCTCCTTCCAGTGCACGAGCACCGGCGCGGCGATGAACACCGACGAGTACGTACCGGACGCCACGCCGATCAGCAGCGCGAAGCCGAAGTCCTGGAGCGTCGCGCCGCCGAAGACCATCAGCGCGACGATCGGCATCAGCGTCGACGAGCTCGTGACGATCGAGCGCGTGAGCACCTCGCTCATAGAGCGGTTCACGATCTGAGAGAAGGTCGCCCGCGGCATGCGCGGCACGTTCTCGCGTATTCGGTCGAACACGATGATCGTGTCGTAGAGCGAGTAGCCCAAGATAGTGAGCAGCGCGGCCACGGTCGCCGTATTCACCTCCCGCTCCGTCAGTGCGTACACACCCGCCGTGATCAGCAGGTCGTGCGCCAGCGCGATCAGCACCGGCACTGCGAACTTGAACTCGAACCTGAGCCCGATGTAGATCGAGATCAGGATCAGCGACGCGACGATCGCGATGGCCGCGGTGCGCGCGATCTGCTGCCCGAACGTCGGGCCGACCGACGTGCTCGAGAAGTTCGTGACGCCGAAGTCGCGGTCGAGCGCCTGCTGCACCACGGTGACCCGCTCGGGCTCGAGCTGCTGGGTCGCTATCTGCACGATGTTCTCGCCCAGCTCGGGGTCCTCGACCTCCTGGATCTTCGCGTCGGAGTAGCCGAGCGGGTCGAGGGTGTCGCGAACGTCGCTGACGCTCGCCTTGCGCTCGAGCGGCGTGGTGATGCGCGTGCCCGACTCGAAGTCGATGCCGAAGTTCACGCCGAGTCCCGCCACCGCCAGCGCACCGGCCAGCAGGATCATGCCCGACATCGAGAAGAACCACTTCGACATGCCGGTGAAGTCGAAGCGCCACTCGCTCTCGCGCTTGCCGATCCCGATCGCGTAGCGCGAGCCGAGCACCCGCGAGCGCGAGAACGTGCCGAGGATCGCCGAGGTGGCGAGCACCGCCGTGAACAGCGACACGAGCGTGCCGATGCCGAGCGTGAACGCGAAGCCCTTGACGGTCGAGGTCGCGAGCGTGAAGAGGATGAACGCGACGCCGATCGTCACGACGTTCGCGTCGATGATCGTGCGCAGCGCCTTCGTGTAGCCGTTCGCGATAGCGGCCGGGATCGTCCGCCCCGCGCGCGCCTCCTCCTTGACGCGCTCGAAGATGACGATGTTCGCGTCGGCGGCCACCCCCAATGTGAGGACGAGGCCGGCGATGCCCGGGAGCGTGAGCGTGATCGGGATCAGCTTCACGAGCGCGAACAGCAAGACCGCATAGATCACGAGCGCGGAGCCGGCGATCACGCCGAGCACGCGGTAGAACGCGATCAGGAACAGGAGCGTGAGGATCAGGCCGATCCCCGCCGCGAACAGGCCCTGGTCGAGCGCCTGCTGGCCGAGCGTGGCCGACACCTGCGTCTTCGAGATCAGCTTGAGGGAGACCGGCAGCGCGCCGATCCGCAGGTTGTTCGCGAGGTCCTGCGTGTCCTCGATGTTGCCGATGCCGTTGATCTGGGCGCCGGTCTCGCCATCGATCCCCTCGGGGTTGCGCAGGAAGTCGATCGTCGCCAGCGAGACGATCTGGCCGTCCAGCGAGATCATGAAGCGCTGGAAGCGGTCCTCGGGCTTGCTGCCCGGCTGCGGCAGCGTGGACTGCCCGCGCTCGGCGATCCGCTTCGTGACCCGGGCGAACGCCTTCTTCCCGGTGTCCGTGAACTCCATCGTGACGATGGGCTCCTGGGTCTGCTGGTCGAAGTTCTGCTCCGGGTTCTCGATCTCGGAGCCCGACAGCTCGGAGTCGTCCTCGATCACGAAGTACTGCGGCGGCGTGCGCGCGGTGGCCCCCTGTGGCTCCTCGGCCTTGACGACGACGATGCCGCGCGGCACCTTCACGACACGGCTGCCGTTCCCGGGGGCGCCGGGCTGGCCGACCAGCTTGTCCATCGTCTGCGGGCAGGCGGTGTCCTTCGCGGGCTTCGCCTTCTCGTCGGCGGCCGCCTTCTCGGGCTCGCGCGGGCGCGCGGCCGTGGGCGAGAAGTCCTCGGCGATCTCGCTGCAGGACCCGTAGAACGCCGTGGCGTCGTTGCGGTCCGAGAGGTCGCCCTCCGTGGGCCCGACGCCGCCGGGCCGGATCAGCTGCTTGTTCGCCCCAAAGACGTAGTACTTGTCGCCGACCGAGTCGTTCTGGCCGTCGTAGTAGGCGCGGATCTTCGCCTTGTCGCCGCCGAAGCGCTTCTCGATCGCGTCCGACGCGCCTCCGGCCGGGATGTCGATGTCCTCGGCGCGCGGCTTGGACGCCGCGCCGAGCTCCACCGCCTGGACGAAGTCGTTGATCGGCTGGTACGGGTTGCCCAGGACGTTCGGCTCCCAGTCGTAGAACTGGAGCTGCGCCGTGGTGCCGACCTGCTCCTCCGCGCGGGCGGCGTTCTTGACCGCCGGCAGCCCGATCGAGATCTCGTTCTCGCCGGCGCGCTGGATCTCGGGCTCGGAGACGCCCAGCGAGTCGGTGCGCTTGCGGATCGTGGAGATCGCGTCGTTGATCGCCTCCGGCGTGATCTTCGGCGCCTTGGGCGTGGGCCGGGCCTGGTAGACGAGCTCGACTCCGCCCTTCAGGTCGAGGCCCAGCCGCGTCTCCTTCGACACCGGCGACGGCGGGAGGATCACCAGGGCCGCCAGCGTGAGCAGCACGCCCACGATGCCGAGGATGATCAGGTTGCGGCGGCGGTCGGTCACAGTTTCGGCGTGAGCACGAGGAGGAGCCCGCCGTCCTCGTCGTAAGCCGGGAAGATGTCAGCCTTGGCGGGCTCGGGCCGGTCGCCCTCCGCGTGCACCACGACGGGCTTGTCGAGCACGCGCACGCCCCACTCGAGCGCCGTGCCGATGTGGTCCGAGCCGTTCTCGAACTCGAGCCCAAGCACCTCGCGGACCGGGCGACCCATCACGTCGACGTCGCCGAGCCCCGTGAGCTCGCGCGCGCCGCGGCCCGCCGCGATCACCTGGGCCTGCGCATCACACACGAAGAACGCGGCGTTGGGCGCGGGGTAGTAGTCGTCGAGCAGCTCGAAGAGGAAGCCGAAGCCGCAGTTGGCGCAGCCGCGGGCGTGGCTGCGAAAGCCGGCCGTCCGCTCGGCCGCGGTGCTGCGCTTGCCGCAGTTCGGGCAGATGAAGTTCGGCATGGACGCCTAGAGGTTAGGCCGTCATGCCTAAACGTTTTCTGTGCGGCGGCGACCCACACTCAGAACAGGCTCGCCGCGCCGCGTGGGCGCTCCAGCCCCAGGTGCTCCCAGGCGGACGCCGTGGCCACGCGACCGCGCGGCGTGCGCTTGATCAGCCCCTTCTGGAGTAGGTAGGGCTCGTAGACGTCCTCGAGCGTGTCGGCCTCCTCGGCGACCGCGACCGCGAGCGTCGAGAGCCCGACCGGGCCGCCCTCGAACTTCTCGCAGATGGTCCTGAGGATCTCGCGGTCGAGCCGGTCGAGCCCGGCCTCGTCGACCTCCAGGAGCTCGAGCGCGGAGCGCGCCACGGCGGCATCGATGCGACCGGCGCCGCGCACCTCGGCGTAGTCGCGTACGCGCTTGAGCAGGCGGTTGGCTACGCGCGGCGTGCCGCGCGAGCGGGCCGCGATCGCCTCGGCGCCGGGTGTGTCGATTTCGACCCCCAGGATGCTCGCCGAGCGCAGCACGATCCGCGCGAGCTCCTCGGGTGGGTAGAGCTCGAGCCGGTGGGTCACGCCGAAGCGGTCGCGCAGCGGCGTGGTGAGCAGTCCCGCCCGGGTGGTGGCGCCGATCATCGTGAATGGCGGGAGGTCGAGCGTGACCACGCGCGCGCCGGCGCCCTGGCCGACGGTGATCGGCAGGCGGCGATCCTCCATCGCGGGGTAGAACGTCTCCTCCAGCGCGCGCGGGAGGCGGTGGATCTCGTCGACGAAGAAGACCGCGCCGGGCGCCAGGGCGGTGAGGAACGAGGCGATGTCGCCCTTGCGCTCGAGGGCGGGGCCGGCGGTCTGCACGAACGGGACGTCGAGCTCCGACGCGACGATCTGCGCCAGCGAGGTCTTGCCGAGACCCGGCGGGCCCGCGAGCAGCACGTGGTCGAGCGGCTCCCCGCGCGCGCGAGCGGCCGCGACGAACACGGCTAGTTGCTCCTTGACGGCCGGCTGACCGACGAAGTCCTCGAGCCGCTTCGGGCGCAGCGACCGGTCGAGCTCCTCGTCCGGCGGCGCCGCCGCGGCCGCGCCGATGCGGGCAGGCTCGGCCTCGTCGCGCAGCGCCTCGGCCCCGGGGGTCTTGATGCCGCTCAACGCGCGCCTCGCAGGGCCTCGGCGATCAGGTCCTCCGCCGTCTCGCCGCGGGCGCTGTCGAGCAGCTGGTCGGCCTCCTGGACCGTGAACCCGAGGCCGAGCAGGCCCTCGCGCGCGAGCGAGCGCGGGTCGTCGGCGCGCGTGACGACGATCTCGTCGCCGCTCGTCGCCCCCGCGACCTTCTCGCGCAGCTCGACGATGATCCTCTCCGCGGTGCGCTTGCCGATGCCGGGGACGGCCTGGAAGCGAGCCGAGTCGCCGCCCGCGATCGCGCTCAGCAGCTCGCGTGGCGTGCCGCCGGAGAGCACGGCGAGCGCGACCTTCGGGCCCACGCTCTGCACGCCGATCAGCATCAGGAAGAGCTCGCGCTCGGGCTCCGAGGCGAACCCGAAGAGGTGCATGCCGTCGTCGCGCATCACGAGGTGCGTGTGGAGCCGGATCTCCTCCTCCACCCGCGGCACCGCCTTCAGCGTGTTGGCCGACACCGCCAGCCGGTAGCCGACCCCGCCGCATTCCACCACCACGTGGTCCGGGCGCCGCACGATCACCTCGCCGCGCACCGACGCGATCACGACGCGCTCCCCACCGCGGTGCGCATGGCGACGCCGTTGGCGTGGCAGATGGCGACCGCCAGCGCGTCGGCCGCGTGATCGGGCTCGGGCGGCTCCGGCAGCGACAGCAGGGCGCCGACCATCCGCTGCACCTGCCCCTTCTCCGCCCGACCGGACCCGCACACCGCGGACTTGACCGCCTGCGGCGTGTACGAGTAGCACGGGACCCCAGCCATACCGGCCGACAGCAGGACGACCCCGCGCGCCTGACCGACCGAGAACGCGGTGCGCACGTTCTGGCCGAAGAAGATGTCCTCGACCGCCATTGCCGCGGGCGCGTGCTCGGCGATCAGGTCGCAGACCTGCGCGTGGATGCGCGTGAGCCGGCGCTCGAGCGGCTCGTCGGCCGACGTCTCGATGACGCCACCGTCGAGCGCGGCCATGCGGCCCCCGCTCGAGACGACGACGCCGTAACCGGTGCTTGCAGCACCGGGATCTATGCCGAGGACGACCACCACGGGGGTGATTCTGCGCTCGGAGCCGGACGCCTCCCGCTGGCGGGCGCAGCGACTGGAGCCTTAGCCGGCTATACGCGGCAAAAGGCTCCAATCGAGGACGACTAGCGTCGAAGCACCCGGATGTTCGCCTTGCCCGGCCGCAGGTCGGAGCGCGTGGCGCGAGCGCGCTGGACGCCGGCACGCCCGGGCCTCACCC